>CALBUI010000294.1 GCA_937968125.1 uncultured Anaerolineales bacterium | reverse complement strand
TGGATTGTCCCCTCCATGAATGGGTTGCGCTGGCGTTGAGCCTCTTCCAAACCACCTCGCCACCACTTCTTGGCCGAGGAAGTATTTCCCCGCAGCCACTCATAACGTCCATGAAAAAGCATGGCATCGGGTAAGGGGGGGCGGTTAACCCTGGCGTATTTCAAGGCCTCCCGGCAGGAGTTTCGAGCTTTCTTCAGCCATTTCTGCCTGTCTTTGCCAGTCGAACGTTCTGCCGCCTCCAAATAAGTTTCTGAGGTGCTGTTGCCAATATAAGGGAGGTCGACAACGATGCCATGAGCCAAATACAATTCCTGCATGTTTTCTAGCATAGAAAACCCCTCTTCCAACTCCCCTTTGGCGTGGAAGCAGCGAATTATCCACGCCTCGGCACTCAGTTGAGTGTGGTAATCGGGCACCTCTTGAGCAACTTCTACAGCGCGATGCAAATTGCTAATCGCCTCGTCTATCTGCCCAAGGCGGATTTGGGTGGCGCCAAGTCCAAGGTATCCCCAGCAGAGGACCTGCGGGTCAGAACCATCTTCGGCGACCGAAATCATCTCCAGTCTGATCTCAACGGATTCGTTAAACCGGGCGAGTATGTGATGAGCCCAAGCAGCTAAATCCATGGCGGTTCCCCAATTGCGCAAATCACCGGTGCTCTCGGCAATTTCTAATCCTTGGAGGGCGTATTCAAGCGACTTATCAAAATCGCCCTGAAAATTATAGTGAAATGATCGGTTCCAGGCCAATTGGAAAATCGGGCGGTATGGTGCTACCTGCTGGGAATAATCTGTGCCCAGGCGGAAATACCTTTCGGCAAGTCTATGCTGACCGACAGCTTCAAAAGCCGATGACATGAAAGAAGCAAGGTAGGCACTACCGTGGGCATACCCACCCCGTTCTGTAGCGTTCAATGCACTAATGGAAACCAACAACCAGCGATAAAAATCTGATACTGCTTCAATCCAGGTAAGGGCCAGGGCGGACTGGTAGATCTCTTCGGCTGCAGGATCGGGCGGGCTGCTCGTGGATCTCACAAATCGACTTGGGAAGAGACGGTGACCGAATTGGGTAAGGAGAGCCCCAACGATAGCCAGGCGCGTTCCCCAAGGGGAGGTAGGTAAACTTTCTCCTAAATACGCCAACGAACGTTCCAAATAAGTACGCGCCTGGTTGAAGTCGCCCAGTCGGAAAAATGCCTCTCCGATTTTTCGTTCCAAACGGGCGCGTTCAATTGGCTCCCAATCCTCCCCACGTACCCGGGCATAAGCTTCCATTGCCTTACGATAAAGGGTCAGCGCCTCGGCATCGGCTGCTATGCTGCCTGCACGGTCACCAGCTTTGAACAAATATTCCTGAGCTTTCTCCCACTGCTCAGCAGACGAGTAGTGATAAGCTAACAGTCCGTAGAATTCTTCCAACCTATCCGCCATAAGTCTCTCAATGGCGATCCCTACCCGGGCGTGCATATCACGCCGTTCTTGAAGCAAGATACTATCGTAGGCTGCTTCTTGGGCCAAGGCATGTTTGAAGATGTATTCCAGCTCGGGAAGGCGCTGCTTCTCGCGGATTAACTCTATGTTCTCAAGTTGATCCAGCTGCCCCTCCAGTTCACGTTCCTCCTCAAGGACGGCGTTCAATACCCGGAAGAGGAAGGCGCGCCCGATGACCGCCGCCCGGCGCACCACGCGCTTGAGATTTTCATCCAAGCGGTCGATGCGTGAATTGATCAACCCTTGAACTGTATCAGGCACGGAAACTTTCTCTACTTGTTGAGTAACCTGCCAGCGACCTGTTGCCGTTTCTTGCACTAGTGCTCCAGACTCAATGAGTTCTCTCACTATCTCTTCCAGGAATAGGGGATTGCCATCGGCCTTAGCGACCATCGTCTGCTGAATGTACGTCGGCAGATCGTCAATTTCCAGTAAATTGTGGAACATTCGACTGCTGTCGATATCTGATAGCGGTGTCAGCGTTAATTCGGTGTACCAATTCGCGTATGCACCGGAAGTAATTTCGCGCAAGTGAGCAGCTGGAGTCTCTGGTTCAGGCCGGCTCACCCCACATATCAGCAGTGGTACGCGCTTAACCAGGGGCAGAAGGTGTTCCAGCAAGCCAGCCGAAGAGCTGTCTATCCAGTGAAGATCCTCTATCACGAGCACCAGAGGCTGCTGTTCCGCCAGTCGTCGGAAGAACAGCCGCGTGGCGCGATAGACCTGGTGTCCGAGCGCTTCGCCATCCAGGTATTTAACACGTTCCGCGTAATCGCCGCGCGCCTCGATAGCTAAGAGACTGGCCAGGTAGGGCAGGACCTCAACCATTTCCTCTGAGAATAAATCGCGCAAGTGCGTTTCAAGTTTACGCCAGGAGTCAACCTCACTATCTTCCTCGTTGATACCGGCATATGAGCGGAGGATTTCCTGGAAAGGCCAATAGCTGATGGTCTGGCCGTATGACAGGGTGTAGCCTTCTAACCAGGTAAATCCTGAATAGTCCCTTACCAGGCTTTTTTGGAGTTCGGCCATCAAACGGGATTTGCCGATGCCAGCTTCGCCTATGATGGAGAGGATACCTCCCTCACCCTCTATCAGACGGGATAAGGTACCTTGGGTAGCAGCAAATTCACGTTCTCGGCCGATGAGGGGCGAGCTGATGCCTTGATCGGTCAGGCCGCGCAGGCTGCCGGGATCGGCTTTTCGGCCCAGAACCTGGTAGGCGAGCACGGGCTCACTCTTGCCCTTGACTTGTATGCCTCCTAACTCCTTGAAATCAAATAGTGGAGCGACCAGTGAGTATGTGTCTTGGGCGATCTGGACAGCGCCTGGCGCGGCGGTCTGCTCCATCCTGGAAGCCAGGTTAACCGCATCGCCCATGGCGGTATATTCGCCGGCAGATTCCGAGCCGACATCCCCCACCACGGCTAAACCGGTGTTGATGCCCACGCGGACATTGAAGTCAATTCCTTTCTCTTTGATCAGCTTTTCCCGATAGGGGGTGATGTTCTCGACGATAGCCAGGCCAGCCAGGATGGCTCGCTGGGGGTCGTCTTCGTGGGCGGTCGGCGCCCCAAAGAAAGCCAGGATAGCATCCCCCATCAGTCGCGCCACCGTGCCGCCGTAACGCTCAACCGGCTCGATCAGGTACTCAAAGGCGGAGTTCATGATCCCAGTCCAGGCTTCCGGGTCCATGCTTTCTGCCAGGGCAGTCGAACCGGTGACGTCGCAGAACAGTACCGTTACTACCCGGCGATCAGTGACATGTTCGGGCGTCTCGGTTTCTGTGCGCGCTTCAATTTCTAATTTATCTATCTCAGTGAGTTCTCGATAGAGTTTAACCAGCGAGGCATCGACGGCTGCATCGCCAAGGTCTTCTCTTTGAGCTTCGATCTGTGAAATCGCTAGTTCAAGCTCTTCTCGTCTGTCCATGAGTATTGGAAACTCCCCATTAAGGTCAAATTACTCGTAAATAATCATACCAGATGAACGCTGAGATTGGCTTTAGATATTCATCGAAGACCGATTATCAGATTTTAAAATTGTGGTGTGTGAAGTGTGGTTTATGGCTAAAGTAGGAAGCTGATCAGGCCAAAATCAACTTTCGCCGATTTTTGTTAGAGCTTCCTTTGCCTGCGCCAACTCAAACTCCGCCCCGACTTTTTCCAGCAGGGGGATTGCCTGCTCTAATTGATCGCGATGCCCCATGCGACTCCCGATTTCAAGATGAACTAGGCCTTCTCCATATGGATCCCGATTATGTTCAGCTTCTTGCAATGCTTTATCCCACCAATTTATGGCTGCAGAAGAATTGCCGATCAACCATTCATAACGACCACGCAGCAGTTGGGCATCTAACATTGGCGGCCGGTATCTTCTGGCGGCCTGTAAGGATTCCTGGCAAGATCTTTTCGCCTTCTGTAACCACGCTTGCCGCTCTTTACCAGTGGAGAGCTCAGCTTGAGCTAAATAGGCTTCTGATAAACCATCTCCCAGGATGGCAATCTCCATGACAATGCTTTGGTTTGATAAAACTTGTTGGCTCGCTTCTAATTTGGTTAATGCCTGTTTTGAATTTCCTATAGCAACATAACAGCGGCCCAACCACCCACTGGCCGCTACCTGGGTGTGGTAATCGGGTACTTCTTCAGCGACTTCGATGGCACGTTCGAGGTAGCTAATCGCCTCATCAATCTTGCCGAGTCGTTTCATTGTGACGCCGCGTCCCATCAATCCCCAGCAAAGTACCTGGAGATCTGATCCTTCTTCAGCTACCTCTATCATTTCCTGACTGGTGGCGATTGCCTCCGCCATTCTCCCTTCAGTAAGGTGAGACCAGGTGGATAAGTCCATCACGGCACCCCAGGATCGCACATCTCCCGTGCTTTGGGAAAATTCGACCCCCCGACGGGCATGTTCTAGTGATTTCGTAAAATCTGCATTGATGTTGTAGTGAAGCGCTCTGCTCCATTCCAACTGGAATCCGAGACGAACGGGATCGGTGTACTGCGAATACTTGCGGGCGAGCTGATAATATGGTTCTGCAAGGCTCTGCCAACCCAGGAGGTCAAATGCAACAGCTAGCGTTGAAGCCAGATAAGAACTACCAAATGCGTTACCCCATTTCTCGCTGGCATTCAACACCCTGACAGAGAGCAGTAATAATCGTTCAACATCTGCAACCCCTTCAATCCAACCCAGGGCATCAGCCGATTTGTACAATTCTTCAGCGATCTCATTGGGCGAGTCGCTCATTGGCCGCACAAACCAACTCGGGAAGAACCGGTGTCCAGCCTGTCTTAAGAGAGCACTTGCAATTGACAGACGTACACCCCACTTGGAGTCAGGTAGATTTTCACCCAGCAGGGCTAGCGATCTTTCTAGGTACGCGCGGGCCTGGCCGTAATTTCCCAGGCGATAAAATGCCTCCCCAATTTTTCTTTCCAGCCGGGCTTTTTCAAGTGGTTCCCATTCGTCGCCACGCACCAGGTTGTAGGCTTCCATCGCCTGGTGATAGAGGGCTAATGCCTCCGCGTCCGCAGCCATACGACCTGCCTGGTCTCCAGCCTTAAACAAGTATTCTTGGGCCTGCTCCCACTGCTCAGCTGCAGAGTAGTGGTACGCCAGAAGGCCATAGAATTCTTCCAGGCGATTCGCCATCAGTCTCTCGATTGCAGATCCAACCCGCGCGTGCACTGCGCGCCTTTCTTCGATTAATATGCCCTCATAAGCAGCTTCCTGGGCCAGGGCATGCTTGAATATGTATTCCAGTTCGGGGAGAGGCTGGAGTTCCTGGATTAGCTCAGCAGTCTGAAGTTGTATAAGCTCATGCTCCAGCGGACGCTCATCTCCAACGACCGCGCTCAAAATCCGGTAGAGGAAGGCACGACCAATGACTGCTGCCCGACGGACCACATACTTAAGGTTTTCATCCAGCCTATCGATCCTGGCAATAAGCAACCCCTGGATAGTATCTGGAACGTGGACGTTAGTGATACGTTTAGTCGCCTGCCAATGACCGGTTGAAGAATCCCGCACCAGGGCGCCTTCATCGATCAATTCACGCACAATCTCTTCCAGATAGAAGGGATTACCATCTGCTTTTTCCAGGATCATCGCTCGGGATTTATCAGGGAGTCCGTCAATCTCCAGCAGGTTTTGAACCAGGTGATGACTATCATCGATGGTAAGTGGAGATAACTCGATCACAGTGAGCCGGTCTGCAAATCTGTCTTCGGCTGCTTCGAGCAGCTTCGCAGCAGGCGCAGCCTGATCTGGTCGGCTCAACCCACAGAAAAGCAGCGGGACGCGCTCCATAAGCGGCAGGAGATGATCGAGCAAGCCAGCCGAAGAGGCGTCCATCCAATGCAAATCATCAAACAAGAGCACCAGTGGGGATCGTTCAGCCAGGCGGTGGAAGAATCGCCAGGAGGCACGGTAAATCTGGCTTCCAAGTGCCTCCCCATCGAGATACTTTACTCGTTCGAAGTACTCACCGCCAAGCTCTAAGGCTAATATTGAGGCCAGATAGGGTAATATTTGCGCGGTTTCTCCAGGAAAAAGCCCCAGAATTTTTCCTTCTAATTTGCTCAATGCGGTAATTTCGTCGTCATCATCATTGATGCCAGCGTATTGGCGCATGATTTGTTGAAAAGGCCAATAGCTGATCGTCTGGCTGTAGGAGAGAGGTTGGCCTTCCAACCAGGAAATTGATTCAGGGGACTGCTCAAGCAGGTTTGACTGGGCAGTAATATCCTGAGTTGAGGCTCTTAATTCAGTAATCAACCGCGACTTACCAATCCCTGCTTCACCAAGAACGGCCAGGATGCCCCCCTGGCCAGCTGCCAGCTGCTCAAGGGCAATTTTGGCAGATTCGAGTTCACTTTGTCGGCCGACAAAGGGGGAGCTGATCCCTTGCTCTGTCAGGCCGCGCAAACTGCCCGGCTCGGATTTCTGGCTCAATACCCGGAAAGCCAGTACTGGTTCAGCCTTTCCTTTTACCGGGATACCGCCTAACTCCTCAAACTCAAAAAGTGGAGCGATGAGCGCATAGGTATCCTGTGTGATCTGCACTGTACCCGGAGCGGCGGTCTGCTCCATCCTCGCGGCGAGGTTGACCGCGTCGCCCATGGCGGTATATTCTCCGGCGGTCTCTGAACCGACATCGCCGACCACTGCCAGTCCAGTGTTGATGCCTACTCGGACGTTGAAATCCAGGCCTTTCTCTACGCGTAGCTTTTTCCGGTAAGGAAGAATGTTTTCAACGATGGCCAGGCCAGCCAGCACAGCTCGCTGGGGATCATCTTCGTGTGCTGTCGGCGCGCCGAAGAATGCCAGAATGGCGTCGCCCATCAGGCGGGCCACGGTGCCGCCATAACGCTCGACCGGCTCAATGAGATGCTCGAAGGCCGCGTTCATGATCCCGGTCCATGTTTCCGGATCCATGCTTTCTGCTAGGGCCGTCGAACCGGTGACATCACAGAACAGAACGGTCACCACGCGCCGCTCAGCGCTGCGCTCGGCTGCCTGATCCTCAATTCGATCAGGAGCTGAGCTTTCCAATTCAGCCAATCTCTGACGAAGGACATCTACTGCCGCGTCGACAGCTGCATCGCCGAGACTGTCTCTCTGGGACTCAAGTCCCTGAATAGCCTTCTCTAGATTATCTCGTTCTTCCATTAAAAATGTAATCGTACAAGGTTTTATGAATCGATTGAGAGGGAGCAGGATATTACAGAAAAACAAATTCTCCCAGTTTAATTCTAACTGAGAAATCCGATCCCATTTGGTTGAGTGAAAGAATATATCTGCTTGATGCCCTACAAGTCAATCGCTTGAAGATGACGAGTTCTCGAATTGGATCTTCAATTCACTGACTAAGGTTTTCGCTTTTTGACGCAGGTCTTCAGCGAATGGATCGCCCTCATGGAGGCCTTTTTCAAGTGCGAGAAGGGTTTCATAATAGAGCGCCCATCCCCCGCGTTCCAGTTGGTATTGCCGCTCCAATCGAGTATTGGCAAATTCCATAGCCTGGCTGATGCGTTGGGAGCCCAGATCGATAAATTCCTCCCCCAGCTGGTATTGGCCAGCTTCAAATAGTGCTTCAGCCTTGAGAGCGAAGCGCAGCAAGGTCAATGTGGTGGGAATATACGAGATGAAGCTGCCAGTGAATGGGTCCAGGTAATCCTTGATAAGGTGGAGATCGTGGTTTATGGCGCGTGCATAGGCGGAAAAATACAGGATGCGCTCGTAATCACCGATCAGTTTGCCAACCTGGGCAGCTTGGATAGCCTCCTGGGCGAAGGCCTGCTTGTCATGGCGCATGATCAGGCCGGATTGGTGGAGATAGCCAAGCTTAGGGTCTGAATCAGCCATCGTCGAGAGGATATAGGCCTGGTCTTCAGCCCGGCCGATGAAGGATGGGGTGAATGGGCGGAAGCGCTTCAAGCTCTCGACAAGGATCCCATTTGTACCCCCAGTGACGTGGACGCGCTGTATACATGAATTTTGTCCATCAAATTCATCATTGTCGTAACGGGTCATCATTTCCGCCTCGGTGGTAAGCGCCTGTGGCAGCTGGCTGAAGAAGACCCATTCATCCAATGAAAAATCTCGATCCGATGGTGGAAATGAGACATCGGGTGTGAACAAATCCCGCTGGATATCATCTTCATTCACCAATGCACCGGCGATCATGCCCAGCTCAACGGTTTGATCATTTGAATCCAGACCTAAGGCGCCCCAAAGAGGGGACTTAAGATGCTCAAAAGCGCTCATCCCGGTGGATTCTCGCAATACTTCTTGTGGAAAAACCTGATCCAGGTCGATTTTGAAGGTCGCTTTGATCTGCGGTTCGATGAGCACATTCCACAGGGCAGCGATCGCTTTCAGGAAAGTGTAGTGGCGGCCATATGCGCCATCCACTCCAAATACATGCAGCTTTTCTTCCGCATTTTCAGCGCCAAGATAATGCCTGGCTGCAGGTGCTAATACCTCCCTGATCAAATCCTGGCAGTTGTCTTCGGTAAAAACGAAGATTCTGAGATCTGGAAGTGAATGGCCGCGCTGCAGCTCAGTGGTGAGATACTCGCGGGCCAGGCTGTGCAGCCCGGTGTGGGTGACGGATACAGAGAGCAGGCAGGTGAGCTGATCTCCTTCGTTGAGATGACCTTGCTGGAGCTCGTAGTCAAGAGCTTCCTGCAGACCTATTAAGCCATATAAGACCTCATTCTTCTCCGGTTCAACCCCAATCTGGATGGGGTGGTCGTACCAGTAGATCTGAGCTTCCTGCCTCACTTTGGTGAGCTCTTTCCTCAAACTAGCATCTATATTCAGTTCATCAAGAGATGTATTCTCTGAGGGCAGGGTGAGCAGTGCGTTGGAAGTGAACAGCACTTGGCGTGCAGGATCTGTTAGGGGATTGAGATTTGATTCCGTGATCCTGATCTTGCGTTTATCGCGCAATGCAGCGATGCGAGATTCTTCTTGGCCCCAAATGCCGGTTGCTTCCGGGTGGAAAAACGACCAGAACAACTCAACCAGCTGCTGGGGGGTGTTGTCTTTTCCTTGCTCAATTTGCCTGGCAAGTTGATCCAACCTGCTTGCAGTCTGCGGATTATTGGCGGAGAGCAAAGAAATCTCATTTTCGATGGCAAGGATGGCTTCCAAATAGAATCCAGCGATCTCTCCCCATTGATCCGCGCGGGACTTACGCTGCAAGTATTCCCTGGCTTCGCTGGCGGCAGGATGATGATCGCCGCATAAGGCGATCAAGAAAGTGGTGTTGATCAGGCGCAGGGTTTCTCCTGCAGTCCTATCCCCTGCAATTGAGAAATTAGGATTGGTTATTACCTGGGGAGAATCATTGCTCTCAAGGAGCTCAAGCAATTTGTAAACGACGGTTTGAAAAGTATCTATCATGTTGATTCTCGAAGATGGGTATTATACGCCATGGGGATTTGATCAAGGCGAGAATTTATGGATGCATTTGTGAAATTGTTAAGCGGGAATTCACTAAGACGAATGTCATACAAGATTATGACGATCGTCATTGAAAGGCCGGGTACTTAAGTGCTAAAATAGGTAGGTAGTTTGCCCGAATTGGTGGGATTCTTATCGGTACATTTCATGGCCACCATTCATCAAAAAGTACGTGGAGGCGTTGAACCAAGGGTCTAACCTGGTCGCACACCCATCGATTAGATGGGCCTATCGTTCAGATGGGGGGTTCTTGGGGAGCCAATTGCGAAACCGGCCACGGGGAGCCGGTTCGTTTTAATTAAGGTTGGGATTGCCCGGGTGATTGCGGGTGGGAAGGAGGTG
>CALBUI010000293.1 GCA_937968125.1 uncultured Anaerolineales bacterium | reverse complement strand
AAGAGTTCGGACAAACCTATTTTGGATGTCATTGCGAGCGTTTTTTGCGAAGCAATCTCATCACTGGGAGATTGCCACGCCGCAAGGAGAGCGCTTGCGGCTCGCAATGACAGGCACTTGGGTTCTGATGTCCGATTTTTTGTCCGAAGGTCAGCATTGTAAACTAAAAAAACTTGTTAGATAAACGGCTATACGAATTTAATTGTACTCTTCCCAGGGGATACCTGATTCCCAGTAGTAATCAAATAAAGACTTGAATGTTTCCACTGCACGGGGATCGTCTGTTGCAAGATTGTATTCGGCTAAACCAGCTTCACCCCAGGCACTATAATGCAGATTTTGGCTGCCAACAAACAGCATTTCTTCATCAACCAGGAATGCTTTTGAATGCATCCTGCCTTCGAAGAACCTGATCTCTACAAATTCACTGAGACCGCGTCTTTCTAACTCCCTGGTGAATTCCTTTGCCGAAATCCGGTTCTCCATGCCATTACTGTTGATCTTCTCCACCAGAACTCTTACTCTGGTCTGGTTTTCTTCAACCGAGGCCATGATTGCTTGCATGTAATCGAGCGCATTGTCATACGAACAGACATTGTCGTTGAGAGCATCCAGAGCGCAAATCAGCTCTAATGAGAAGTTGACTTCCAATATGTCCAACGATTCCTGGGCTGATTCCAACACTGCCAGGATCACGTCATCCGATTCTTTATATTCGATATTTCTGTTCAAAGAAAACGAGTTGCTCAAATTTTGATCTACTAGCGGATTGAAATATTTCATAACTTCAGGGACATGTATTGCCTGAGCTTCGCTGCGGATGCACTCACGAGTCCATAAAAATCCTGGGTCTGGGGAGAGATCCGGGCAGAATAGTTGTTCAGCTCCCTGCCAATAATCATCAAATGTGATTAATGCTTGCTGCGCAATTGGGCCTGATACAACGATACCCAAATCGAACAGATCCCCACCTTTATTGGACGGATGATCAAATGGAAAATGTAAATACCCATAGTTATAGCCTGATGCAACCAAGGTTTTTCCATCGATGATCATAAATTTAGTATGGCTGTGGGGATATACTCCCTCATAGTTAGCGACTTCTACTTTCCACCCTAACTCAGAATCGACCATCTTATCTACTCCTGCAGCTCTTAGATTCTCAAGCACATTCCAAATTTGCTCGCCCCACTCAAGCTTCGAGAGCTCGGGATAATTCCCCAAAAGGATGCGGATGGTCAATCCTCTCGGATACCGCGAAGGATCTTCTTTAATCTGTTGGTATAAATGGGCAATTTCATTGGTGAAGACAAATCCCGGATTTAAATCGGGTTCTCCTTCGGTCGATGCCCATTCCATGACTGAGAAAAGGACTTCATACTCAACAAGACTCGCCAATTCTGACATTGTATCGAATCCGCCATTCAAGGTTGGATTCTGAGGACTATACGCAGCATCCGGATTGGGCATATAGACCAGGCCGATAAAATTATTTCCACAAAATGGAATTGGGTCACCTTCCGGCCGGTATGTACCGGTACGAGCGACGTCCAAAATGACCTTCCCAATCCGGCCTAAATCACCTTCTGAACAACCATAAATCGGCTGTTGAGCAGAATATAACTCTGCATCTGCATTTTCACTCCACAATACGGTCAGATCCCCACCGCCTCTCCCTGCAACGACTGGGAGGGAGATATCCTGTGTTTGAACGATAATCGCCGGGTCGGACCAGCCCTTCTCTGTTCGGATGCTTTCATAAATTATATTGTCTGCGGAAACAATATTCTCATTATTCCTGACCTGATTAGAATACCAAACCAGGTGCATTTCCCCATTCTCGTTCTCTGCCATTGATGGCCGGCTGACGCAGGAAGGAAATTCGATAGTTTCGATCAGATCTGTTTCTGGATTCTTAATTTGAGTTCTTTCGCTGCTATCGCACCAAGTGTAATAGATCGAACCATCACTGGAAGTAAAGATATCGGGCATAAAACCACCTGATAAGGATTGTGGTGCTTCCCATGTTGGTCCAAAATAGTCTACTGAATACACAGTTTCTAAACCTGCTTCACCTGCAGAGAAAACGGCATGAAATGAGCCTTCGGAGCCGCCGCTCAATCGAGGATGAATGTGAGCAAAGGGATCTGGATTAATTTCGGGTCCAACAAAACAACCCGCAGGAGTCGTTGGCGGATTTTGACCGATTTCCCAAGTTGAATAAACCAGCACCCCGCCGGCATTGCTCCACATGACCATCAGTTTATTGTTTCCATTGTTCGCGATTACCGGCCAATCATTCGCACCACCCAGTTCAAGACTCTCCTCACCATCACACATAAGGTTATTCAAATCTGACAACAAAAATGGATCTAGACAAACACCTCCATCACAGCTTGCATAAAAAATATCAGTGCCACCTTCTGTCTCTTGCGACCAGACAACATGGCTGACACCATTAGAATCAACAGTTACCTCAGGATGAAGGGCCCTGAATTCTGTGTTTCCAGACACAGAAACCGGTGACGACCATTCATCATTTGCCAAATTTCGATCTGAGATAAAGATTTCTGAGACATCAGAAATTTCTTCCATCCAAACAGCGGCCGTCAGTCCATCAATATTCGCAGATGCACTATAAAACGCATCGTTGTCGGAGGACAGGTTGCGAGATAATGCGCCCTCATCTTTCCAATGAACACCAACAGTTTCCATCGATAATTGGGTTGATAAAGATGCCGGTTGAATCGTCAAAAACTTAATTAATTGGCGATAATTAGAGATTAAGAAATATGCCACCAATATAGCGGCAATGACTCCTGCGATTTTCACCCACCTGGCAGGCTCTTCAGGCACATTATCTACGCGCCAGTGAGTCACCCACTCATAAACCCATCCCAGAAATATCCCGCCTACAGCAAAAAATACGAAGGCAAGTACAGGGAGGACAATAACTATGTTTGGAAGGGGGTGTCCCAAAGTTGCCGGGTAATACGCCATTCTCAATCCATAACCAAGTGCGGCGCCACCCAATCCAAATCCGATTATGGTTGCCAGTAAAATTCGCCACACCTGGCGCCAACCAACCGTTGAAAGACCCAAAATCAGTCCGAAGATCAACCCAAACACGACGCCAAATATAGCGAAGATAATCACCTGGCCATTGGCGTCCCGGTCCAAACCATTGTTGTACAAGGCGATTATTGCTACGAGAAGAATCAATGGCAAAATCAGAATAGATTGAGTCACCCCAGCTGCGATGGCTGTGCGCCATATGTATTTTCTACGAGGATAAATTGGATCGATGGAGCTTAATGCATACCCACCAATTGCTCCTCCGGCGCCTGTCGTGATTCCAATTCCGATTATCAACAGCACAATCGTGGACAGCAGAAGCACTAAAGGTTGTCCTTCTGGAACTAACCTCAATGGGTAATTGAGCAGTTGACTGCGAATCATGAGATATAAAGCGAAATATCCGATCGCACCGCCTAATCCAAAAGCCAGACCCCCAAACAATATGCTCCGTCCAAAATGCGTCTCTTTTCGCTCCATAATTCCTCTTTACAGTTAATGGCTTCGCCCTAACTAAGTGATACTTCTAGATAGAAGTAATCAATCATCGATTATACATCGATGATTCTTTTAAATAGTAACAAACTGATTATGGGATAAACCAGTGAAGTATTATAAATCACGTGCGATCATGAGTAAATCCCCGTTAACTCTGCCAACCGGCATAATAAATTCAAATCGATTGATATGTAAACTGTATTCCAGGTCTTTTATTGGGTAGTCATCGTTATTTGGATCCAGAAAAATCTGTCCAGGAGCTGAATTTTGCACCCTGGTCAAATATGGAGATGGATCTGGATTATTTCCTTGAACTAACGATTGAATATAGTCAGCACAGGCCGCGTCCTCATCCCCCCACCCTCCAGGTCGGATCCCAGTTATAACAAAGGTGACTTCAGAAGGTGATAATGATTTGATATATTCGCTTGTTTTACGGGCATTGCAGAAACTTGCTGCCAACAATTCTTCTGCATTGCTGCTGCGGACGACACCTTGAGTCCCCGAAGTAGTCCTTTGAATCAAATGCTCACCTTCTAAATCTATTTTGTCAAATTGAGGAGGTGAGTTTCCAAAATCGAACCCAGGAATGGGAAGACCATCCACCTCACCCATAAGGAGTGAACCTGGAATTCTCTCTTTCAGATTGATGGCCTCATCAATTGTACTGACCAAACGAATATCTTCAACTCCTTGGTGAAAAGCATAAGCGGCAGTCGTGAACGCACGCAGTACATCAATGACGACTACCATCCCATTCGCATTTTCGCATGTCTCGAGTGTGGTTCTGAAAAACTTCATGTTATTTATCTATAGAGACCGTTTTGTTATTTTATCCAAGCCCACAAATTATAAATTACATTGTAATTGAAGTGGTTTTTGAATTACTCTTCCAAAATGATACTAAAAAAACGACTACTGGCTGATCCCAGTAGTCGTTCTTGTTTTGACTAAAATAATTTGCTAGCTATTTTATTTATCTTTTATCTGGTTCCCCGCAAGTGACTGAGAAATTCATTTCTTGTCTTATCACTCTTGTGGAAACAGCCTAGCATAGCGCTGGTGACCATCGATGCTTCCTGCTTTTTGACGCCTCTCATCATTGAACACATATGATTGCCTTCAATCACCACAGCAACACCCTGGGGATTGAGAATCTCATCAACCGTATCAGCAATCTGACGCGTCATCCTCTCCTGCACCTGTAAGCGACGAGCGAACATTTCTACAATCCGAGGAATTTTCGACAATCCAATCACTTTCTCCGAAGGAATATAGGCCACATGAGCCCTTCCAAAGAATGGTAGCATGTGATGTTCGCACATACTATAAAATTCGATATCTTTTACGACGATCATCTCGTCATAGGCCACATCGAAAAGGGCGCCATTGACAAGTTTTTCGAGATCGACATTGTATCCTCCCAATACTTCATCGTACATACGGGCAATTCGATCAGGTGTCCCAACCAATCCCTGTCTTTCAGGATCCTCGCCTACATTGGCTAAGATACTGCGGACTGCTGCTTCAATGTTCTCTTTCTCAGCTGAAGTTGAGATTTTTTCATCCGGATTGTGGCCATTTCCCCTATCCTCAATATCCTCTCCAACGGAAATATTGTTCATCCAGGCCAAGTTTAGTTCTGAGTCGTTGTTTAGCATTTTATCCTCCATGTCAACAAACCTGATTCGATATAAATCAAGTCGAGTTTTTCTTTTATCTCTCAAAGGAATAGACGTAGTAAATCCCCCAAATCTTACCAGGTTTCACCCCTTAATCTATAAGATTTGTATTGGATTTTTTCCCAAAACCTTCCTGATAAGCTCAATTCCAAAACTAGCTTGATTGAATGGATATGAGATCAACAAATCCTATAATTTCCACCTCTGGATCTCAATTAATATATATATAACCTAAGTTGCTACCTTAAAAAGGAAGTTGAGAGAACATGCTAATAAGAACAACATAATCTTGAGTTCAAAGCCCAAAGAAGAAGTAGCATGGATCTTTTTGGGCAGAAGATTACTGAACAAACTACCGGTGGTTTCAATCATTTTGCGGTAATGGAACTGCAGGTAATGAACCCAAGGAGGAACAGGGCGCTTTGAATTCTTTTTACGAAAAGGGCTTAGGTGAATACCCGCTGGATCCAGCATGTCTTCAACGGCATAGTTATTGTAGGCTTTATCACCAACGACCTGAGATCCTTCTGGAAGATCGAAATCGAAAGCATATAATCCTGTGCCATCGAAGAAACTGCCTGGAGAAAGCATGAGTTCCACTGGTTGACCAGCTTGTGTAACCATCAGATGTAGTTTGAGGCCAAAGAAGTAGCGTTTCTTGCTGGCAATGTAGCCTCGATACTGCTCTCCCTGATAAAGCTTTACTCTAGGGATACGATAGTTATCACATACAGGGACTGGGAATGTATCAATGGCGTAGATCGACTCTTCGTTCAACACTTTCCAATGTTCACCTAATACGTTGAACAGGGTCAAAAAGAAAGGTTTGATGCGATGCAATCTCCGAGAGAATAGTTCCCGCCAAAGTAAAGCGCAGCAATGATCGCTGTGGTCATCACTTCAGCATCGCTCATTTGGCATTGCTCATCTTCTCGGTGTCTCATTGCTTTCAAAATATCGTCAACCAGACAAAAAACGGCTACAATTTGG
>CALBUI010000292.1 GCA_937968125.1 uncultured Anaerolineales bacterium | reverse complement strand
TCAAAGTGAAGCAGCCCAGAGAGTCGCGAATGGTGAATCGCATGTGGTTCGCTTTAAAACCCCTACAGAAGGAACGATCACCGTACAAGATCGACTCCGGGGCGACATCACTGTCGAAAACCAAAATATTGACGATTACATCATCGTGAAATCTGACGGATTGGCACTGTACCACCTGGCTGCAATGGTTGATGATCACCTGATGGGCATCTCCCACGTGATTCGTGGGTCGGAATGGCTGCCGACTTTCCCCCTGCATGCACATATCATTCGCGCCTTCGGTTGGCAGGAACCGGATTGGATCCATCTCTCCGTTTTTCTCAAGCCGAGCGGTAAAGGCAAAATGAGCAAACGGGATTCTTCGCAATTAATTAAAGATGGTAAATCGATCTTCTTAACCGATTTGAGATCATTGGGATATCTTCCGGAAGGTGTTCTAAATTGGACTGCTTTAATGGGCTGGAGTTACGATGACCACACAGAATTCTTCAGCCTGGATGATCTGGTGGAAAAATTCGACATCGACCGCCTCAACCCTTCACCGGCGGCGATTAATTTTTCAAAGCTCGACCATTTTAATGGTTTGCATATTCGCAACCTCTCCATTCCAGACCTTGCTGAAAGAATCAAGCCATTTTTTGTAGAGGCTGGTTATGCTGTTCAAGATGAGAAGCTGCTTCAGGTTGCGCCTCTGATCCAGCCGCGCATTGTTACCCTCGAAGACGCCCCAGAGATGGGTGGTTTCTTCTTCCAAGACGAAGTCTATCCTGAACCGGAAGCCCTGATGGGCAAGAAAATGACCCCAGCTGAATCTGCTGAGGCAGCTCAACAGGCTTACCAGATATTGGCAGATTTACCTGAAATCAATCACGAGACAGCTGAAGACCCCATGCGCGCCCTCGCCGATGAACTGGGGTTGAAAGCGGGACAGCTGTTTGGTGTTTTACGCGTCGCAGTGACTGGAAGAAATGTCAGTCCACCCCTGTTCGAGACCATGGCTATCATCGGAAAAGAGGCCGTCCTCGAGCGCATCCTAGATGCTCAAGAGACTCTCGCTGCAATGACGGATTAAGGTCAGTTAGTTCAATTCCATCAATCTTATAGAAGATTTGAGAAGTAGCCTCTTCGACTGCCCTCGCCCCTGGCGAGACCGGGGGGCTACGCTCCGCTCAGAGTGCAGTTAGCTAATCTCCCTTACCAACACATCACATTCCGCTGTTGTCGATCGACTCACTTCTTCCTTGATTTTTCGATCTTGGCCCACGTATCGCGAAGGGAAATCGTGCGGTTGAAAACCAAACTGCCATTTTTTGAATCTTTGGAATCCACCGTGAAATAACCCTGCCGCTCGAACTGGTAGGTGATCCCAGGCTCAGCATCCGCCAGGCTACCTTCGACATAACAACCCTTCAAGACCTCAAGCGAATCAGGATTCAAATTCGATTTGAAATCCTGCCCACCTTCAACCTCATCCGGATTATTGGCATTGAATAACCGATCATAGAGGCGCACTTCGGCTTCAACCGCATGATCGGCAGAGACCCAATGCAGGGTGGCCTTCACTTTTCTACCATCGGGGGCGTTGCCACCCTTCGTCTCCGGATCATAGGTGCAGCGCAGCTCGATCACCTCGCCTGTCTCCTCATCCTTGATCACATCCTGGCAGGTGATGAAATAACCATAGCGCAGGCGCACCTCGCGTCCCGGAATCAACCGGCGGTATTTCGGCGGTGGGACTTCACGGAAATCATCCTGCTCGATATACAACACTCTTGAGAAAGGTACCTGGCGGGTACCCATACTTTCGTCCTCAGGATTGTTGATCGCTTGCAATTCCTCTACCTGGCCTTCAGGATAATTTGTGATGACAACTTTTAATGGTCGCAAGACTCCCATCTTGCGTGGTGCACGCGTGTTTAAATCCTTACGGATGAAAAACTCTAACAAAGCTATGTCGATAATGCTGTTGGTCTTCGAAACCCCGATGTGATTACAAAAATCGCGGATCGCCTGGGGCGTGTACCCTCTGCGGCGCAGTCCAGATAAGGTTGGCATGCGGGGGTCATCCCAGCTTTCTACCACCCCATCCTCGACCAGCTGCAGCAGTTTACGCTTACTGAGCACCGTATAGCTCAGATTGAGACGAGCAAACTCAATCTGCTGTGGGTGGTAGACCTCTAACTGATCGAGCACCCAATCGTATAAGGCCCGGTTATTCTCAAATTCAAGTGTGCACAGCGAATGCGTGATACCTTCAATTGAATCTGATAAACAGTGGGTGAAGTCATACATCGGGTAGATGACCCACTTATCCCCTGTCCGGTGGTGAGATACTTTCAAGATGCGGTAGAGTACCGGATCACGCATGGTGATATTCGGTGAAGCCATGTCGATCTTTGCGCGCAATGTGCGCGAGCCATTCGGAAACTCTCCTGCTTTCATCCGCTCAAATAGGTCCAGATTCTCATTGATCGATCGTTCTCGGTAAGGGCTGTCCTTCCCGGGTTCAGTCAACGTCCCACGGTAGGCTCGGATATCGTCCGCGCTCAAATCGTCAACATAGGCAACACCTTTATTGATTAACTGGACCGCGTACTCATAAAGTTGATCGAAATAATCCGAAGCGTAAAAAAGTCGGTCATCCCAGTCAAACCCCAACCAGCGGACATCTTCCTGGATCGATTCTACGTATTCAGTTTCTTCCTTGGTTGGATTGGTATCATCGAAGCGCAGGTTGCCCAAGCCATCGTATTCATTGGCTACGCCGAAATTGAGGCAGATCGATTTCGCATGCCCGATATGCAGATACCCATTCGGTTCAGGTGGAAAACGGGTATGCACACGACCAGCATACTTATTCGATTCCATGTCCTCATTGATGATCGTGCGGATGAAATCGATTGATGTACTTGCTTCGGTTTGGTTCATTTTATTAACTCCTGATCCTTTCATACCAGGAAAGTATGCCAGGCGTTGATCGCCATAATTGCTGACGAATACATACAATTATATCCATTCCGCAGCGAAAATATAAATTAATGCCAGACAGGATAAAATTGCTGGGCAAACCTCGAATCAGGTGGTTAAGCGTGTCGAAGGTGATCGGAATCCAACCTACATTTCAATTTGGATCTTCACATTAACCTTCTGTGAAGGTTAGCCGGAATGAAGGCAATGATCAGATCTACAAGGTAATAGAATTCCATACGCTAGTCGAAACTTCTTTGGGTGTCCATGGTTACTAATTCAATATCCGTTGGATCCTGGAATACTCTCAAATCAAAGTATGGTGCAGCGGCCAGAAGATGAACCATTATCTCGTCCCGTGTAGCTGCATGCTCTATCCAGCCTGTAGCCTTTGTGTAGGTAAACATCTGTACCGCGATGCCATCCCGACCTGGATCCGAAGTTTGAATCACGGTTAGCCGCCGTTGATGCAAATCCGGCCTGCTTTTCAGGTAGGCTCTTAAATATTTAATGAATAAATCTAAATTGGTGTAATGGGGACCATCGAAGGGGAAGTCTAGTGGATCAGCCCTCTCAAGTTGACTTTCTTTAACTTTTTCTATTTGTTCATTAACCACATCTGCAATTAACTCATACCTACCCAATTTTTCCAACAAACTTAATTCACAAAACTTAATCGAGTTGACATCAAATAAGACTGACCTCTTTATCTGGCGCCCGCCACTTTCTTCCATGCCGCGGTAATTTCGGAAAGCCACATCGACGATCTTGTATGTCGGGATCACGGTGAGGGTGTTGTCCCAATTGCGAACCGTGATCGCATTTAAGCTGATATCAGAAATGATGCCATTGGCATCATAACTGGGCACTTCTATCCAATCGCCATCTTTAACCAGCTGCTGAGTAGAAATTTGAACGCTAGCCAGAAAAGCCAATATCGTATCCCTAAAAATCAGCAGAAGGACTGCCAGCCAGGCGCCAACGCCTCCCAGCAGGACTGCTGGGGGCACATCAGAAAAAATCGATATACTGATAACAGCACCGACAATA
>CALBUI010000291.1 GCA_937968125.1 uncultured Anaerolineales bacterium | reverse complement strand
CTGCAAAACCTGAATAAGATTTTTCGGTAAATGCCAGGATGATATTCGTGCCCTCGATCAACGGCTCTCCATCAAGCGCATTCAAAAACCACTCTCGGTTGACCAGGTTGCTATCTACTAATCCCTCCTCAACAAGCTCCGTGTCAACAGGCTCCTGTTCTACCTGCGCCTCTCCACCAGTGGATTCATCCATGGATGATTTTTCAGCGCAAGCGGAGATTAATAGTAACGAGATAACGATGATCAGCTTCTTCCAACTCATTTTCACTCCTCCTTAGAATGAACATACAATACAATAAACGTCGTTCCAACAAGGTTTGTTCCATTTGATGAATCTTAATCGATCTCAGAAAACAAAATTATGCTCTTATGTCACGTTTGGTTACCATTCTGTGACATCTGAAAAACCCCTTGGTGACATGAAAATGTTATAGTTGCTGTGATTAACTGGTAATTCAACTTTATCGTTCAATTTGGAAATTTTGTCTCATGATAAATTTAAAATTCTCATCAGCATTTGTTGCCATTATCCTTGGCATAGCAATCCTTTTCACCGGATGCGGTACATTGGAAATTGGAATTGAAACACCGATTTCGCCAACCTTATTGCATGAAACCAACCCTACCGAAGAAATTATCATCCCTTCAGCAACCCCGCCACCGACGGCGGTACCGGAACCCACCTCACCTGCAAATAAAGATGGGGGGGAAATTCCTGATCTGGTCTCTTTAGGCCACCTGGCCCCTTTTGGCAGCCACGATATCGGCCTGATAGTGGTCCAAGATGAAGAGGTGACCGTCGAATCCAGCCCGGTGGATTTTGGCCTCTTTTGGGGATACAGTCCGCAAACCGGTAAGTTAGCCTACTCATCGGAATTCTTTCATGGTGCTGAGAATGATCGCGCCAGCATCAGTGACCTGTGGGTATACGATTATCAAACCGGCAGCGCAACTCAATGGCTGGAAGACAATGTCTCCAGGGCAGTCTGGGCTCCTGATGGTGAACACCTGACCGCGGCAGTCTACAACCCTGAAACCGATCAGATTGATTTAGTTCTCCTCTCTGGACCAGACAAGGTACGAAAGATCGCTGAATGCGCTTCGATGACATTTTCCTGGTCTCCGACCGGGGACACACTCGCTTATGTGAATTCCAGAGTATGGTTAAATTACGGTCTGCACGAGTCTTGCCTGGGGACCTTCCTGGTCACGTTTCCCAACGGCATTTCTGGTGATGAATGGGATGTTTCTCAAGTTTCAGAATTTGGGATCCAGGAAACCAGCGGTAATAATTTTTCCGATGCTCCTCTTTGGGCAACAGAGCAAAATGCCCTCATTTATCCGGATCAACCATTCTGGGTCGTCCCCCTCGATGGTTCGCCAGCCTTCATCCCTCAGACGCCAAATGGTGAGGCTCCCTTGGAGCTTCCACGCCCATTTGGAAATTTGTGGGCAGAAGATCTTCATCAGCTGATCGGCAATTACGACGTCGGATTGTCAGGGAATGGCGGCGTATGGATCTACCAGCTTTCAGAACATTTAACTCATATTGAGGAGTATTACCGCATTGGAGATATCCCCCCAGGCGACAACTCGTTTACCACCCTGGTCGACTGGTGGACTCCGGAAGAGAGTATTCTGGTGTTCGATGAAGATAATCCTGACACTTCTCTGTACTTGAGCGAGATGTGGAAAGCACCAGTAGTCTGGTCGCTCGTTGAAAACAGGTGGCTGAATAATCGGGATCAATAATTTTTATTGCTAATAAGGGGTGCGGCTTTTCTTAAGCCGAAAATGAACTTATTCACCCAGTCGGGCTGAAGAAGTATGACATCCTGGATTCCTGGGATACGATTACCCCCATTTCCTGGTTCTATTTCAACGCCAATAAGAGCTCCAATAAAAAAAACCTAATGATATTATATTAGGTATCATCACCATACTAATTGAGGCAACCAATTATTTCCAATTGCAAAATTTCGGCCTCCCACAACTCTCGCAGTGACCTCTTCAATTCTCACCACCAAGCTATTTATCCCCTCGCCCAGACCTAACTATGTTGCCCGAACAGGTATCTTAGAAAGCCTGGATGAGGCAATCAATTTCAAACTGACCCTCGTCGCCGCCCCTCCAGGTTACGGCAAATCATCCCTGTTAAGTATATGGATTCAAGAAAGAGAGCCTCCAACGGCCTGGCTATCTCTTGACCCTGATGACAATGATCCAGCACTCTTCTTTGAATACCTAATCGCGGCTTTACAGACCCTCAATCCAAAAATTGGAGCTACCTCGCTGGCATTACTCCAATCTCCCCAACTATCTTCTAATACCGCGATACTTTCATCATTGATCAACGACCTGACAACATACGAAAAAAATTTCGTCCTTATCCTGGATGACTATCATTCAATAGAGCAGCAGGAGATCCACGATTCGTTCAATTATCTGATCGACCACATGCCCCCCCAGATGCATGTCATCATCGCCAGCCGTTCTGACCCCCCGTTACAACTCAGCCAGCTGCGGGTACGCAACCACCTGCTTGAGATTCGACAATCTGACCTGCGTCTACAACCTGAAGAAGCTAATGAATTCTTGAACCACTGCATGGGATTGAATCTCTCGACTTCCCAGGTTGACATACTAGAATCACGTACTGAAGGCTGGGTTGCGGGACTGCAGCTGGCAGCACTTTCCCTTAAAGAAAAAGATGATGTTGGTGCCTTTATCAACACCTTCAGCGGCAGCCATCGTTTTGTGATTGATTACCTTGCCGATCAAGTCATTGCTAACCAACCGCCTGAGGTGAAATCGTTCTTACAAAAAACCGCCATCCTGGACAGGTTTACAGCTCAACTTTGTGACGAAATCACTGGAAGAGATGATTCCAAAGTCTTCCTCCAGTACCTGGAAGAAATCAATTTATTCCTCATTCCGCTTGACGATCAGCGAGAATGGTTCCGCTATCATCATTTATTTCTAGATTATTTGCGGGTCGATATTGAGGCGGATATCCAGAGAGACATCCACCTGAAAGTGTCTGAATGGTATTTGGAGCAGGGACTTTATCCTGAAGCAGTCAAGCATGCTATTCTCTCTGAGGACACTGGGCAAACCATCGAGGCAGTCTTGAAAGCTGCTCCCCTGGCGATAGAAAAAGCCACTTTCACGACCCTGTTCGGATGGTTTGATGCCTTGCCAGATCAAGTTGTGCGGCAGAACGCTATGCTCAGCCTGTACAAGAGCTTTGCCCTATTCTTCACCGATTCATACCGGGAAGCACTGCCCTATGCCATCGCCGCAAAAGAGAATATTCCCAAAGATATTCCTTCGTCTACCTATGGACAGCTGCTGTGCATCCAGGCACACATTTCCATGTTTCAGGGTGATCTCAAGGATGTGATCCGGACATCTCGAGATGCCCTGGAATATCTAGCTGAGGAGGATACTTTCTTTCGCAGTCTCACCCTGAATGTCCTAGGGCAGGTGCTCGAGATGAAAGGCGATGTAGTTTCTGCGGTGGACGTCTACAGGCAAGGATTTGACTCTGGCTACCAGGCTGGAGAGGTCATCGGCACCATGGTGGTCTTCACCAACCTGGTTATATCTTTGAATGAATTGGGAAGATTGAGAGAAGCCGAAGCAATTTGCCAAAAATTATACGCGGAACTCAATCAAGAAGCCATGGCCGGGGATTCCCTTGCAAATACAGTTTACCTGCCCTGGAGTCACCTTTCCTATGAGGAAAATAATCTGGAAGAAGCCCGGAAACAAGCTCAAACGGTCCTGGACGCCCTCCTCAAGAACAATATTACCCAGGGGGTGGTTCTAGCCCAATATGTCCTGGCTAAGATAAACCTGATCAACCACGATTGGGATCAACTTTCCCAATTGGTCGCGGATGGTCGCCAGGTTGCAAACCGCACAGGAACTGCAAATACACATGGAGCATTGCTTTCTGCACTGGCAGCCGAGGCCAATCTCAAGCGGGGAAACTCAGACGCAGTAAAACAATGGGTAGAGGAAATGGGTTTCAAGCCTGAAGATAGACCCCACCACTGGGTTGAATGGCCCTATTTCACTTATACCCGATATTTACTCAGCCAAAATCAGACTCAAGAGGCGAAGCAGCTCCTAAGTACGATGGGGAAGTCCGCCCAGGAAGGTCAAAGGTTTCGTAAATTACTGACGATTTACCTCCTGGAAGCGCTTGTTGAATTGAGTCTGGAGGATCATAACTCCGCGGTTCAACGTTTGGAAGCTGCCTTATCCATCGCCGCGCCCCAGGGCTACCGACGGGCATTTTTCGACGAGGATCCGGCGATCCTGGAATTGCTGCCCGAGGTCCGTCATATCGCTCCTGATTTTGTGGACGCGTTATTAGCGTATATAGATTCTCCACCTGATAAATTGTTTAGGAGTGACCAACTATACGAGGCACTGAGCGAGCGCGAGTTGGAAGTCTTGAATCTGGTCGCAAAAGGATATTCCAATCGACAAATCGCTGAAGCGCTCTACGTGACATTGGGGACAGTGAAAAAACACCTCAACAACATCTTCGGCAAGCTGCAGGTGAAAAACCGAACACAAGCAGTGGCAAGCGCCCGAGAATTGAATATTCTGTCTTAATAACCGGCCTTCGCAAAGCCAGTAAGATCAACCCCCAAAATTCAACTTAAGACTACTGACAAATCAACCCCCTTGGGTTTACATTCATGTCGGAACTATTCACTAGCAAGAAGTGAATCTTCGAGATGATGAAATGAACAACCCCAACCATAACCAATACTTCGAAATCAGAATCGACGGCCATCTGAGCCCTGAGAGATCCAGGATTTTCAATGGACTGGAGCTCAATGAGCTGGCTAACGGCGAGACGCTGATCTGTGGGAATTTTCGAGATCAGCCGCAATTATTCGGAATCTTGATCCAAATCCGGGACATGGGTGTTCCATTGTTGTCCGTCAATATAGTTGGATTAATAACTAAACCTTCAAAGGAGTTTTAACGATGAGTATCAAAAATGAATTGAAAAGAAAACTAAATATCGGCTGGAAATTGCCTTTCTTCACCATTTGGACCGGACAGGCATTTTCTCTCCTGGGCAGTTCACTGGTGAGCTTTGCCTTAATCTGGTGGATGACGGACACCACGGGCAGCGCGACAGTCCTGGCAACCGCAGCCACCATTGAATTTCTGCCCAGGGTTTTCGTGGGACCGTTTGCGGGCGCTTTAGTCGACCGCTGGAACCGGCGAATGGTTATACTGGCTGCGGATTCGATCACTGCCCTGGCAACCGCGGGTCTGATCTATCTCGTTTGGGCAGGCAATATGCAGATCTGGCATGTCTACGCCCTGATGTTGGTGCGTTCCACGGCAGGGACATTTCACATGCCGGCCATGCTCTCTTCGACCTCATTGATGGTCCCAGAAGATCAGCTGACCCGGGTGCAGGGTCTCAACCAGCTGCTGCTAGGATTAATGAACATCGCGGCACCAATTCTTGGCGCTTTTCTCTTCGCACTGATCCCCCTGCACAGCGTCCTGGCAGTGGATTTACTCACGGCCGCCCTGGCTATATTGCCCTTGTTGTTGATTAACATTCCTCAACCCAAGCGGAGTGAATCACCTGATCAGATTAAAACTTCCGTGCTGGGTGACATGCGGGATGGTTTCCGCTACGTTTGGAATTGGGCTGGACTGCGCAATGTCATCTTCATCGCGGTTTCGGTCAACCTGGTCACAATCCCGGCGATAACCTTGATGCCCTTGCTGGTGAAAAATGAATTTTCTGGCGGGGCAATGGAAGTCGCTTCAATGCAATCAGCCTTAGCGGTAGGTTTCCTGGTGGGCGGGGTTTTGCTCAGCGTTTGGGGAGGATTTAAGCGCAATATCCTGACAGCAATAATGGGCATGTTTGGCACCGCCCTCGGATTGCTACTCGTCGGGTTAGCCCACACAGTTGCCTTTCAGCTGGCAATGGCGGGTATCTTCATCGCTGGATTAATGAATGTACTGATGAATGGTCCCGCTTTTGCCCTGCTGCAGACCGTCGTGGATGCGGATATGCAGGGCCGAGTGATGGCGCTGGTGATGAGTTTAGCGAATGCCATGACACCCCTTGGCCTGTTGGTGACTGGCCCCCTGGCAGACAAGATAGGAGTGAATTTGATGTTCATTTTTGCCAGCGTCGTATTTGTAATCTGCGGAGCGTTCACCCTGGTCAATCCAGCTATACGCAATATCGAGATCGACCAGGCCAATGAAGAACTAAAACAGGATGCGACCGTTTCCGTACTCGGATCGACAACCTAAAGAGGATCAAAATGAAGCATCACAATAGCTATTCATTACCAGATAATAAAAAATTAGGAGAAGACACGATGAATATTGTTGAAAATCACATGGGTTTCTCAAGTGAACCACAGGTGACCGATCGTCCAGTGTTTCTCTGGTTGGAGCAGAATTTCAGAAAACTGCAGGGAAAACCAATGCTGCAAGAAGAGGTACTCGACAGGGTTGTAGATCAAGGGATCCAGGATGAGAATCTGATCGGCATTCTGCTCTTCGGTAGTCTGTCCGCTGGAACCCACACCTGGAAGTCAGATATTGATCTGATCTTCGTTTACGAAGCCTGTGAACCATCCTCAGGTGTGGCCAATCTCATCTCAGATGGAGTTGTCGTACAGTACTTCTTCACCTCATATGAAACCCTGGTTCAGAACCAGACAGTGGTGCCATACCTGCTGCACATGTTTTGCGACGCAAAAATCCTGTTTGACCGCCATGACTCTGTATCGCCTATTGTTGAGGAGCTAAAAATGTACTTTGCTGCCCATCCCGAGATTGAAGCAGAATGGATCCAGTTTAAAGATCTTCACCAGACGGAGAAAAATGGACCAGCCTGTGCCCAAACCACCATCTTCCAGCGGTGGGATGAGCTGGAGGAAAAGTTTTCGGGTGGTGTGCACAAGCGAACATTCTTCAGAATGGGACCTGACGCCGATTTGAAATCAGATTCAGTAGAACTAAGTTGAATTAAGTAAATAAACGTGATCAACATTCTTTCTTAGGAAAGGTATGGGATATGAAATCCTCATCCTTCCCAAGATAAATAATTTCGAACTCACCTGTAGGGTCATAAATATAAGGCAATATTATGACAAATCGTAAGGGAATCAAACCTCTCGGGCTTGGGAAAACAATACTGTATACGATAATCCCGGCCTTTATCTTATACCTGACCCACTATTTCCTGATCCCGATCTACATTGAACGCAGCGGAAGCCCCTACCTTTCAGGATACTTGATAGGTTATGTTCTCACTATGGCATTTTTCTTCGTTACATCTTTGATCGCCTTCTTGTATGAAGGAAACCACCTTTCATGGGTCGCACTCAAAATCCGCGTTCGTCTAGCGAGGTTGAACCGCGGTGACTGGATATGGGCAATTGGGTTAATTCTCTTTGGACTGGCAACATATTTTGGTTTGGGTTTTACAGGCGAATGGGTAAAGTCGGTAAATTTTATTGCCCCCCGTGAAGCCTGGCCTCCTGAATTTGGACCAGGGGGCGTGCAGTATCTAACACCTGGGGAGTTCATGGGATTGCAGTTAAAAGGTAAGTGGTGGCTGGTGTTGATGTACATCATCGGTTGGTTTTTTAATATTGTTGGCGAAGAATTCTGGTTTCGAGGCTACATCCTCCCCCGCCAGGAACTGGGCTTTGGGAGGATCGCCTGGCTGGTCAATGGCCTAATGTTCACTTTCAATCACCTCTGGCAACCCTGGATATTGATCGCAATTTTGCCCTCTAGTCTGCTGTTGGCTTACGTCGTTCAAATTCGGCGGAATACCTGGATTAGTATCCTCCAGCATGGGATTATGAACATTGGTTTAGTATTCGTTTTACTTGGCGGAGTTATTGGATTCCCGTAATGACGAAGTATTCCTCAACCTCGATATAACATTTCACCATCCAGCATTTATATTCACAGTTTGGATTTCGAAATAGCATCTCCCCCAGTAACAGAAATAATCTTATTTAGATTTGACCAAATTCCACCGATGCTGTTCAGCCTGCATATCCACAATTACATCATGCAGCAGAGCCAAGCTCCGTCGGTAAGAGCTTGGATCGCTAGCCTCAAGCGGCGCCGGATTGGCCAACCCAAGGCTCTCAATGTTCGACCTCAATCCCCCCCACCGATCCTTAAAATCAACATAACTCCGATCACCTGATTGCGACCAACCTACTTCTGCCTTGGCGGCCAAACGGGGGAAGACATTCCATTGGAGGCGCGCTTCGTCCGCTACGAATTCAGTCCACAGCGCGCCCTGAACACCCAGAACATTATCCCAAGCGCCGCGCGGAACCTGGTCGAGTGATTTAGCCCGGTGGACATTTTTCAGGGGAATAAATGAATGAGCATAATCAAAATACGATTCCCAGAAAGTTTGGAAGACAACTTGATATCCATCCTGTAGCGCTCTTTTCGTCTTCAACAACGAAAACGGGACCGGGGTCCAATGCATGATCACAGTCCGTTTATCCAGGGATGGGCTCAAAGCTTCATTCCAGACAACCGGCGTTTTACCTTTCCCCTGCAAAAAGGATCCAAGATCGTTCATGATCAGGGAATTCAATCCAGAAATTGTCTTTAACCCGTTTTCACCTTTCACCCGTTGGCATTCTGGACAATCACGCCAGTGATCTGTTCTGACCTCGTCTCCCCCGAGATGGATATACGGTCCGGGGAAGAGGTTGCTAAATTCATCCAACACGTCATACAAAAACTCTCGCGTTTCCTGGCTGCCGACACAAGCGACATCATTGAAGATCCCCCATTCCATGCGCACTTCCATTTCTTCTTTGGTACAACCTAAATGCGGGTAAGCAGCCAAGGCAGCACTAAAATGACCCGGTAGATCCAACTCCGGAACGATAGTGATGTATCGCTGCGCGGCATAAGCGACGATCTCGCGGATCTCATCCTGGGAATACCAGCCCGCATGCGGAGTTAAATCCATGCCCCGAAACTGCTTGCTGAAAGAACGAGTCTGGCTGCCTGCTCGCCGACCCCCCACTTCCGTCAATAGATTGTATTTCGCAATCTCAACCCGCCAACCCTGGTAATCGGTCAGGTGCCAATGAAAGGTGTTGATTTTGAAATACGCCAGCCAATCAAGAACTCTTTTAACCGTCTGAATACCGAAGAAATGACGGGCCTCGTCCAGCATGAAACCGCGCCATTTGAAGCGCGGCTTGTCGCGAATGGATAAGCAGGGCAGCGAATATCCCGAGACCTGGATTTCGGGAGCTAGCAGCTGGCGCAGCGTCTGCATGCCGTAGAACAAACCAGCTGGTTGAGCGGCACGAATGGTTACTTTTTCCGATGAAATATCCAGCAGGTAGCCTTCGCATCCAACTTCCTCCTGCATGTCCTCCCGAATTTCCAATAACACTTGAGCTTCTTGACTAGTCGGCTTTAAGGCAAAGAATTGCTCTAGAGAACTTGCGAATTGAACCAGAACCTGTTTTGCTTCACCGTCCCCGGAAATTGTTATCGGATTGGCCAGGTGAAGTTCACCCGGAAGTATGGTGAGTTTCTCAGGTTTAGGGATGATTGCAAGCATCAGGCATTATTTTCGGCGAACTTAAATCATATTTCCTTATCCAGCAAGATATTCAAAAATCTCCCCAATATAATTGTTTATCGTGGAAAAATGGCCACCATTTTCAACTTCGACGAGATATGAGCGCGGCATCCTATTCGATAGATAGCGCCCCATCCTGATGGGAACTTGCCGGTCATAAATGCCGTACAACATAAAGAGTTCAAGTTGGATTGCTTCTAACTCAAATTCCCATGGTCTGACATATAAATGCCATTCCCAGGCATCTCCATCAACACCGTTTTGGTGAGCTTCTTGGGCTGCTCTGGCGAAGGTCTTCAAAATTAGTGGGTTGCTGCTGATCAAATCAGCATCCGGAGCTGGCATGAACTGAACCATACGTTTTGTCATTTGATCATAATCACTGTAAAAACCCGCCATTCTTTTTAGTAAAGAACTGTTTATATTGGGAAACAACTTTGCAGTGATAAACAGGAGTCTCACGGGAAACCACATCCCGTCATAGAAACCTGGCATTTCAGGTGGTGCAACTCCACTGACCACGGCAGCTTTTGTGATTCTATCGGGTATTTTGTGGGCTGTCGCCAAGACATGAGGTCCACCACCAGACAGTCCAAAAATCGAAAACTGATCGATCAATAACGCATTCGCTAATTCGCTCACATCGTTAGGCCAATCCAAAAACTGCCTATTGGGCTGAAAATCGGAGAGACCAAACCCAGGTCGATCGGGAACGATAAGCCTGATGTCGCGCTGTCTGGCAGCTTGTTCAAACCACATGCCTTCAAAACGGGAGCTATTGCCACCGGTAAAGTAAAGCACTGGGAAGCCATCGGAGGTACCATACTCAGCATATCCGAGATGCCTGCCATCTTTCAACACAATGGATTGCTCAACTCTGGCATTCTGCATAGTTCATCACAATAAATATTGATTCTTGATGATACCAAAATAGAAAGAAGTTATTCTTCTCCGGTAACATAATTTTACCCCCCAGATCGTGTTCGAGGTACTCCCCCTAACGAAAATTAATCATGGTCGATCAAGGCATCAGCAGATGTAAATCCCCAAACTCATGCCAAAGTAAGCCAGACTGTAAGGCTTCTCGATAACTCATATTGATATGTCTACGACCTGCTAATGCCTCCAGCATATCCAAATGAGAAGCCTCTGGTTCATGCATTCCGGTCAGCAGACAGTTCACCGAGCGAATCTGGTCGTTCGCAGAAATTACCAGATCGGTCCAGCCTTCACCTGCGTGAGTCACACCACTTGCATCAGTTACCGTTTCCAGAGCCCGGATGCTGGTGGTGCCTACTGCCACCACGCGGTTTCCGATCGAGCGGGCCGAATTAACGATTTTGGCGGTCATTTCCGGAACTCGATAATATTCCTCGTAGGGAGGTTCATGGCTCTCATGGCTGGAGACCCCGGTGTGGAGAATAAGCGTGACCACCTGCACACCCTTGGCTACCAGGCGGGTGATGATTTCTGGCGTGAAGCCTCTCCCAGCGGAGGGCATTTCTGCACTCCGTTTTTCCGTTGCGTAGACCGTTTGATAATATTCGCCTGGCCATGCCTGGCGGACATAGTTATATCTGATTGGGAAACCATTTACCTCCAGATATTTGCCAATTGGCAGCTCAGCTTGGAAGCGGGCGAACCAGAGGCGAGATGGAGAGATCTCCAGATATGGGGAGATAATTGATAGCGAAGCTCGGCCAGGCAATTGCAGAATCTCCCCAGGAACAGCATCAAAGAAGGGTCTTGTCTCATTGTTATCATGGCTGCGCAGTTCAACCGTCCAAACATCGTCTGGAAGATGAGTCGAAAAGTGAACCTCTAACTCAGTTCCATCCACTCGTCTGGCATTGACGGCCGCATTCATCGTCCCGCTGGTGTTGATCACCAATACATCTCCAGCTTTTAAAAATTCAGGAAAATCTCGGAATGCGGCATGTTGGATGCCATCTGAGAGGTAGTGTGAGACCATTAATCGGACCTGGTCTCGCTCTAAACCGCGCGCTTCCGGTGGTTCATTAGCTTCCAGCTCTGGAGGGATGTTTATTGCTACCCTGCCAACCGGGGATTCATTTGCCACCACCATCGTCTCCAACAAATTTTGCGACGAAGAGTCCCTGATTTTCATGTCGAGCATCTTATACCTGCCTTTCAAGGACTGGAACTTCTTTGGCGATATACCTACCACTGGGTAAATCCTCTTCCAAGAGGGATATCAATCCAGGCACGCTTTCACTTGGTAAAGGGCGGTCACTGATATCCTCGCCAGGGAAGGCTTCCTGGTGCATTTGCGTACGCATATCTCCCGGATCCACCCAGTAAACCTTCCAATCCGGGTTTTCCGCGGCCAGGATGGCGGAGAGCTGCTCGAGAGCAGCTTTGCTTGAACCGTACCCGCCCCAACCTTCGTAGGCATTAACACCTGCATCACTGGTGATGTTTAGTATTCGCACGGCTGGTTTAAACTGCTCTCGGACGGCCTGCAGTAAGCCCAGTTGAGCAATGACATTGACCCGGTAGACCTGTTCCAGCACCTCCAACGGGTAATCGAGCAGATCTGGCTGCGGGCTGGGTCCTAACATACCGGCATTATTCACTACCACATCT
>CALBUI010000290.1 GCA_937968125.1 uncultured Anaerolineales bacterium | reverse complement strand
AGTGATAATCGATAAAATCTCATTTGCTCCTCCTACTGTAAGCTCTCGATGAAAGCGATAATATCTTCGATCTGTTCGTCTGTTAAATCAGCGCCAATACCGGCTGGCATGATATTTTGGTAGCCAGCGACGACTTGAATCCCTGGTTCGCGAATAGATTTGATAATGTAAGCTCGATCAACAGTTACAGATGTTCCATCATCCAAAGCTTCTTCACTTCCAAACACTCCCGCCCAAGTCGGACCAGCCAGCTCAGAGCCATCCTTGCTGTGGCATGCCAGGCATCCATACTGCTGGGCAATTGCTTCGCCGCGCACAACCGGATCATCAGAGACCGATCCAGTCTGAGCCTGCACCCAGGCATCAAAATCAGCTTGACTCAAGACCGTTACCGGGGCAAGCATATTGTAGTGATCCCTGCCGCAAAGTTCTGCACAGCGCAATTTGTATTCCCCAATTTCAATAGGTGTGACTCTGAGTTCGCGTTCAAAATCATCCCCTGGAAGCAAATCCTGCTTCACCCGGAACTCTGGCACCCAAAAAGAGTGGATAACATCCGTAGAGGATAGGTTCAAGAGGGCCTGTTTGTTGACCGGCATGACCATGTCTGTCGAGATAATCCCATAATCCGGATATTCAAATCGCCAGGACCATTGGGAGCCGACTACATCCATTCGTAATGGTTTAGGATCTGCAGCTGTCGTCTTGCCTAAGGCCGCACTCCCATAATAGGCAAGGAACAGCACAAATATCAACGGTACCAGCGTCCAAACCACTTCCAGCTTGGTATTGCCTTCGATATGCGGGCCATCGCTATCGTCTCCTTTTCGGCGGCGAAACACGATGATGCTGTAGAGCATCAGCCCGACGATCAGCGAAAACAAAACTGCAATAGCAATAAAGTCCACCCGGAAAAGGTCGTCAATTGGTATTGCTTGCAGGCTGGCTTGTTCTGGTAATAACTCAATCGTGGTGAGTAAGAAATAGCTGCCCACAATCAAGACAGCCACCAACAATCCAGCAAAAATAATATGTCTCATGCTATCTCTCCTCTTAGGTTGCTTTGGGACAAGGTCCGGCTCAACAGGGTGAGGGTCCAGCTCATCTGCTGGTTGCGACCATCCATCCAACCAATCCTCAATCTGGGAGGCAGCCATCGTTCGGCGATCATATACGATGGCCTCGTCGCCGCCCTCTTTCAATGAGAACAAAACTACTCGTAGACGTCCCTCACCTTCCACAAACCGCGCCAAAAACTCTTCCCTGTTCACCTGGTCATCATCGTAGTCGACAATCACCAGGTCAGGATTGAGGTTCTGCAACGCGTTCATCGCCTCGTCGATCGTGGAGACCATCCCCACCACCTCCGTGTCCATCTCGGGGCGTTTCTCCAACAAGCTGCTGATCCCTTGGGCAAACAAGGGATGGCTCGAGGCGATCAAGATACGCAATGGATCTGTTGGCGAGTTCATGGTTGTGAGAGATCTGAATGTTTTTAGAAACCAATTAATGCCTTTTTAATTTACCAAATCAGGTCTTAATTGTCATGCCCCACTGATTAATTAAAGGAAGGATTTTAAATGCACAAAAGGGTGATTTGATTAATCACCCTTTTTATCTTAATTCGGACTATAAATATAAGAAATTTTTTCTACTGGCGAATAACCCCCAGCTGTATGGCGCGACTGACAGCTTCTGCCCGGTTGGATGCCTCGAGTTTTTCGAGAATATGCCTGACATGTGTTTTGACAGTATTTTCAGAAATGAATAACTCGCTGGCGATTTGGGCACTGGTCATACCCTTAGCCAGGCATTTAAGCACATCCATCTCCCGCTTACTCAGGGCGACATCCGGGGGTATTCCATGAGAAGAACCAATGGCCTTCAGCACACGGCCTGTGACCTCGGGAGAGAGCACAGATTTACCTTCGGCAACCAGGAGGATCGATCTGCGCAGTTCGTCCGGCTCTGCGTCTTTCAAAAGATAACCATCTGCACCCGCAGCAATAGCCCCGAATAAATCCTCATCGTGTTTTGATATAGTGAGCATTAATATGCGCGGTTTATCAGGTTCCTGGAGAGCCTCTACCATTTCCACCCCTCCCATCACCGGCATGTTTACATCCAGGAGTACTACGTCCGGCTTCTCTGCGGAAATCACTACCAGACCTTCTCTCCCGTCACCTGCCTCACCAGCAATCTCAAATTCTGGTATGGTCGTCAGCAGGCTGACCAATCCAGCCCTGAATAATGCATGGTCATCGACGACGACGATGCGAATCTTAGGCATTGATCTGATCTCCAATGGGCATTGGCAGCCGGATTCTCACTGTAGTCCCTTCTCCAGGCCGACTGATAACCTGAAAATCTGCTCCAATGAGATCTGAGCGTTCCTGCATACCCTGCAATCCGTACCTGGAAACACTGGGTACTTCTTTTGGGGAGAAACCTTTGCCATCATCCTTAACTTCAATCAGCAAATCATCGCCAATTTGATGACACGTGACCCAGGCTTGTTTCGCCTGAGAATGTTTGCGGACATTGTTCAACGCCTCCTGGACGATGCGGATTAATTGAACCTGGATTTCTGGGGGGAGAGATTCTCTTGGAGCAATCTCGTCCAAATCGACTGGCAAACCGGTGTTCTCTTCAAATTCTACGCAGGTTTCCTTCAGCCAGGCTGATAACCCTTCACCATTTGGTGAGATCCGCAATCCATCAATCGCCTGGCGGACATCCTGGTAAGCATCAGAAAGCACTTCAAAAGTTGTGGAAAGGCTCTCCTCTAGTCGTTCCGTCTCATTGGTTGCCAGCAAATTGCTCATTTGAGCGGATTGTAACTTGAGAAATCCCAAAGTCTGAGCAAGCCCATCGTGAATCTCGCGAGCCAACCGCGAACGTTCGGCCATGATGGTGTTAAATTCTATCTCCGCCATTAATTCTGAGTTGCGCACAACCAGGCTGACTTGCCCAGCTAAGGTCTGCAGTAAGCTCAAGTGACGGTTATTGAATTTATGGGGACTGTAAATTCCAGCAACCATCACACCAAAGGCTGGTTCATCTGATATTACCAGGGGTGCAGCGATGATCGAATAAATGTCAAGCCTTGCATCTGGTTCTCCCTCGACTTCACCCAGCATGATGGGGAGGCCGGATTTTAGAACTCCATCCATGAGCCCATCGAGGAATACCATCCGTGAACTTGAAAACTCGCCAATGCTTAATTCTTTTGATCCCGAGGCATGAACTTCATGGTATTTAAGCAAGACAAAATCAGCTTCAATGGCATCCTGGACTTTCTCAATAAAATCTAACTCCAGGTTTCTGAACCCGGATTGCTTTCCAATCTGTTGTAAGACCAACATTTCCCTGTTCTGAAGGCGTATGCTCTCCAAGACGAGTGCGGTCTCATCAAGCAAGGCTTGTAGGAATTCTTGCGTCGCAGAATTTAGCGACTCATTTTCTGATAGGTAAAGGTTTAATATCCCATATTCACGTCCCCCTCGTCTTAAATGCAGGCAATATACACTGGTTGGGGATGGGTAATCCTGGCTGCTAAATATAGGTAGCTCTACCAATGGGCAATCATGGACGACAGAATTTAACTTTTGGCAAGCTTCGCAACGATGGCGTATTTCTGGCGAGGCAAGATATTCGACCCAGGAATCCATTAATGGGCTGGGAATTTCCCCATAACTGATCGCAGTTAATGGATGCCCTCGGTCATCCAAAGGCACCACAGATGCCCCTACAGCCTCCACCATATCGACCACGACCTCAAGCAAAGCGGAAACGACTTCTCTTTCATCCTCAGCTTCAACAAATTTTAGGCTCAATTGGAAAATCGCTTCTGCCCGGCGGTTGACTCTGGAACTATCAGACTCGATTTCAGATAATTGGCGCTGAAGGGAAAATATTTCACTCTGGGTCTGAATAAATCGTCCGACAATAAAGAATACGACCCCCGCAATCGCGATACCAAATATTATACTGATAGCAATATTGTTTTGAGGCCAGATCCAGAGTGCCCCCACAAAAACCAAGATCACCAATAAAGAAATTCCAGCTGCCACCAATCGAGTAGATGGTGAAATTGATTTTGGGTTGGGGATCTTGAGGCTGACCTTCACGAACCTAATTTTACCCGAGTTCTGTCCAAAATTTCACGAGAAAAGGAGTTTTTCAATCAATTTTCACGCGATAATTAGTTTATAAGGGGATCAGAGTCCGAATATATGCGATTACCAACCAGATATTCTCTTCGTTCATTAATCCTTTCCAGCCGGGCATCAACGAATTAAATGGATCCATCAATCCCCCTTCAGAAATTCGCCAGAACAGATAAGCATCTGATAAGTTTGTATGCCTCTCAGCAAGGTTTTGTGCCGGTGGGTCCAAGTTCCCTGAGGCAGGCCCGTCGCCCTCGCCAGTTAATCCGTGACAAGATGAACAATTCGCCCGGTATATCAGCTCCCCTTCTGCGATTGCCTCAGGATCATCACTGAATGGGTTTACCCGCCCAGCATACTCCTCAGGTGGGTTTGGTACGCGATCCAATTCTTCTTCCGCGAAAAATGATTCCTCAGGATTTGGTCCACTGCAGGCAGACAATACTAGCATAAATCCTGTGAAAGCGAAAAGGAAGAGCAAATATCGGGTGCGAGAGTTCATTCCAAATCTTTGAGGGCAGCAAGTATCTCCTGGCTGTGGTTGGCTGCGATCACATTTTCGAGAACTGTGGCAATCGTTCCATCACTATCAATTAGATACGTGGTCCTGATTACCCCCTCGTATTCCCGACCAAAGTTTTTCTTTAATCCCCAAACTTTATAAAGATTAATTACTTCTCGATCTGTATCAGCCAGCAAAGTGAAAGGAAGATCATTTTTGTTGATGAATTTTGTATGAGATTTGGAACTATCAGGACTCACTCCAAGAACTGTCACTCCGGTGTCCTGGTACACCGAATAATCATCCCTGAATCCGCAGGCCTGCTTGGTGCAGCCTGGGGTATCATCTTTCGGGTAGAAATAAAGCACAACCGGTTGCCCCTTGTAATCCGAGAGCGAGTGGTTTTGTCCATCTTCATCGGCTAATGTAAAATTGGGTGCTTTTTTGCCAACATTGATCGGCATAGGAAAATTCCTTTCATTGTTTTGGTTCAATTTGTGGTTTTTTTTATGGTAGTTTGGCGATAATTGTTCCCATCGGACCAATATCATATCCAGGCAGCGCGGAAACCATCTCGCGAAATCCGACATCCTCGAATAAGCTAAATAATGGCTCCATCAAGGGTGAATTAAAAAATTCCTCGGGAACAATCAGGTCATACCGTTCTTCAAATAACGGGATAAAATCCAGCTCCAGGGATTGAGTCACGGCTGCGATGCCCATCCCACAATCCGCCCTCCCCGAGACGACAGCCGCGCCAACTGCCAGATGGGTAAATTCCTGGTTCTTGTAACCACTGACCTCTCCCTTTGACAATCCTGATTTCTCCAGCTGATAATCCAAGAGCACGCGCGTCCCAGCACCCCGCTGCCGGTTAATAAAAGTCACATCCTTCCGGGCGAGATCTGCAAGCGAATTGATCTGCTTGGGGTTGCCTTTCGGAACGAGCAACCCTTGTGATCGCCCAACTAATGCGATAACCGTGACCGGGACATCAGGCAAATATTGCTCTATATAGAAAAGGTTGAATTCACCGGTTGCAGGATCGAGGAGATGCGAGCCCGCCAGATGGGCTTCATGCTTGCTCAGGGCGACCAAACCCGCAATGCTGCCCACATTAGAGGCGGTCAAACGCCTGTCTTTGCTGTGAAGAAATTGGGCAATCAGATCAAGGGTAATATCATGCGAACCTGTAGCAAATATGGTCCGGTCGATCTCATCCGGTGAGCGGTAGAGCCGCACCTCCAAATGCGACCCGGCAGATAATCCTTGCGAACCCCTTGGTAACACCGCCAATCCATCCGCTCTAACCAAGGATGTAATTACCCCAGCACCCCGAGAAAGAGGGGCTGCAAGAATCCGTTTTCCTACTTTCCCGACGGCTACACGCACATAATCGTCGTCTCCAGCCGGAGAAGTAATCTTCCGAGTCAATGTTGCCTGGATAGTTGCCGGTGAGATCCGGGCGCGCCCCAACCATCTGGCGATCTGCGGTTCGATGAAAATCTCCCCGGTGATAGCTGCGGAAACCGGGTAACCCGGGACACCGATGACAGGGGTAAATTTCTTAGTTTCCTGCCCTCCCTCTCCTCCGGTAGCGCTTTCAGGGATGATGATCATTCCCAAAATTACCGGATGTCCAGGACGGACAGCTACCCCATGCACGAATAATTCGCCCAATTCCTTGACAACCTGTGCTGTAAAATCTTCAGATCCTGCGGATGACCCAGCATTAATCAGGACTAAATCGTGCTCTTGTGCAGCCTGGAGGACAGTATCACAAATTAATTCAAAATTATCGACAGTAATAGGTAGACGGGTTGCCACTCCACCCCATTCTTCCACCTGTGAAGCTAAAACCAAGGAGTTGAACTCGATAATATCGCCTGGAGCGACCTCGCTTCCTATAGATACCAGTTCGCTGCCTGT
>CALBUI010000289.1 GCA_937968125.1 uncultured Anaerolineales bacterium | reverse complement strand
ACCGCTAAAGGGTTCCATCGCCTTAAACTCCCCTTCGCTGAAAACCATCGGTTCCATGATCATTTCATCTACGATCGTCGGCACAGCATAGGTGAATTTTGGATCATCAGTTGGCGGCGGCATAATGCCATCAAAAATCTTGATGTAGTCAATAGTATCCAATCTATCCGCAGCATAACGGGCTTGTAAGTTTGGAACACCAGGGGCTGAACCCATACACAAAATTGCGCTGATACCTGCCTCAGCATAGCGATCGTGCAATTCCAATTGCTTGCGGGTTGTGTAGAATAACCCCCCCATATCTGTATAGTGGACTCCTGCTTCCAGGCAGGCTTCCATTACCGGGAGATTGGTGTAGTAAACCGTACCGTTCAAGCATGCATCTGAGCCATTAAGCAGCTCAACCAATCCCGCGTGATCATTTACATCGACTTTCTTAATTTCGATTTTTGGACTGTTGATATATTCTGCAACTTCTTTGGCTTGTTCGAGATTTAGATCAGCTATCACGACCTCGTCTACGCGCTTATCCTGGGCCAGGTCTTGAACCGAAATGCAAGCCATCTTTCCCGCTCCGCCGATCACTGTGATACGCATTTTCCTCTCCAACTCTGTCTCATATGGGTTGCTTTAAATTTAGGTTGACTAATGATCAGAATTTCGCGAATAATCGAATTCTCTAAGCATACGTTGACATAATTTTCCGGTCAATCCCTCCTGTTAAATGAGATTTTGGTATTTACCATGAATATTTCACTAAGCATCATTGGTGTAACCTTCCCCTGGTTCCCCTTCCAAATTTGGCAAGGCGCCATACGCTATTTTATAAGTATGCAGCACCATCGAGGTTTGAGAATTAGTAATACCTGGAACTCGAAGCAGTTTTTCGTTAAGAAATGTAGCCAGGTGGTCTCGATCCTTGCACATCACCTCCACCAGCAAATCAAACTCGCCCGAGACCATGATTAAATAACTCACCTCGGGAAATTTGGAGATTGTATTGGCAACTGACTCAAGCAGTGGGGGTTGGACTGAGACGCTTATCACCGCAGGCGCATCAAAGCCGAGCCGGTAAGGATCGACCATGCCAACGATTTGTAGCACCCGATCCTGAACTAAACGCGCCACCCGGTTGCGAACGGTTCCTTCCGAGACATCAAGGGCTTTGGCAATATCAGTGAACGGCATACGGCCATCCGTCTGCAAGAAGGAAATGATATCGAGATCAATCTGATCCATATCGCCTTTTCGTGTGATATTCGCAAATTTCTCTTATTTTATTATGAATTTCGTAAACGATCAATAAATTCGGGAATTTATCCGTAAAGAATATATGGATGAAAAAGAGACGGCAGATTGACTGCCGTCTCGAGAGTGTTTGTAAATTATGATTAATCTTGAGCGACTGCTAGTTCTTGGGACTCACGCCCATTTGTACCCGGCTCCTGCTCCTCTCTCCGGAATTGGCTCATATACAGGTCATAATAGAACCCTTTCTTCTCCAGCAGTTCATCATGTTTTCCACGCTCCACGATTTGTCCTTCGTTTAAAACCAGCAAAAGATCTGCATTGCGAATGGTACTCAACCGGTGGGCGATGACGAAACTGGTGCGATCCTCGAGTAAATTCTCCAGGGCTTTTTGGATTAAACGTTCCGTACGTGTGTCAACGCTCGAAGTTGCTTCGTCCAGGATCAATATGCGTGGATCTGACAGCGCTGCTCTCGCAATCGAGATTAACTGTCGCTGACCCTGGCTGAGTCCGCTGCCGCGCTCACCCAGCTCAGTCTCATAGCCATCTGGCAACCTATCGATAAATGCATCTGCGTGGGCTAATTTCGCTACAGCGATTACTTCTTCGTCAGTAGCATCCGGTCTGCCGAAGCGAATATTCTCCATCACCGTGGTGCTGAACAAGAATGTATCTTGGAGGACAATCCCAATCTGTTCACGCAATGACTCCTTGGTTACATAGCGAATATCAAGATCGTCAATTAATAATGCGCCACCAGTCACATCATAGAATCGGGGGATTAGATTAACCAAGGTTGTCTTACCAGCGCCGGTCGGCCCCACAATAGCGATTGTTTGTCCTGGTTCAGCTTTGAAACTGATCCCATTTAATACACTCTCTTCTTCCTTATAAGCGGCGAAGACATTTTGCAGCTCAACCTGTCCCTGGATCATTGGTATCTCTTGAGCCTCAGGCATATCCTCAATGGAAGGTTCTTCATCCAAGAGACCAAAAATTCGTTCGCCTCCGGCAACTGCACTTTGAATATTGGTCCACATAACTGATATCTGTTGGATGGGCTGGTTGAATCTTTGCACGTAATTCAAAAAGGTAATCACCAAACCAAGGGACATCACCGTACCAAACAACGGCTGACCGCGCAGTAAAAGGAGACCTCCAACACCAGCCACAATTGCTAATGCCAGGTATCCAAACGCTTCTAATGCTGGAGCGAGAGCGCTGGTGAATGAGACTGCCCGGATATTAGCATCTCTGTTAGCCGCGTTAGTGACCATAAAATTGTCAATATTTTCTTGCTCTCGGCTGAAGGCTTGAACTTCACGTACAGCGGATATCGTCTCCTGAAGTTCAGCGTTCACACTTCCCATTTCCAATCGCGTTTTGCGAAAGGCTTTCCTCGCTTGGGATGAAAACCACAAGGTTGTGATGATCATAAACGGTAATACAGACAAGCTGACCAGAGCGTACACGACACTTGCCTGGAACATGCTGATGACAACCCACACAACCAGGAGCGCGCTGCTGATAACGCCAACCAGGCCGAAGTTAAACACCTGCTGGATCGTATCTGTATCGTTTGTAATCCGGCTCATTAAATCTCCCGCTTCTTCCTTTGTGTAAAAACCTAGTGACAAGCGGTGCAGATGATTAAAAAGGTCAACTCGGAATTGTCGCAAGACATGTTGGCCGGACCAGTTCATCAGGTATATAGTCAAGCCAGTCAATGCTGCGTTCATTACGTACAAACCAACCAGCATTAACGAAACCATCCCCAACCCTGCCAGCCTTTCAGCATTATTCAATACCGCAGGATCAGATTCCATTGTGCAGTTGTTTACCGCCCCACTTGCCACTCCACCTTCAGGGGCAAACGGCAGGTTCCCGAAAGCAGTAACTACAGTTGGGGTGAGATAGCAGTCGACTAGTTGCCCGATCAATCTGGGAGCAGTGACCTGGGCCCAGGTAGATGCAATCAATATTACCCCGGCTAACACAAGCAGCAACCAATAAGGGCGGAAATACGTACCAAATCTGCGCAGGGTTTCACCCACCCTTTTTGGTTTGAGGGTGTCGCGCCCCATCGCCCTGCTTATTCCTTGAGTGCCTCCAAACATGCTTATCCTCCGATAAAACCCGGTTCAATCAGTTCCGAGTCGTCCATATCACCGATCAACTGAGAACTGTAAATGTCTGCGTAAATTTCATTATCTTCAAGTAATTCTTCGTGGTTTCCGCGTGCAGCAATCTGGCCCTTGTCCAGCACCAAGATCTGGTCGGCATTCATCACGGTGCTGATTCTCTGGGCGATGACGAAACTGGTCCGCCCCTCCATGAGGCTGTCCAATGCACTCTGGATTTTCGCTTCTGTGACCAGATCGACGCTGCTGGTTGAATCATCCAGAATTAATATGCGCGGGTTGAGCAGTAGCGCTCTGGCAATAGCTATCCTCTGTTTTTGACCCCCGCTCAAAGTAGTGCCTCTTTCACCCACATGCGTGTCATAACCATCTGGGAAAGAAATGATCTCTTCATGAGTTGCGGCGGCCTTCGCTGCAGATTCAATCTCTTCGTCAGATGCATCCGGTCTACCAAAGGCGATATTCTCACGAATAGATCCTGCAAATAGGGTCGTCTCTTGAAGCACAATACCTATTTGGGACCGCAGTGAGTCGAGTTTTACGTCTCTCAAATCAAGATCGTCGATGGTTATCGAACCTTCGCTCGGGTCATAGAATCTGGGCAGTAAATTGATGATGGTTGATTTACCTGAGCCGGTCGCACCTAATAAAGCAACCGTTTGACCAGGTTCAATATCGATATTGACATTACTTAAAACCGGATCACTGCTGCTGAAATAGCGAAAAGTAACATTGTCAAACTTAACTCGTCCTTCGACTTCTGGTAAAGATACCGCCTCCGGCTTGTCGGTTACCTCATTCTCAACATCCAGTATTTCGAATATCCTGGTAGAAGAGGCGGAGGCTTGTGACATCTGGGTGATGATCATCCCCAGCTGTGCGGCCGGGATAAACAAGAACACCAGGTAGAGGCTGAACTCCTGCCATTGCCCCAATGTCAGCGTTCCAGCAATAATTTGACGGCCTCCAAAATAAAGCACCAACGCCTGGCCGAGGCTGGCGACCAGGATCACGAAAGGAAATAAGATGCTGAAGAACCGGGCGATATAGATATTTTGGTCCATCAGATCATCTGCCGCCCCGTCGAATTTCCTCTCCTCGCTCTTTTCCCTGGTAAACGCCTTGACCACTTTAATCCCAGATAGATTCTCCTGCAGGATCGTGTTTACTTTATCTAAACGTTTTTGGATTTCAAGAAATAAGGGACCTAACCTGGAACCAAAGAACATAAACAATACCAATGCAATCGGCAGGATCGGTAGCGCGATTAATGTCAAGCGTACATTGGTTGAAAATAAGATCAGCAAGGTGCCAGTCAAAAGGATGATCGCACCGACCGCCATCAACAATCCTTGCCCGATGAACAGGCGCACTTTTTCAACATCGTCGGTCGCGCGGATCATCAACTGTCCAGTCTGGTTGCGATCATGGTATGAAAAAGACAGACCCTGGATTTTGGCAAAAAGCTCATTACGCATGTCGAAAGCCACAATTTGTGAATTTCTTTCTGCAGTGAAGGTCTGTAAGAAAGCAAACAATCCACGCACTACAGCAAAGATCAAAATTGCGACCGCGGATGTGATCAGGATGCGTTCCGCGTTTTCAGCATTAAAAACCAGCTGTGCTTCTGTAATCCCCAATCCATCGAGAATTTGATCCAGAATCTCACTGGGAATAGTATCCAGGCGTGGGACAATCGCATTTGCGATCGTACCCTGAGTTACCGCATCGATGATATTGCCCAACATGCGGGGTACCATCAATTGCGCTAGCGTGGCTATGATTAAGAATAAATAGGGGATGATCGCCTGCCAGCGATAGCGACCAAGATAACGGATCGCTCTCGTCAATGTTGCCCGGTCAACATTACCTTGGCGCCTGCCCATTCGAGATGTTTGCAAAATAATTTCTCCTTTTTTTCAACTTTATTGAGAAAAACTTATTCCGAGCCAGAGTTCGGTTGTTTTAACATTTCGTTCTTCAAATTTCCAAATGAATGAATTTCCCTAGGATCCATATCTTGGGCGGTCTTGGTAAGGATTAGCAAAGCGGAAATGATTGATTTTTGTTCTTCAAGCGATAAGACATCTGTGAGCCTTTCCATCCAGCGCCTGCGGATTTCAATACTCTCATTGACAATTTCGCTACCCTTAAAGGTCAGTTTCAATCTCTTCGCCCGCCTATCGGTCGGATCCTCTGTACGTTCAATATATCCATTCAAAACCAGACGATCGATCATCTGGCTTGCAGCCGGATTGGTCACTCCCAGCAAATCCCCAATCTCAGACACCCCACACCTGCCATCCTGGCGCAAATGGAAAAGCGTTCTGATCTGGTGCATCGATAAACCCGATTCTTTGCTGAACTGGATGAATTCATGCATGGAACGGCGCATAAACGTCTCCGACCAATCATGTAACACTTGGGAAAATTCTTCAGAAATTGTCATAGTTAAGTATCCTAATTAGTTAATAGCAGTTAACTATACGACTCGTTTACTTATCTGTCAAGCTCGATTCAATAGTAAATTCAATCGCGAATATCGTTCAGCAGATATCGTATAATCCTTAAAACCCGACCAATTAACAAGGACAAAATACCCATCATGGAATGGAACAAAGAAAATTTAGAAATTCCCACCCGCGGGAAAGGTCTTTACACTTTCACTAATCTCGTTCAGGAACTCATTCAGAATTGGCAGGTCGAACAAGGGATTTGCTATCTCTATATGCCCCATACAAGTGCCTCACTGGTTGTCAGTGAAAGCTACGATCCAACTGCGAAAATCGACATGGAAGAATACATGGAGCGTGCCGTACCAGAAAACCAGCCCTGGTTCCGCCACACAATGGAAGGTTCAGATGATTCCCCCTCCCACATACGGGCAATGTTGACCCATACCAGTCTGACCATCCCAGTCGACAACGGCAAACTGAGTTTGGGTACCTGGCAGGGGCTTTATCTGTTTGAACATCGTTCCAGACCCCATCAAAGGAATGTTCTCGTTAGCTGTTTATCTATTTAACAAAAAATCAAGCAAAACAAAAAACTGGCAAGAGGTGGATCACCTTTCGCCAGTTTTTATCTGAGCAAGTTAATGGTCAGGAATTTAATCGGGCTTTGAGTGATTCGGTCAGGGGCGGCAGAATCTCGAATAAATCACCCACGACCCCAAAGCGCGCCATTTTGAAAATCGGCGCTTCAGGATCCTTGTTGATCGCCACGATCACTTTGCTGGTCCGCATCCCAGCCTGGTGTTGGATGGCTCCTGAAATTCCACAGGCAATATACAAATCCGGGGAGACGACCTTCCCGGTTTGACCGACTTGATGCTCATAAAGGATATAACCGGCATCGACTGCCGCTCGGCTGGCGCCAACCGCCGCATTTAACACACTTGCCAGTTCTCCGACCAGCTTGAAACCTTCCTGAGCGCGCCAGATTTCGACTTCAGATTCGTCCAATCCTGCCGGCGGCTCGAGGCTGGGATTGTTCGAAACCCCTCTTCCTCCGGACACGATCACTGCTGCATCATTCAAACTGACACCTTTTTGGCTTTCAGTATAGCCGCTGACTTTGGTTTTAATCTCATCTTCTGCAACTGAAGCTGCAACCGGATCAACCTGTCCTGTCTTCGTGCTGTCAGCTGCAGGCGGAGAAAATGCCCTGCCTCGCAAAGTAATCAATTGCGGTTGGGCATTGCATACGACCTTGGAAATTAGCTTTCCACCGTAAACTGGTCGGGTGGCTAACACTTTACCATCTTGGATTTCAAGGTTTGTTACATCAGGCAGCACACCGGTTTTCAAATCGACTGCCACCATCGCAGCCAATTCTCTTCCCCGGCTCGTCGTTGGAAACAAGATCACTTCGGGTTGTTGTTCACTTGCCAAACCGCTCAAGACGCTGGCATACGGTTCAGCGCGAAATTCCTTCAGGGTCTCATCATTACAAACATAAACTTGATCCGCTCCATAGTGGACAGCTAATTCCGCTACCTGCTGGACATCCGCGCCTGCAACAACAGCAGTCACTCCCCCTCCCATTTCGTTTGCCAGCTTGCTTGCCGCACCGAATAATTCCCAAGATGAAGGAATCGCCTCTCCATCAAATTGATCTATATACACCCAAACTTTATCAGCCATCACAGCACCTTCTCTTCGATGATTTTCTCGGCCAGAGTCTCAGCAGTTTCTTGAGGAGAACCGCCACTGACGATCTCAGTAACCACTTCTTGCTTGGGTGGGTTGAATAAATCCGGCCATTCCACAACTGGTTCTGATACTTCGACTCCTACCTCTGCGATGCTCCACATTGGTATTTCAGCGCGCGAGGCTTTGCGAATTCCCATGAAAGAGGGATAGCGTGGTTCGCCAATATCTTTTACCACACTGACCACAGCTGGGAGCTGACCGGAAACCACCTGGCGTCCTTCTTCAACTGATCTTTCAACACTGATCGTTTTGCTCCCCGGATCGAGTTCGGTGATCTCAGATACCAGGGTTAAGGATGGCCAACCCAAAACACGGGCAGTTTGAGCTGCAGTTACTCCTACATCCCCATCAATAGCTTGTTTGCCAAAGAAGACTACATCCACATCCCCAATCTTTTGTATAGCAGCTGCCAATACTTGGGAAGTGACCAGGCTATCCGCGTTCTTGAGGGAGGGATCGGAAACCAGGATAGCATTTCCACACCCCATTGCCAGTGCATGTTTGAGCGCTTCTTTCGCATCCTCCCCTCCTACACTGATAACGGTGACCTCGCCTCCATGTTCTTCTTCCTGGAGTAATGCTGTCTCAACTGCATACTCATCCCATGGATTAATCACCAAAGGCGCATCGCCCCAGGTGACTTGCCCATTTTCTACAACAACCTTTGCTGCAGTGTCGGGCACTTGTTTGACGCACACTACGATTTTCAAAGCAACCTCCTGTTGAATTGTGTAGTAAATTATTTCTCTATCTGCCAAGATTCAGCATCATAGGCAGGCAATTCACAACGTAAAGGAACATCTTCTCGATATTCAAGTGCATAACCGGCTTGCATTAACTGGTGAATCTCGCTGGTCCCCTCATAAATTACCCCCCCCTTTGCATTGCGTAGATACCGCTCAACCTCATATTCATCACTGTAACCATAAGCGCCATGGATTTGGATCGCTTCTGAGGCAGCTTCAAAGGAAGCATCTGTTGCGAACCACTTAGCTAGGGAAGTTTCGCGGGTATTGCGCATACCTTCATTCTTCATCCATCCTGCTCGTAAATACAGCAGTCTGGCAGATTCGTAGGATTGTACCATGTGGGCAATTTTCTGCTGGACCAGCTGGAATTTTCCAATCTCTCGTCCGAAAGCCTGGCGTTCATGCGCATATTTAATACTGGCTTCCATGCTAGCCCTGATTAATCCAGTTGCCCCTGCCGCCACAGTGTATCGCCCATTATCAAGGCATGACATGGCTATCTTGAAACCTTCTCCTTCCTCGCCGAGCCGGTTCTCAAGGGGGATTTCAACATCCTGAAATGCGATCCAACCAGTCGATCCAGCTCGCACTCCCAGCTTGCCGTGGATATCCCCTGTTGTCACGCCATCTCGATCCATTTCTAGGATAAAAGCACTTAATCCATCATGTGGATCTGGCGCGTCAGGGTTTGTCCTGGCGACAATTAATGCATGGTCACCTTTCGTGGCAAGTGAGATCCACATTTTTTCCCCATTGAGTATATACTTCTCACCGTCTTTTTTAGCTGTGCTCGCAATCGCCGCGACATCCGATCCAGCCCCGGACTCAGTCAACCCAAGACAAGCAATTTTCTCTCCCCGGGCTTGAGGCGCAAGGAACTTTTCTTTCTGTGCTTCTGTTCCCCACTGCAGTAATGCCATACTGTTTAACCCGAAGTGAACCGACATAATCACCCTCAAGGTACTATCAACAGCTTCCAACTCTTCGCAAGCTAAACCCAAGGCGATATAGTCCATTCCCTGCCCTCCATACCGGACAGGAAGGCTGATTCCTAGAATGCCAAGCTCGGCCATCCGGGGCAGGATGAACGGTGCCATATCTTGTTTTCGATCATACTCTTTTATGATCGGGGCTACTTCTCTCTGGGCGAACTCCCTGACCATATATTGCACCATGCGGTGCTCATCGGTGAGTGTAAAATCCATAACTACTCCTAAAGGTACTATTCTTGTCAATTATAGCCACTCGGCTGCTGGAACACAACTGATATATGTCACCTTTCACTTTCAGGTCGGCTATAATTTTCGGTGTGAATCATTTACACCGGGTGTGGATTGCTGCTAAGGTGCTTGTTATTCTGGGTTTGATCACCTTTCTAGGTGTCTCCAGTGATTGGCGTGCGTTTAACCGGAACCTCAACAAAGCGGATAAAGCGGTTGCATCGGATGATAGTCGGGCAGCCTCCCTCGCATATGCCCGGGCAGCATGGGACGCACCCTGGCGGTATGATTTGTGGGAACAAGCTGGCTTATATTCTTTGCTGTCAGGCGAGCGCCAGATCGCGAAGTCATATTTAGAACGTGTTGAAGGTGAATCCGATTTAACCCCCCAAGGCTTGATGGCAATGGGAGACATTGCTGACCTCGAGGGGGAGACTCAAATGGCGATCGGGTATTGGGAAGACGCGCTTGCAGTGGAAGATCAATACGAATTACATTTTCGATTAGCTGACGCATATTTTCAACTGGGTGACCTGGAAAATGCAGCTGTACATCAAACTTCGCTTGTCGATCTCAATCCAACCAGCGTTGAGCACAACCTCCAGTTAGGCATGATCTTAGCCGCGTTAGACCCAGAAGCAGCTCCTGCATACCTCAGCCATGCAGTTGATTTGGATCCAGAACTCTCTGAGAGGCTTTCCCCTTTAGTCCGCAGCATTCGCTCATCTCAGCGTTCCCCGGATCCTGCGTACGCTTTTGTATCCGCTGGTCAATCTTTAGCTTCAATGGAAGAATGGTCACTGGCAGAAGTTGCATTATCGAAAGCGACCCAGCTCAATCCAGAATTTGCAGACGCCTGGGCATACCTGGGCGAGGCCAGGCAGCAATTGGGTGAAGATGGTTTCGATGATTTAGAAACGGCATTGCAGTTAGATCCGGATTCCATTCCAGCCAACACACTGGTGGCTTTATATTGGCAGCGACAAGAGCAGTATGATATGGCTTTGGTTTATATTCATTCTGCTGCCAATCTTGATCCCCTCAATCCAGCTTTAGAAGCTGAGATCGGCAATACGCTTGGCTTGTTGGGGAACCTGTCCTCCGCAGAGACACATTATGTACGCGCGGTAGAAATGGCGCCCAATGATCCAACCTACTGGCAGATATTGGCGAACTTTTACATCAGGTACGAATCAAATCTTCGTGAAGATGGATTAGCAGCTGCGCGGCAGGCTGTGATTCTAGCGCCTGATGATCCAGCATCTTTGGATGCGATGGCGCAAATCTATCTCCTGATGGAAAGCCCTCACATCGCCCGGCGTTTCTTAGAACGTGCTCTTACCGCAGATAGTACATACGCTCCTGCACATCTTCATATGGGCTTGGTTCACATTATGAACGGAAATACTTTGGAGTCATTTCAAAAAATTACACTGGCAAAAGAACTTTCTACACCCGGTTCACCAACAGCAGAACTGGCTGACCGCTTGTTGGAAACCCATTTCCCCTGACTTTCTGGGTTATTTCTTCCTATGCTACAATATCCACCTTCCGAGTAAGATTATGGCAAGGTGGTTCTATGCGGCGAAGGTCCATCTGGATAGCTTTCCTGAGTTTAATTTCGTTAGCATGTCAATTGACATCCCTGACTACTGAATTGTTTGAGACGCCCTCTGGAGCTGTCCTCTTTCAGGATGATTTTTCAAATGCCTCCAGTGGGTGGGAAAACCAAAGCGATGAGCAGTTCGGTACTGTAGATTATTTCGATGGATATTACCGGATCGAGGTTCAGGGAGATCACAATATGATCTGGGCCGGACCTGGTCTCAATCTCACCGATGTGCGCTTAGAAGCAGATATGATTAAAGTTATTGGTTCCTCAGACGATCTTTTCGGTTTGGTTTGCCGGGCAAAAGATAAGGAAAACTATTATTTCTTTGTGATCAGCAGCGATGGTTATTACGGCATCGGGAAAACGATTGACGGCGTTCAGTCATTGATCAATGCCGAAGGAATGAAACCAAGCGAGATAATTTCTCAAGGCAAGTCGATTAATCATCTTAGAGTAGACTGCATTGCGGACCAACAAGAATTGTACATCAACGGCCAACTAGTGGCTCAGGTGTCTGATAGTGACTTACCACGCGGAGACATCGGGTTGTTAGCCGGCAACTTGGCAGCCCAAGAAAACGTGGTCCTGTTCGACAACCTTTCCACGATTAAGCCGTAAACTTAGCACATCTTTTTTATTAGTTATGAGAATATACCTGGATTCGATCGGCTGTCGGCTGAACCAAAGTGAAATCGAGACCTATGCGCGCCAGTTTCGGGCAGCTGGACACACATTGGTGCCCAGTGCAAATGAAGCTGACCTGGCAGTGATCAATACCTGCACCGTCACAAACGCCGCAGATTCAGATTCCCGCGGAAAGATACGCCAGGCAGTACGCGCTGGGGTCGATCAGGTTGTGGTTACAGGATGCTGGTCAACTCTAAATCCTGGTATTGCTGAAAATTTATCCGGGGTAAGCAGTGTTATCTCAAACGATGACAAAAATAATTTGGTTCCAATGGTATTAGACATACCAAAAGAGGATTTTGATCTTGAGCCAGTAGCAAGGGAATTAATCCCGGGCGCACGTCTCCGAACCAGGGCTTTCATAAAGGTTCAGGATGGTTGCGATAACCGCTGTACCTTTTGCGTGACCACTATCGCCCGAGGATCTGGAAGAAGCCGGTCGGTTCCAGATATCTTGGCCGACATCCGCGCCGCTCTTGCCTCAAATAATGACCTGGATACCGGGGCGAAAGAGATTGTCCTGACTGGCGTCCACCTGGGATCATGGGGTTATGATTTCCCAAATTCAACCAGCCTCTACCAGCTGGTACGCACCATTCTAGAGGAAACCAAAGTCCCTCGCTTGAGATTGTCCTCCCTCGAACCGTGGGATTTGGATGAAAAATTCTTCTCTTTATGGGAAGATCCCCGACTGTGCCGCCATCTACACCTACCATTGCAATCAGGTTCTGCGACGGTCTTACGCAGAATGGCGCGTAATACTACGCCCCAATCATTTGCTGAGTTAGTTTCTTACGCGCGTGCAGCTAGTCCAGGAATTGCTATCACCACCGATTTGATTGCCGGTTTTCCTGGTGAGACCGAGAGCGAATTTCTTGAGACTGTCGAATATATCCAGGAAATATCCTTCTCTGGGGGCCATGTGTTCACTTACTCTGAGAGACCTGGTACTGCTGCTGCCGAAATGCCAGCTCAGGTACCATTTCAGTTGAGGAAAGAACGAAATGCACAGCTTCGTGAAATCTTGGCGGACTCTACCAGGAATTACCAGGATCAATTTATCAACCAAACCTTGCCTGTGCTCTGGGAAAGCGTTACGGAATTAGATTCTAAAAAATGGAATTTGAGTGGGCTGACCGATAATTATATTCGCGTCTACAGTCAAGCACCCACGAATTATTGGAACCAGATTTCCC
>CALBUI010000288.1 GCA_937968125.1 uncultured Anaerolineales bacterium | reverse complement strand
CTTGCCAATTCGTCCCTAATACACATCGGCTCATCCCTGCATTGCAGGCGAAATAAGCCACTGGTATGCCTGCAACTTGCAGTCCACAGGCGGTCAAATAGGCGTATGCGGCATTCAAACTGATCCCGGACAATCTCGCTGAAGCGACAAAAAAGCCAACGGTCGGGTTGTCAGGTTTTGGATGTGCATTATTGGCAACCTGCCGGTTAAGCTGGTACAGCCGCCAATCCCGCTTTACATCCTCTTTTTTCATCCCATATCGGGCATAGAGGCTTGGTTTACCCATCAAACTGAAACTTGTTTTGCACTTACCTTCTGTTCAGCTTCTGAGTATGCATCCGACAATCGCTTGATCGCGATAACAAATCCTTCATTACCTCGTTGGTGTCCTCGCCAGATTTCAGGGATCATCGTCCCTTGATACCCCTCCGGTGTACCTGCCCCAATAACTTCGAAGAAATGCACCCAATCAATTGTCCCCTCACCGATTTGCAATCCTTCCCCATCCAAACCAGCTCCGTCTGATAAATGGAGGTGGTTAATGTATGGCAGCAGAACCTTCACCTGTTCATAGAAATCGACATGAGCCCAGTTGCAGTACAGTTTTGCATGAGAAGTGTCAAAACACATATTTAATCCCAAGGGTTTAATGAAATCAACAATCTCGTATGCATCCATATAAGCATTCGTCAGCCACTGGCCGCCAAAGTACCAGGGATGCGGGGGCAGATTCTCTAGAAGCAGCTCAACGCCATCGTAATCCAACTCTTCTACTGAGGTGCGCAAATTATCATATAACGCTTTCTTGTCCTCAATTGGATGATCGAGGCTCATCCCCCCTGTGTGAACGACCACCTTGGGAACATCGATGAAATGGTTGCTCATCTCCCGGGTTAAATTAATTGTCTTTTGGATCAAAGCTAAGGATTGTTTCCTTTGGTATTCGTCTAGTGAACACAAATCAACCAGGGTTCGCTCAAAAAATTCTGGTGCGTGCACGACCAGTTTTAAATCGTGGTCCCCACCTGGATAATGCTCATCCAGGTCCTGGTCGGTAAAATGAAATTCAAGCATGCGTGGATGGTATTTCAATGTATCTTCGAAATCTCGAAAACGAACCGTAAACCCCCATTCAAGAGGTAAGGTATGTTCTACGTCGAGCTCAATATTAATGCCGAGATCTCTATCTGTATAAGGTTCATCAACCTGGATAACTCGCGTCGAGGTTTTTCCAATTAGTTCAGGATATCGTTGGGGAGACAGGCCCAAGGCCGGACCCTTAACAGCAACCATATCTGCAGTTATTTCTTCTCCAGGTTCAACTTGGCGAGTCGCAACCAGGCTCTTGCCCAACACCTCCCGATTAAGAATCTCTCCCCTTGAAATAAATTTCTCTTCGCCTGTTCCCAACGCTAAATTGATCTGGTGAATATCACGCACCATTTTCTGAAACCCGTGCGGCTCCAGGCTGGAGGCATGATCTGGTCCATCCATAGTCCGGTCAAGTGTTATGTGTCGCTCGATGATGCAAGCGCCTAATGCGGACGCCACAGTCGAAACGGCTATCCCACGTTCATGGCCAGAATATCCCACGGGGACGCCATACTTTCTCAATCGATCCATAAAGCGTAAATTGATATCCTCAAAAGCAGCTGGGTAAGTACTATTGCAATGTAATAGTATGAATTCAGCCTCTCGCTCTTTTAAGTAGTTGACACTGAACTCCAATTCATCCATATGCGACATGCCGGTGGACATGATCAAAGGTTTCCTTTTCTCAATCAGGTGATCCAGTAAGGGTATATTGGTCATATCTGCTGAGGCAACTTTGAAGGCCGGCACACCTAATTGATCAACAAAATCGGCGCTCTCAGCATCAAATGCCGAACACATGAAGGTGATCTCTTTTTGTTTGCAGTAATCCACAATCTCGTAATATGCTTCATCGGTCAGCTCAACGCGCTGCAATATCGGGAGCAGGTAGCGCAGCGTTTTTTCACCGGAATTCGCATTTTCCAGGTATTTCTTTGCATAAAGGTTTTCTAAGTTTCTTTTCTGAAACTTCACCGCATCAGCGCCGGCTGAGATAGCCGCGTCAATCAATTCAATCGCCAGGGGAAGAATCCCATTGTGATTGACGCCAATTTCTGCAATTACATAGGTCGGGTTATCATCACCTACTAAGCGGTCACCAATTTTGACCACGGTCATAAAATCCTCCAGGTTCTGTTTTATAGGATTCCATTGCTTGGAATGGAACTAAATTACTAAGTTTGATTTAGAAAAACTGTGGTTTATTTCTGGGCTCTCGCCTTGCGATCAGCTTTAATTTCGTATCCTAAGTCCCCCATTGTGATCTCACTGCTCTCCAACAACCTTTCTGCTCGTCTCCAATCATCAGGAGAATCGATATCGATCCACTCTTCTGCACCGATTACCAGCGGCAGAATTCGCTCTCCGGTCATCGACCACTTTTCCCAGATTGTGTCAACCCAGGCAGCATCTACATAACCCGTTTGCCAATAAACCTCAGGGAGTGCCTGGCGGGGCAAATTGTAAGGTTCTGGCAAATCACTTTCAATCAGTTGTAGGAGAAATCCATCTTCGCCGACTCTCCACATCTTGTATGGATTCTGGAAAGGCACACATATCGTGCGGATCGAATCCGCATCAGGACGTTCTAGTAATCTCAACACAGCCTGGTTGATATGTTCAACCCGGCGTAACGGTGAGGTTGGTCTCAACTGCACAACTATCTCAGGGTGGTAATCCTGGTTTGATTTCAACCACTCAAGAGCATGCTTGAACACGGGAAAATCCGGGGTTTCATCCCTGGAAATATCCTCTGGCCTGATAAATGGCACTTCTGCACCGTACTCGATGGAGATCTCCGCAATTTCTTGATCATCAGTGGATACAATGACTCGATCAATAGTGTCTGCCTCCAAAGCGGCCGCAATACTATACGAAATTAGCGGATATCCTGCAAAATCAAGGATATTCTTGCGGGGGATGCTCTTTGAACCACCCCGGGCAGGGATGATCGCTATGACCTCACTTGTGGTCACCAGGCGGTCCAACCTCCATCAACCACCAGGTTTCCCCCCGTCATATAGGAAGATGCATCCGAAGCGAGGTACAGCAAGGCGCCGTTCATCTCATCTTTTTCAGCCATTCTCCCCATCACGGTTCGGGCTGAGTAAGCGGTCAAGAATTCATCGTCGTGATCGTTATACACTCCCCCAGGAGTCAGTGCATTTACGCGGATATTTTTCCCTGCATAATAAGTCGCAAGATAACTCGTCAAACCTAATACCCCAGCCTTAGTGACTGAATAGTATGCAGGTTTGAATTGGGGTCTTTCTCCATCTCTCTTGTAGATTCGCTGGTCAGGTCCTACCATTCCATAAATCGAACACACATTGATTATCACTCCCCCTCCTTTCTCTCTCATTTGCTGTCCAGCTTCCTGGCAGCATAAAAATGTACCAGTAAGATTGACATCTATCGCCTGGT
>CALBUI010000287.1 GCA_937968125.1 uncultured Anaerolineales bacterium | reverse complement strand
TGATCTCGACACCGGTCTTCTCAGTGATCGATTCTGCGATCATCTGGGCATTTACGGATCCATAGAGTTTTCCGGTTTCACTTGCCCTCTCAGTAAAGCTTAATACCATGCCGTCCAGCTGTTCAGCCACGACACCCAATTCTTCATTCAGTGCATCTCGCTTTACATTTGCCTGAGCCTTGATCCGATCGACCTGTTTGAGGGCGCCTGGAGTCGCTAAAACAGCCAGTCCCTTCGGCATTAAGTAATTTCGACCATAACCATCGGCAACTCGTTTTACATCACCCGCCCGACCGAGTTTAAACACGTCCTGCAACAATAGTACTTTCATTTTTCTCAAGCCCTTTCTCTCTGAGGATAACGCTCTGCAATTCTCGGATTTTACAGAGAGCGTGCCCGAGCGAAGGGTACAACGCTCCGGGCGGAAGGATTCTACCAGATGGAGTACATAGCGTCAATTGCTGTCGAAGGTCAACAGCGACTCTTATTATGCCTGGTGCGTCGCACCTTATTGGATTCAACTTGAGAATCGTTGTTCGCTCGATGCGTTTCAGTTTTCAAGCTCATTATGTCCAGCTCCAATCGTGTATAATGCGCCCATGCCTATCCAAGAGCGAACAGTCCGAACCGAAGCCATCGTGTTACGGCACAAAAACTGGGGGGAGGCAGATCGAATGCTTTGGCTATATACGCGCAAGATCGGAAAAGTGCAGGCTATCGCCAAAGGGATCCGCAAAATAAAATCACGCAAAGCCGGTCATCTAGAACCTTTCACCCGAGTAAACCTGTTAATGGCACGTGGTCGCACTTTTCTGATCGTGACACAGGCGGAAACAATCGATGCATTCTTGAATCTGCGCGAAGATCTGCTCCTAATTGGATATGCGGCCTATATTACCGAGCTGCTGGATCGATTTACTTATGATGAGGATGATAACCAACAAATTTTCAACTTATTAAACAAGACCTTGGGCCGGATAAATACTGAAAGCGATCCCGACCTCCCCGTGCGTTATTTTGAGATCAAATTACTGGAGCTCTTGGGGTATCGACCCGAATTGACCAATTGCGTGAACTGTGGGTCAGAAATCCAGGCTGAAGATCAGTTTTTTTCGATATCAATGGGTGGCGCCCTATGCCCACGCTGTGGGCCCAAGATTCCCGATGCCAGTCAAATTTCTTTGAATACTCTAAAATACCTGCGTCATTACCAGCGGAGTTCATATACTGAGGCAGCAAAAGCTAAGCTGTCACCACAACTAAACAGGGATCTGGAACAGCTTATGCAGCGCTACTTCACCTATTTCCTGGAACGAAATCTAAATACCCCGACCTTCATCCGTCGAGTCAAGAACCGGCCGCAGCAGGGTTGAACCAATCGCTATTTTTTGAACTGCCAAAAGGCATTTATTCATCTAAAAAACTGGACACTGCTTCGCTGAATACCCCAACCGAAAATGGTTTTTGCAACCAATGCACGTTCCCAGACTCGAGCATTGACTGGTCATCTTCTATAACTGGGTGACCCGTGATAAAGAGCATCTTGACCTCCGGCCGCTGTCCTACCAGAGTCTGGTATAACTCAACTCCACCCATTTCTGGCATAACCATGTCGCTGATAACCAACGCAATCGTCTCCCCCTCTTGTTCGTAAATTGATAACGCTTCCTGCCCGTTGGCAGCCACCAATACCCTATAGTTTGAATCCTCTAATAATGTTTTCATCGCTGCGCGTGTTGAGTAATCATCCTCGACCAACAACAATTTCTCACCTGAACCCATTATCTCGGGAGAAAAATCAGGCATATTGACGGCCTCAGTTATGGGCAGCTGAGCAGGCAGGTAAATATGAAATGTGGTCCCCTCTCCAACCACGCTGTGCGCGTCGATGTGTCCATCATGCTGCTTGACGATACCATATGCCTGTGCTAAACCCAATCCTGTGCCTTCCCCAACTGGTTTGGTCGTATAAAACGGTTCGAATATGTGCGGCAGGATGTCCGCAGGAATCCCTTCCCCAGAGTCGATTACTGTGATGCGGTTCCAAGATCCAGGGGGAACGTCGGGACATGGAGGAACATCACCTTCTTCGAAATTAATTTGATCGAGCTCGAATTTTAGGGTTCCGCCATTTGCAGAGGCATCACGCGCATTAACGGCCAGATTCATAAATACTTGCTGCAGCCGGGTTGGGTCCGCGTTCACCAGGTATACCCCTGGCTCGTAATTCAGTTCAACGTGGATTGTTTCTGGCAGCACCCTACGTAAAAGCTTATCTAATTCTTTAACAAACGGCAGCAGATCTAGCGTGCTTTGTTCCATCACCGATCGCCGGCTGAAATCTAGAATCTGCCGGATGAGGCTGGCCGCACGTTGTACCTGCTGCTGAATAATGTTCAGTCGTTCCTGGCTGCCAGACATTAAATTAGGATCACGCCGCAGCAAATCTGCATAGACCACAATCGCGGCCAGAATGTTGTTGAAGTCATGGGCAATTCCCGCCGCCAACTGTCCTACAGTTGCCAGCCGGTCCTGCATTTGGATGCGTGTTTGAGTTTCCCGCTCTTGGGTCACTTCGCGAATAACTACGACCCAACCTCCAGAGTCATCGTCCTTCTCTAGGGGCTGCGCCCCCACTTCAAAAACCTGGCGGGGAGGTCCAGAAACCTCCAGCTCATACCACAAATCCTGAATCTCCTTTTTCAAAAGATCTTTAAGTGGTTTATGACCCATGTGGCTGAGGGAATCCTCAGGGGTAAACTGGGCCAGGTTAATCAGGTAGGTTTGGGCAACTGGATTAGCAAGTACAACCTGTCTATTTTCATCTAGAAGGATTACACCTTCAGGGACAGTATCGATGATATGCTGCACCTGTTGGGCATTCTCTTGAATTCTTTCCAGCAGCGCAATGCGTTCAACTGCTCCCCCCAATTGCCTGGCA
>CALBUI010000286.1 GCA_937968125.1 uncultured Anaerolineales bacterium | reverse complement strand
AGCAAAGAATTTCTGGAAGCTGGCAAACAACGCCTGGCAGGTAACACCAATCGTCAGGCAACCAGTGATGAAGTTAAGGATCTGCGGCGAGAGATGGATCAGCTCAAGCTGCTGGTGGCTGAGCTGTCGCTGAAGAACCGGGAGTTGAAAAAAAGCTTGCTTGGTCTGGAGGGAAAGACGTGGGACGATTGATCCGCCGCTCCCAGGAAGAGAAAATGGAGATCATCCATCTTGTAGAACTTTCAAGTCTTCCGATCGGCAAGACGCTGGAAGAGCTGGATGTTCCCAGAAGCACCTTCTACCGCTGGTATGCAAAGTACCAGGAAGAAGGCTATGATGGGCTAGCAGACAAGAAGTCAAACCCACGCCAGTTCTGGAACCGGATCCCAGAGCATGTCAGGCTGCAGGTTGTAGATCTAGCATTGAGCTTTCCGGATAAATCACCCAGGCAGATTGCATGGTATTTTGTGGATCAAATGGGGTATTTCATCTCAGAATCGAGCGTCTATCGCATACTGAAAAGTTTTGACCTGGTGCAAAGTTCAATTTTCCATATGGTGTCAGCTAAGGACAAGTATGAGAAACCCACCAGGCGAGTTCATGAGCTGTGGCAAACAGATTTTACTCAATTCAAGGTAATTTATTGGGGATGGTATTACCTATCAACCGTACCGGATGATTATTCCAGATACATTCTTTCTTGGAAACTTTCTCCCACGATGAATGCCGATGATGTTGAAGAGACGTTGATGATGGCACTAAAGAAGTCTGGCCTGGAGCAAGCCAGAGTCCGACATCGTCCCAGGTTGCTCACTGACAATGGTCCAGCATATCTTTCTAAAGACTTGGCCAGGTTTCTAAAGCGCAAGCATCTTGAACATATCCGGGGTGCACCCTACCACCCCATGACGCAAGGAAAAATTGAAAGATTTCACCGATCAATGAAGAATGTGATTTTGCATCAGAATTACTATTCCCCCTCAGGGCTTAAAAAGACATTGGCTGAATTTGTTGAATACTACAACAATGAACGCTACCTTGAGTCGCTGAATAATTTGACGCCAGCAGATATTTATTTTGGGAAATTCGAGGAGGTGCTGACTAGAAGAGAAGAAACGAAGCGGAAGACCATGCAGCAAAGGCGCAGTCAAAATTTACAGCCTATCCATGTATAATTATTCAAGCATAAGTCGGAAAGACTCTCTTAGCTAATCGCAAGTTTTGTCCCAAATCCTCTGAGGACGTACAATTCGCGAAAAACAAACCAACCATTTGATTCCTACGTGCAGAAGATTCCTTAAGTTCAAAGGAGTAAACCATGAGTAACCCAGTCGTTTTTGTTATTGATGATCCTGATCGTAGTCACGAAATTCTGGATGCCTGGGAGGATGTCGGCGTAAAAGGGATCACCATTTTGGAGAGTACAGGTCTCGGACACGTTCGACAAGGCGGTATTCGTGATGACTTACCACTAATACCAAGTCTGGGCGAACTTTACAAATTGACTGAAACACACAACCGCATAATGTTTTCTGTTGTCGATGACCTTGATACCGCTCATACTTTAGTCGGAGCTGCCCAAAACATCGTTGGCAATTTGGATCAACCCAATTCAGGATTGATCTTCATCGCTCCTGAGGTTTATGGACTGAATAAGGAAAACAGACGATGAATACCTTGCAAAAATTGACTGTGAAGGACGCATTCCAGTTGGATGATGAAGATCCAATCATATTGGGATTCGACAATGAATTTAGGCAAGTTATTGAAAATTTTGCTAATCATACTGACCTTCGGGGAGTTTTTGTTGTAGACGAGGATGATCGTTTTTCCGGCGTGATCACCAGAACGGATCTGCTTGATTGGGTACGTGTAAAGCTTGGGGCAGCTTTGCTAATGCCATTAACCGATGTGGATAAGACCATCCGATTGAGCACTCTTGTTAGTGCTACGACGGTAGTTGACATTCTTCGCCAGGAGACGAATATTGTAGCAGTGTTTGCCAATGATACTCTAGCACACGCTCTCCATATAATGATCGATGCAGATTTAATCGTTCTCCCCGTAATCAATGAATCACATCACATCATTGGAAACCTGACGCTCTCTGAATTGCTGCACCAGGTTCTTACCATAAGCCAGGAAGATCATTAGGGAAGAAGCACCAGATGTCAGAATATTCATTCCCAATAGGTAATTTCTTAGAGACTCGTAACCCCTTAGACGTTTTTCGTCCAAAAATCATGGGGAAAGCGGTTCGCAGCTCATCTGCGAAAGATCGGTATAAGAGTTTTTTTGAAACAAGAAAGCATTTTCACTAACGAGCTAAGAGTCGCCTTTCCTACTCCTTGTCTGGTGAATTTGTGTGCAGTTAATGTGCAGTTTGCATAGAAATTATTAAATTTATGGACACAAGAGACATTTTTTTCCCCTTGTTGGAGAATCTAGAGACAATATAGACATAGATTTATGGGATAGACACGAACATAGGAGTCTTAAAATCCCCCGGTGGTAACACCATGTGGGTTCGACCCCACCCGCTCTACCTAATATATTGGGGATCCTTGCATGATACACCCAATATATGGGACACCGGAGCCTGCTTACCGGCAGGCTTCTAGATTCACGTGCAATTGGCGTGCAATTCCCATGGAAATTATGCACACCACCGCGCTGTGCTCGCCCACCCGCACCTGCATTCTGACCGGGCGCAACCACCATTCCAATGACAAATCGGCGACCAACTTCTTGAGTTGTAGATTCTCTCTCTCCAGGTCTTTCAGTTTGCGTGCTTGAGTTGTATTCATGTCCCCATATTCTTTCCGCCATCGATAATATGTCTGAGACGCAATCTCTAATCCGCGCTGCTTCTTCTACACTCATCCCCTGGCTTTGCAGCACCTCGGCTTCACGCAATTTGGTGATGATTTGTTCTGGGGTGTATCTTCTTCCTTTTGGCATTTTTTGCCTCCTTTTCCACCGATCCTCTCATTCTACCTGGATCAGTTTTTGGGGGGCAGGTCACTTAACATAGATAGAAAATTGTCCAGCAGGGTATGACGTAAAATACATAATAGTGCTTCGGCGCAAGCATAATGGCGTGAATCAAGCGCATACAAATCATATTGTTGAGGTGTCATTCCCAGCCCCATCATTCAAAACCATCAAAAGATAAATCCTGGTACTTATTTGACTCTACTTCATCGATCAGCGCCAGTACATTGCTTTCTAGGTCATTCCCCCACACGCGGGTTATTCCATGGTTGGGTGCCTTTGGCAGCTTATTAAAAACCTCAACCAAGTTCTCGTAATCCAGTGCAAGGACTGCGTTCGCCCTGCCCAGTCCCCCTTTCTGGTAGTCCCTTTCTGCTTCTTCACGCAAATCTTGATTCGACCGGCTGGTGCTGCTTTCGATCAAATCTGCGATTATATCAGCATCAAGAACTTGCATTTCATGGATCGAGTAAATCCTGGTAGTGAGGCTCCCTGTTGACCGTGGACTGCCAGTGCGTGTCGGGTCATCCTCAACAACGATCTTTGACCACTTCATGTGGTACTGTTCGGGCTTGATATCAGTCTTCAAGGCATCGCGAAATTCTTCCACCAGTTCACGCCGGGGTGATGATTCCAACACCTCACTCGGTTCCCGTAAATGCTGCCAACAAAACTGCTTCAATGAATCCCAATTGGTTGGGTTAATAAAGATGCGGAAATCCTTTTCCACATGAGATCGATAACTATCAAAATTAAATTCCCCTACCTCTGTCCGCAGCACCCCAGGACCATTAATCCGAAGACCGCCACCGAAGGGTTTTGCCCTCACGGAAACAGTATATCTTCCATGGCTCGCTCGCACAGTTGCAGTTCGCTCCAGGACCAGCTTTGTCTGCTGATCCAGAGGTTGGTTGAAATAGACTTTCACCAGGTTGGCTGCACTAACCCGCAGGTTTAGGTCAGATGTAGCTCCGATATCAAAATCATGTTCAGATCTGGTTTCGACGGTCACTTGGGATGTTCCAGATCAGCCAGGGCGTGGTTAACCCGCTCGAGATAGTAGGTTGCTTCCAGGCTGGTGAAGATCTCTATAGCACGCTGGAGATGCTGGATTCCAGACCACTCCTGTTTCGAAACTTCGCCAGGCGATAAATGGCGGCCGATTTCATAATGGATCAAACCCTGCTCGAAAGGAGAGCCGAATTTTTCCCCAATTTTTAAGCTCTGCTCCCAGGCTCGTTGCGCCTTTTCACCATTACCCTCCAGCCAATCACATAATCCGCGGTAAAGTAGAGCCCGGGGCTTTCCGCAAGGATGGATGTTCGCAAATTCATCAAAAAACCGGCAAGCCTGGCGCGCAGAATCTTTCATCTCATGGACCGAAACCACTGCGGGCTGTTCTTCCCATAAGCGTAAATACAATCCTGCCTGGCTTGCATACCCGTAGAGGAATAAGGCGTTGGACGGGCGCTGCGCCTGGGTGAAAATGTTCATCACCTGTTCAGCTGCCTCCAAGGCAAGTGCGATTTGACCTTGGCGCAGATGGGCTTGGGCAAGCGCCGAGTGCACGATGATCCAATCTAGGACATTCATTACCTCATGTGGTGCTGATGCCGCTTCTTCAAGCAGAGCCATCGCTTCGGAAAATAGTTTCTGCTCGATCTTAACCGTGGCTTCCCAATAATTCGCAGCGGATTCAAAGCCAGCATCGCCCCGCTGGCTGGCAGAATCTCTGACTCGCTGTGCAAAGTATAATGCCCGTTCAAACCTGCCCTGGTTCAGTGCTATGAACAATAATCCCGTCCAATTCGTTTCCTGGAGCCAAATTCGGCCTAATTCACCTGCCTGGTTGGCTGCCAACAGAAAAAATTTTTCAGCCCGAGTATATTCACCGATGCTTCCGTAGTAATAACCCGAGAATCTCATTACCAGTTCACGGCTCTTTGATGTGGATTCGTCTTGGATGAACTCACTTGCCATGCGTAGATAATGCTCAGCCAATCTATTAAAACCAATAATACCCATTGCAAATCCTGTTGTAGCGTATGCGCGCGCCATTAAGGAGTGCTCTCCAGTATTTTCAGATAGGTTAAGCGATCGAGCGACGCAGTACAGGAACAACAGGTTCTTATTTTCCACAATGGCTCTATCGGCCATTTGTTCATAATTAACAAATGCCTCCCGGTAGCGGGCACGCGCGTTATCATCTTGGCTTTCAACCAGGCCAGGAAAAACCCGGTGCAGCAGCTGGATCAGAATTTCCCCGAAAATACGGATCAGGTATACATTTCGACTGGATGGCAGAGGTCGGTCCAGCAGGGAAATTGATATCTGGAAGTTATCCTCTCCCTGTTGAAGCTGGCTCATCCACATGTAAGCCTGCCCAATCCTCCGGCGCCAATATGCCAAGCGAAAATTATCTGCTGGTGGGCTAGCAGACTGGCCTGCCTGAAATGCCTCTTCCAATAATTCCATCACTTCCGGCAGGCGCCCCTGCACTTTGAAGAACTGCCACAAGTCTTCCAGGTAGGTTGCTATTTCATCCCAATCTGAGTGGTTCAGGATCCAACCGAAACCAGCCACTAGGTTCTCGCTGTCGGAACGCAACCGATCCATGGATTGCGGGGTGGATTTCGCACGCCATTCCTGGACCGCCTGGTGAAGCAAATCCTGGTAATAACGATAATGTCGCTCATAGATATCATCCTGCTCACCTGGCATGCTATTCAACTTTTCAGCAGCAAACATCTGGATCAGAGGATGCAGATTGAAACGTCCTGCTGTTTGTATCTTGATCAGTGATTTATCCACCAGCTGCCTCAAGGTTTGAATATCGATTTGGGCGATCTGGGAGGCTGCCTGGTGGGAGAATCTGCCCCGGAAAACCGATAGACGGGCAAATATCACCTGTTCCCGGGAATCTAAATTCTTCCAAGAAGCCTCAAAAACTGCACTCATATTGGCATGCCGGGCACTCGTTCCGCGCAGACCTGTGTCCAGGACAGCCAGCGATTTGCGGAGCTCCGAGTAAATTTCACCGGGTGTAAACAAGCGCAGCTGGGCCGCGGCCAGCTCGATCGCCAGTGGCAAACCCTCAACCAGGCTGCAGATTTGGCGAACTTGATTAAGGCCAGAATCTGTGGACAAATCGAGTTCACTTTGTGCTTTTTGAGCTCGCTCAATAAACAGAGCTACCGCGCTTTCTTCAAGAGAGACAACCGGAGTATCCAGATCAACAAAGGTCAATCCTTCCAGGAAATAGACGTGCTCTTGGGGTAATCGGAGCAACTCCCGTGAGGTAACCAGGATTTTTACCTTGGAGCAAGTGGTCAACACTCTTTCGATCAGAGCCAGGGTATCTGCATTGTGCTCCTCGACCAATAGGTGCTCAAGATTATCAAGCACTAACAGCACATGCTGATCCTTCAGATATCCCAGCAGCTGATCAAATGGTTGGCTCCCCTCGCTAAAACTAAGTCCGAGCACATTTGCAATGGCGGGGATGACCGCCGTAGTCGAGTTGAGCGACAGCAGAGGCACAAAAAATGCGCCGTTTTCAAAACGATCGCGATTGGTTTCAACTACTGCCAACGATAAGCGGGTCTTACCGATACCCCCGGGTCCCGAAAGTGTGACTAGGCGCTGATCTCTCAAAAGCTGGCTGATCTCTTGCAGCTCCTCCTGGCGACCGATGAGAGGAGTGGCATACTCTTGGGCTTGGATTTCATCCACCTTTTCTGGCCTCGTAGTAAGATAATCATCACCATGTTCGGCTTCCTGCAGAATGTTCGCCACAGGCAGTGAGCTTACTTTCTCTGACAGGCGGATATTAAATTGGGTGCAGAAGCGCTTAAGATGAGTTGCAGCATAAATTAAGCCTCCCAATTTCTCTTGCGTGCTTAAGGCTGTCTTGTTGCAGAAATTCAATCCCGCCGCCACTCCCGCCAACCAGAACTGCGCCCACAGATCATCCGAGAGGCTGGCATGGGAGACTTGCACCCAACGCATGAAATCCATCCTGCCGCTGTTGATAACTGCGCAAACACCTGCCATTTCAACAGGTACTTTTTGCGCGGGCGGCATATCCTCGCTGGCAAATTGAATCACGAAATCAACCCATTTTACAATGCTGGTGCGGCCAACCTCACACATTAAGTAGGACATCTCCAGGTAGCGCTGGTCGAAGATCAACGGCATCTGCTCTTTGAATGAGTCAAAATCGATTAAATATAATCCTTCTAAATCAAGGGCATTCTCGCTGAACTTCACAAGGATATTGTTGATATTTAAATCGCGATGGCAGAATCCACACAAAGCATCCAGCTTACGCATATCCCCCCAGGCAGCTCGATCGCAGCAGTAGAATACTGGATTAGGGTAGACCTGATCATCGATCAGGAAGCCCTCACATGATTCAGGCAGGTGAAGGACATCCTTGAGGAAGCTTTTCAGATTTCCACTTGCTGTCAGTCGGTAACCCAACCATCTTTCAAGTAAATCAACCGGGTGTAGTCCCTGTTCACAGGTTCGGTCAACATTCCAATCCTCAAGCAAAACTGTGTTAGTTTTCTCGAAAATAGTCTCCAACTGATCCTGCCTCTGGAATGAAGCCAGAGTACGGTATCTGAGTAGTGATTGTCCCGCGATGGTGTAGAAGATCGCAATCGCATTTCCCGTGACTGCCTCGAACGTGATTTCGGGAACATGCGCCATGGCAAATTTCTTGGGAGCCAGGCTGTGTACCAATTTATGCTTTTCACTCTCAGTTTTGGAGACCTTCTGATGGATTCGATCCAGCTTGAGAACTAAATGGTCGACTGTGCGCGCATCATCGGTGGAGACGCTGACCAGAAACAGCCTAGCACCTGTCCATCCACCTTTGAGCTCCTCCAGTGTGGCCCTCTCGAGGCCAACCTCCTGGGGCTCCACCCTATAGACCCGCACCTTCCCTTCCCGGACTTCCGCTACCTCGGTGGGGCCCGTGGTGGAGAGCTCGTCCAATCCATCACAGCCGTGGACCACCAGGGCATGCTCGGATCCCAGATCCCCGAGGACCCGAGCCATGGGCTCCACCAGCGAGG
>CALBUI010000285.1 GCA_937968125.1 uncultured Anaerolineales bacterium | reverse complement strand
AGCTGAGGAACGGGTCAAGGTTATGGACGAATTAGGTCGCCAGGCATTGACCGAGATTTACCGCCAGCTCTTATTAGGAGTGATATCCGAACTGTGGGTGGAATATCTGACCAGCATGGAGGCCTTGCGCGTCTCGATCGGCTTAGAGGCTTACGCCCAGCGGGATCCACTGGTACAGTATAAGAACCGCGCCTTTGAGATGTTCCGCGAACTGCTCGATGACACACGAACGGGAGTAGTCACCCGGATGTTCATCTACCGGCCGCGTGATATGAGCGCAGTTCAAACCACGGTCAGCGCGCCCCAAGCACCCCCACAGTTGGCCACGCCAGCCCCCACAGCCAGCGGGAGCAGTCCAGATGGGGGAGAAAAGAAAAAGGGGAAACGCAAACGTCGCCGGCGCAGGCGCAAGCGCTGATAACCAGCACGAGACAATGCCGACTTCCCCCGCGGATTTTTTCCAGGCCACCCCCAAGGTAGACCTGCATCGCCATCTTGAAGGTTCAATTCGCCTGTCCACGCTCATAGATGTGGCTCGCGAATTCGATATCGAATTACCTGACCTCGACAAGCTAGGATCTATGGTGCAGGTAACCCAAGACGATCCGCATACCTCTCAAAACTTCTTATCCAAATTTGAGGTCTTGCGGCAGTTTTATCGTTCCCCTGAGGTCATCACTCGCATCACCGAGGAAGCCATCGCCGATGCCGCGGCCGATAATGTCAAATATTTGGAACTGCGTTTCACCCCCTCTACATTGGCGAGGTCTGGGAATTACCCCTTGGGCGAAGTTATGGATTGGGTGATCACCGCCACACTGAAAGCCCAGGCTGAGTATGGGGTTACAACCCGGCTGATCGTCAGCGTCAACCGCCACGAGAGTACGCACCTGGCTGCCGAGGTTGCGCACCAGGCTGCCGACCGGCTTGATTCTGCGATTGTCGGCCTTGACCTGGCTGGGGATGAAGCCAATTTCCCTGCTGTCCCATTTGCGCCAATTTTCCAGGAAGCCCGGCAAGCCGGGCTGAAGATCACCATCCATGCTGCCGAGTGGGGTCCCGCCGGAAACATCGCCCAGGCGATCGACCTGCTGGAGGCCGAAAGGATTGGGCACGGAGTGCGAGTCTTGGAAGACCAGAGTGTTGCAGCCATGGCGCGCGAGCGAAATATGACCTTTGAAGTGTGTGTCACCAGCAATTACCAGTCCGGGGTGGTGGCCGAGGTGGGTGAACACCCATTTAAGAAAATGATCGAGGCTGGTCTCAACCCAACCATCAATACTGATGACCCGGCCATCTCCGGGATCACCTTGAGCAGTGAGTACGCCCTGGTAGGGGATAAAATAGGACTGACCCAGGCCGAACTCCAGAAACGGATCACTGCTGCTGTTGAAGCTGCGTTCATCCCTGCTGGTGAACGAGAAAAGCTGGCAGCAACCCTGGGAGGTATTTCTCGAATGAGGTGAACTCATTTATTGGGCTGCATTCTCAGTGGTGCTCGATCGGTATGATCCAGCAGCTGACTAGATTTGATAATCGCGACGAAGTCAAGCAGGTATGACTATGTAAGGGAAAACCCCTATTTTTAAGGTGCGAAATTTCCGACAATCCCTGGTACTACTATTAATTTTCCAGCGCAAAAGTTCCTGGTGGGTCTCCAGAAAGGGGTATTTGAAGCCCCTTTGGGAGGGATTTGATCAAAAATGCCTTTTTTCGCCTGATTCCTCTCGGTGGGAAATGATTTTTGATTAAATAATTTAAATTTTTTTTCGCGGTGAACTCCAGGCAGCGAGGGGAGAGGCAAGGGACCATGGGGGCTGGGGTGCCAGGGAGCAGAGGTGCGGGGGTGCAGGGGAGAGGGAGCCTGGTTTTATTTTGTGTCTCAAGGGCAAGTTAATGTAAGTCATGGTTTGGGGAAAGGTTTGATGCGAATTTTTAATTAAAAAATAAAGATTTTTCACGGTCGCTAACCCTGGCTGGATGGGGGGTGGGTGAATGATGGCCTTGATGGTGAAGCTCGAAATTCATACGTGCTACATTATAGCACAAGTGTTCTATTTTTACAAGGGTGGTTAAAGAAAATCAAAAGTTGAATCCCCAGTGATTTTGATTAACTCCAGCATCGGAACTTCACCTATGATTCCGTCGGGAATACTGCAACCATCAAAGATCATTGAGGGGGAGGAATGCTACCATCTTTGTAAAGCGGTGAGGAGAAAGTACTAGTGCATAGTTAAGTTGAATCTTGAACATTAACAACAGGATAAAGTCGTTTGAGCTTGATGCGAGCATTCTCTGTGGTGAAACGCCAATCAATACCAGCATGCTTTGAGTTCCGGTGTTGAGCCCAAGCAACCACTCTCTTGGCGACAGTGGCGATATCAGGAGTTTTTGCTCGGAGGCACTGGCGTTTGAGAACAGACAATTCGCATTCAGCAATGTTCAGCCAACTGGCATGAACAGGCGTGTAATGCCACTCGATCTTCTTAGCAATCCGCCTGGCTTCCGCCGGTGAGTAACGTTCATACAGGCAGGCGGTATGATGGATGTTGAGATTGTCCGTCACTAGTACAATCTTGTCCGCTTCTGGATAGACTTCATCGACCAGTTGTTTGAGGATATCTGCGAAATCTAGCATGGTGCGCTGAGGTCGAACCCAGACTTGTCGGTAACCAGCCAGGGGCTCTACAGCCAGAAAGAGTGCGCATTTACCATTACGCTCATACTCATGGTCCTCCCGTTTGGGTCTGCCCTTCTCCATCGGAATCTCGCCTCTGGGTATGCTGCGCAGGTTCTTGTGAATCTCATCCAAACAGATTTGTGGGCGTTTGGCATCGTAAGGTTGCTGGTAGACAGCAAGAATGTCTTCCATTTGGGCCACAAATCGGGCCGAGGCTTCTGGAATGCACCATGACCTCACTTGCCAAGGCTTAAGTTCGTTTTTTTCAGCGCATCTCCGACTGCTACATGACTGATCGACTCAACCAATTCGAGCTCCACCAGTTTTTCGGCCAATAGCCGCAGTGTCCAACGCTCTTGCCCTTCCGGTGGGTCGCTGCATACTAAGGCTATCAAATGAGCTTCGACTTCACCATCTATTTTGGGCTTTGCTCCAGGTCGAGGACGATCATGTAAGCCATAATCGAGACCACCCTTCATGTAGCGTCTCTTCACATTGGAGATCGTTCCTATGCTGGTCAGCATTGCATCCGCAATTTCCCGAAGCTTCCTTTTCTGCCCTTGACTCCGATCAAGTAGGAGTAGAATTCTTGCTCTTCCCATTACCCGGGCTGAATGCTTTCCTGACTTTATCAGTTGTAAAAGTTCTGTTCGTTCTTCTTCTGTGAGTGTAATATGTTGTGCCATTTCAGTAGTATGACACATTTTTAGTTTTGACAAGTTCTATCTTAACTATGCAATAGATGCAATCGCAAATGTAAGAAAGGTTACATCATGAAATTCGTTGTTAGTGTAAACTTCTTTCTGTAAAATTAGATTTCAAAGAACGGTAGGTCAGGTGTATCCTTTTAGAAGTTGCGAAACCAAGAAAAGGAGCACAACATGACCTACCAAGACGATTTTACCTTACCAACTGAATTACTCGA
>CALBUI010000284.1 GCA_937968125.1 uncultured Anaerolineales bacterium | reverse complement strand
AACCGTGTAGTGGGATTGCAGGATAGTCTATGTGTTGGGGAACCCCCTCGTCATAATTGTTCAGCCAGGGCCTTTCATTCATGATAAACCTCCTTCTAGATTAGTGACCCAGGACCGAAAGAATCCAAAAAGGATTCTAGTTAAAAATAGTATAGGGATAATTAAATTACTTGTCAATCAAAATCGAGCTTGCTGAACAAGAAAGTAGCAATTTCTGATGTAGGAGTCTCGCAGTTAAACCAAGAGATATGCGGATCTTCTTCTTTAAACCAGTTTGCCTGACGACGAACGAATTGGCGGGTGCGTCTACGAATAATCGTCACTGCTTCTTCCAAAGTCGTTTTCCCCATCAAATAATCAATGATCTCCTGGTAACCGATTGCAGAAAAAGTTGGCAAGTCAGGACTGTACCCTGTGGATAATAATGATTCCACTTCGGCTATAAAACCTTCAGCCAACATTGAATCAATCCGCACATCGATCCTTTCATAGAGCTCTGGTCGTGGAATGCTCAATCCAATCTGGATAGAGTGGAATGGAGGTGTCCCTCGTTGTCGTTGAGCCGAGAATAATCTCCCACTGAGAAAAATGACCTCCAGGGCACGAATAGTGCGCCGCAGGTTTCGATAATCAATTTTGGAGGCAGCAACAGGATCAATCACCGACAATCTGCTATGCAGTCCCTCCCTTCCGATCTCTGCAGCCCAGTCCTCGAGGATCTGCCGCACTTGGAGATCGGGTTTTACCTCTGGAATATTCCAAGCCTCAGTAATCGCGTGTATATACTGTCCTGTTCCCCCGACAAGGAACGGAACTCGTTTTCTACCATGGATATCATTGATCGCATTGTGTGCCGCGCGCTGGAACAAGGTCAGACTCCAAACCTCATCCGGTTCGGCGACATCAATCAAGTGGTGAGGTACTCGTTGGCGCTGTTCTATTGTTGGCTTCGCTGTGCCAATATCCATCCCCCGGTAGAGAAGTCTCGAATCTGCGGAAACGATTTCTCCTTCTAGTTGGTCGGCAAGGTGAATTGCGAGCTCGGTTTTGCCCACTGCTGTTGGCCCGAGGATGACCACCAGCGGCTGCTTGTCCTCCACGTGGGTCTCATTGGAAGGGTGGTTTCTCATTTCCCTTGTGCTCGCGTCTAGGCAAGTCTATTGGACTGCATTTTCGAAATGATTGATGATCGGTGAGCGATTTGGATATTGCTCGATAGCGATGACATCGATTCGCCAGTAGCCAGCCAGGTCTGGATTTTCCTGGAGATAATGTTCCACTGCTGAGATCAGATTTTCTCGTTTTCGAGGCGTGATCGCTTCTTCCGGATAGCCAAAAGATTGCGAGGAACGAGTTTTCACTTCAACAAATACCGTCGTGAGGTCATTTTCGCTGGATTCGTGGATCTTTTGGACGATCAAATCGATTTCCCCATATGGAGTACGGACATTTTGGGCGATGAGCGAATATCCATTTTCCTGCAGGTATTCTGCGGCTCGATTTTCACCCCAGCGCCCCAATTCCTGGCTGGTCTGGCTCAATTTTTGGTCCTTCTGAATGGTTGAGTAAAGCGATGGAAAAAGCTTCTTTTGCGACCAGCATATTCTAAATACAGTCTTTGGTAGCGATCGATCATCGTCTGGGTCGTATTCTCAATCGAGTACACTTTTGAGATCTCTTTGGCCTGGATAGCCATTTTCTCACGAGCGTCCCGATCGGTAACAATGCGGGATAATTTAGCCGTAAATACTGCCAGATCTTCTTCTGGCGCCAGGTAACCAGAGACCCCATCTTCAATCGTATCGCCAACACCTGGTGATTGGATGCCAACGACGGGTAAGCCTGAAGCCAGAGCTTCAATCACTGATAAAGGATGAACTTCCGTCACGGATGCGGTCACAAATGCATCCGCGACCTTCATGTAAGCCGGCAGCATGTCATAGGGAATCATGCCGGTGAAATGAACCCGGTCACTGATGCCCATTATTCTCACCAGGTCTTCCAGGTTTTCTTTCTCGGCGCCATCACCAATAATCAGCAAGCCAACATTGTCATAAGTGCCTGCGATGCCAGCAAATGCTCGCAACAGGAAGGGCAGGTTCTTCTCGATCCCGATGCGACCCATATATGTCAAGAGGATATCATCATCCTTGAAACCAAGCTGCTCGCGAGGGATCGGCTGGTCAACGGAACGGAATGGCCTGATATCAACCCCATTTGGAATGACGTCAATCTCTGCTTCAACACCAAGATTTAACAACACTTCTTTTAAACCAGGTGAGGGAGCAATCACCAGGTCACATGATTTACAAAATGAAGGCAGGTAAGAACGAATGAAAGCGTCTCCAAAGGCTTCAGCCATCATCGGCAGGTAGGCCTGCGCATAAAGATCGTAGCGAGTGTGGTTGGTGAACACTAGCGGAATTCCCTGAGCCCGGCAGTAGCGGATCGCCAGCTGACCGCTGGTGAATGGATGGTGAACATGGATGATGTCCATCTTGCGCAGGATCTTCTGTGCTTCAGAACTGTGACGGGCGCTGAAATACATACCGGTATCGACAAGCTTCATCCCCCTGGTGCGTACTATGTTCGGTTCATCGTCTTGGTAATCGCCGCCACCGAAGGTAAAAACGTATACTTCATACCCAGCTTTTTCTAGAAATTGTTTGCTTAAAGAGATGACGTTGGTTACCCCGCTTACATGAGGTTTATATGCATCTGCCATCATTCCAATGCGCATTATTTTCGCCTCCACTATGAATCCTAAGCGCTTTACCTGTTCCCGTCAAGAAATCGGTTAAAATGCAATTGTGGAAAAGACCACATATCTCCCAGATGCAGATCGATTGAGTATATTATCCGCAGCGATATTGCTCGCATATGCAGCCAGCCGCTTTGTAGAGATCCCACCCCGTGAGGTTGGCATGCAGCTGCCTGGTTTCTACTTAGCTGTCGAGATAAATATCCATACCGTGGTTGCCCTTTTGGTGGCTGGATTGACAGCCACTGGAGCAGACCTGCTTTTACGGGACCACCCGGCATTGGGTGATAAGCGCACTGTTGAGCATTGGTTGCTGCCGGCATTAACGGCCTGGACGCTTGGGATTCCTTTAAGTCAACTGCCTGTCGGGCCCCAATGGTTGATTAGTTTCGCAATAGCTGGTGTCCTGCTAATGCTGGTATTAGTTGCAGAATTCATCGCCGTCGATCCTGAGGACGAACGCTATCCAATAGCCAGTGCCGCGTTAACCGCGGTATCTTACGCATTATTCTTAATATTGGCCATTGTTTTACAATCAGCTGGTTTTCGATTGTTTTTGATCCTCCCAGCTTTGCTGTTGGCGGCGGGTTTGGTCAGTCTGCGGACCCTCCATTTGCGGTTAAATGGGATTTGGCTTTATTTGCCGACGTTGGTCATTGTTGTGATCTTGGCAGGCATCGTTTCCGCCTTCCATTATTGGCCGCTTTCACCAATTACCTATGGGCTATTAATTCTTGGTCCGGCCTATTCATTGACCAGTTTGATCGGCGCTCTCTCAGAGGGACAACCTCTAAGACGTGCTATCGTTGAACCCGCCGTGGTACTGTTGGTCGTGTGGGGAACTGCGATCTGGATGGCTTAGTAGAATGTTGAACTTGAAGCGGGCCCACTGGCAAATGATGCTTGATGAAGTAGTTAAGCATGAATCGGAAGAAGCGTGTGGGATGGTAGTGGGTATAGATCAGACCAGCCAGGCTGTTTATCCAGTCACCAATATTCTGCATAGCCCTGTCCGGTACAGGATGGATCCTGTACAGCAGTTGGATGTTTTTAATCAGGTTGATGAAAACGATTGGGAGATACTGGCTATCTACCACTCTCACCTTCAAGGACCCCCAGCGCCATCAAGCATCGATGTTGCCGGAGCAGCCTATCCGGGAGTGATCCACTTAATTTGGTCTCCTGAAGTTGGGCGATGGGATTGCCGAGGCTTCCTTATTGAGAAAGGCTCGGTGTCAGAGGTGCCAATTAAAATTGTTGAAGGGGATTCAGCCAGCTGATCTAATAATATTCCTCATCATCCTCTGATGAGTCAGGGTATTCATCATACAGCTGTTCGTATAAAGCGAATAAATTGCGGCTGTGCAGCTCTTCAGCCAAGCCACCAATTAAGACTCTGCTCTTTCCACAATCTTCCACTCCCACTTCTTCCAGCATATCCCCAGGATATTTCCTGCGACTGGCTTTGCGGACTGCCCTGCGGATCGCCGAAAGGTAGGCTAAATTATCCTTTACGCTGCCTTCTACTTCGCCGCGTAAAACGATGTCTCCATGACCCTGGACGACATTCTCCAACCCCATCTTGCCGATCTGTTTAAGGGAAAAGACCATATCATCTGCATTTCCGTCAACGATATAGGGAATTGGCATGAACACATCTCCGGCGAAAAGCACACGATCTTCTTCCACAATGACGCCGAGATTATCCGGACTATGACCTGGTAAGGATATCAGGGTCAGTGTTTTCTTCCCCACCCGCAAGCTCAATGATCCTGCAGCAAAAGTGAGGTGGGGGAGTACAATCCGGCCTTGCCGAAACGTCGTGCCTTGTTTTCTGGCAGCTTCGAGAGATTCACGACCGCGAGTATCCAGTAAATCCCGGCAAAGCACGCTTGATACAACAGTCGCGTTCGGAAACAAGTAGTTTCCCCAGGTATGGTCGGCATGATAATGCGTGTTGACTACATATCTGATCGGTATCTGGAGTTCTTGCTCGATGAACTGCCTGATCTCGAGCGTCTCTTCAGGTAACGCGAGTGTATCAATAACCACAGCCCAATTTGGTCCGACAACTGCGCCGGCATTTACCTGGGCGTAAACATCACTTTGAAAGGAGTAGACATTTTCTGCTACTCTTTCTCTTTGCACCATCTATCAATTCCTAAGATTAAATCATCCTGGCATTGGACCAGCGATGACGAAATAGCTTGATTAATTCAGGGTTATTCCGCTGAATTAGAGAAGAATAGCACAAATCAGGGGTCAAAGTCAAGATCCTTTGACATAATATTCCATGTGATCATAAAAGGATTCTAGCGGAAACTGGTTTCCTTGACAGGCATTAGGCGCTCAGGTACAATTCCGCTACCCAAAATCCGGGGCCTGTAGCGCAGTGGGAGCGCGCTTCAATCGCACTGAAGAGGTCGCGGGTTCGAATCCCGCCAGGTCCACTGGTCCGGGATGTATAATCAAAGGGCCCATGGCGCAGCTGGGAGCGCGTCTCAATGGCATTGAGAAGGTCGAGGGTTCGAATCCCTCTGGGTCCACAAATTAAGTCAATTCGAGACCAGTTTTCAGAAGTGTGTTATACAAACTGGCAATGGATAATTAACAAGTAAATAATCAGTCAATGCAGGAGTAGTAAGCCATCCAGCAGCGAGTTGGGAGAGCGAGGTGTGAGCCCAGCAAGGTGTCCCTGGAGCACTAAAAAAGGTTGAACTCGCCTGCAGAGCCGGAATATTGGCAGGCTCCGTCAGTGAAAGTCGATGCGGTAAGGATAGCTGGCGGCGGGTTTCGCCCGTTATTGCGAACCTAAGCGGCTTATTTTCTTGATAGAAAATGGCAAGCAGGGTGGTACCACGGAGCCAGACCCTTCGTCCCTGAACAGCGGAGGGTTTTTTTGATCCAACCAGTTATTGGTATGTGGAATTGAGCAGGATTGTTTTAAACCGGAGGCATGTTATGAGATCAATGGACATCAAAAGAGGAACATTGTTTGAATTCTCCCACCTCGCGCGCCTCCTTAGCCTCTATCTCAAGGGAAACTAGTAAATGGCTGTGCAAAGTTCACCAGGAATTATGAGATTGAGGCATATGAGATGTACCCACAATACAATCCGAAAAATATTGAATCGAAATGGCGGCGTGAATGGCAGGCTCGAAAGCTGTACCACGTTGTTGAATCTGAAGATAAACCCAAATATTATTGTTTAGATTTTTTCCCATATTCCCATCCAAATCGATGGCAAGGTGAGAGGACTGGTCGAACTACCTTCATCGGCTGGACGTGCAGATGTCGAAACGGCTGCTTTCGACCTGCCGAAAATCAAAGAGATGACTGGAAATGGCCAGGCCGTCGAGGTGAATTACGTACCGGGTAAAATCATGAACATCCTTCCCAAGCCTTCATTACCAGATTGAATCAACGAGACATTTAATTTGATGACGAATAAGAAGATGTTTAAATCGGAGGATAAATGACAATTGCCCTGGCAACCGCCTGGCATCCAAGAGGGGAACTTGACCGTTTCCTTAAACTGCTGCCGGTTCTTCAAAAAGCGTATACTGGGATCGCGATCTCCATGCCGCCTGAAACAGAAGAATCTCTTTTGGAACAGATTCAAGATTTGGAATTGGTAGAGGCTGTTGTGACTCCCGACTGGTCCTGGGGTCGTTACCTCGCCTTGAAGAGAGCTTTGCAATTTCCTGGTACACATATTCAATACGCTGATTTCGATCGCCTCCTGCGGTGGATAGAAACCAGGCGGAATGAATGGCAGGAAATTCTCCAGGTGATTCAGATCCATGACTGTTTGGTCATCGGACGCACATCCGGGTCATATGAGACTCACCCTCAAGCATTAGTACAGACCGAAGCTATCAGCAACCAGGTGGTTTCCTATTTGCTTGGCCAACCAATGGATGTCAGCGCGGGGTCAAAGGGATTTTCCCGCCAGGCAGTAGAATTCATCCTGGCCAATTGTGAACCTGGTCATGCTCTGGGCACTGATGCGGAATGGCCTCTAACCCTTATTAAAGGCGGATTCCAAGTGGAATCAATAAGGGTTGAAGGATTGGACTGGGAATCTGCTGACAGGTATCGCCAGAATGCTGCTGATTCAGAGAGCCAGCGGAATGCCGCTGCAGATTATGATGCAGACCCGCAGAATTGGGCCAGGCGGGTTGCAGTGGCAGAGGAGATCGTTAGACTTGGTTTTGAAACGATGGTTCGCGAGGTTTCCCCAGTAGCAAATCAGAAGCATCGTGCATCTGGTAAAAGTTCGTCCGCAGAGGATTAATCTAATTGCGACTGATCCGAAATGAATGGTTATAATCGCCAGGACACTATTTGAAAATTGAATGTATTATTCATTTGTTATGATTTGAAGGAAGATATTTATCACGGAGAGAAGTATGCCTGAAAAACAAGAATACAATCCGGGAGAGATCGAACCTAAGTGGCAGAAACACTGGGAAGAAGATGGCTTATACAATGCCGAAATTGATAAATCAAAGCCAAAATTTTATGCCTTGACCATGCTGCCATATCCCTCCGGTGATCTGCATATCGGTCACTGGTATGCCATGACACCATCCGATGCCCGGGCGCGTTATATGCGCATGCGCGGCTTCAATGTCATGTTCCCCATGGGGTTTGACGCCTTCGGACTTCCGGCTGAGAATGCGGCCATTAAAAATAACATTCACCCCAAAGAATGGACCTATGCAAATATCGTCCGCATGCGTGAGCAGCTGCGCTCAATGGGCTCCATGTACGATTGGCGGCGTGAAGCGGTCTCCTCCGATCCAAAGTACTACCACTGGTCGCAGTGGTACTTCAACAAGCTGTTTGAAAATGATCTTGCATATCGCAAAATGTCGCCGGTGGATTGGTGCCCTAATTGCAATACTACCCTGGCACGGGAACAGGTGTGGGGGGAGGACCGGCATTGTGAACGCTGCGGCACGCCAGTGATTAAGAAAGATCTTGAACAGTGGTTCTTCCGCACTACTTCCTATGCGGAGGAGTTATTGGATTTTTCAACTATCGATTGGCCGGATCGTGTCGTCACTTTGCAGACGAACTGGATCGGGCGCAGTGACGGCGCTGAAGTGCATTTCACCGCCGATTCAGATGGACTGTCTGATGATGAGGCGCGCATCACCGTCTTCACCACTCGTCCCGATACCCTGTGGGGCGCTACGTTTATGGTCCTGGCTCCGGAGCACCCGTTAGTTGAGAAGATCACTACGACTGAGCAAAGCGAGCTGGTCCATGAATACGTTCACCAGGCTGTGCGCCAGACGGATATCCAGCGCGAATCTGCGGAAAAAGAAAAGTCGGGAGTGTTCACTGGTGGCTACGCGATCAATCCGGTTAATGGTGAACGCATTCCAATCTGGATCGCAGATTATGTCTTGATGACATATGGAACCGGGGCAATCATGGCCGTTCCAGCCCACGATGAACGGGACTTCGAGTTCGCCTTGAAGTTTGGTTTGCCGATCTTACCAGTCATCGATCGCTCGGATGGCTTGACCAAATCCTTCGCACCTATAGGAACGACGAAACCAGGATTTGCCCAGGCGCTAAATGAGCTGGGTATCTCAAGCGAAGAGGACGAACGAGGTCTGTTGATAACAATTCCAGTGGATAAACTGGATGCGTATCTCGAGACAATTTCTGCATACCTGCAAAAGGATGCCTGGAATGAGGTAGTTGGTACTGGCTGGTACTTTATCTTCAGTGACGGGATCATCGAATGGGATTCGCAGGAAAGCGAACAGCGTATTTTAGTGCGCTGCAAAAAATTGGAACCCCAGGTTGCCGGTGCCCACACCTTAATGGAAATGCTCTGGGGGGAAGAGTTCTACCGGGATGCTCTTTATCATCATGAATACGGCACGATGATCCATTCTGGTGAGTTCAGCGGAACAACTGGAGATGTAGCCGTTCAGCAGGTGAATGAATGGTTGGAGGAACTCGGGGTGGGCAAGGCAGCCATTAACTATCGCTTGCGAGACTGGTTGATTTCTCGCCAGCGTTATTGGGGAACTCCAATACCGATTGTTTACTGTCCTGAGCATGGAGCAGTCCGGGTGCCAGATGATCAACTCCCAGTTTTACTGCCCGATGACGTCGAGTGGCTGCCGACAGGCGAGAGTCCTTTAAAGCTGCACCCAACTTGGAAACATACCACCTGCCCGATTTGTGACGAGCCTGCCGAGCGTGAGACCGATACCATGGACACCTTTATGTGCTCCTCCTGGTACCACCTGCGCTATCTGAGCCCAGATTATGATCAAGGACTATTTGATCCAGCCGAATATGACTACTGGATGCCGGTCGATATTTACACAGGTGGGATCGAGCATGCCACCATGCACCTGATCTACACCCGATTCTTTCATAAAGCCGGACGTGATATGGGCATCATGCAGGGTCCAGAGCCCATGTCACAGCTGCGCAATCAAGGCATCATCCTGGGAGAGGATTCTGAAAAGATGTCCAAGAGCCGTGGGAATGTGATCGCCCCGGATGAGCTGGTTGCCCGCTACGGCGCGGATACGGTGCGGGCTTACCTGATGTTCTTCGCCCGCTGGGATTTAGGAGGTCCCTGGAACAGCAGCGGGATCGAGGGCACAGTGCGTTGGATCCGCCGCATCTGGAACCTGTTCAGCGAAGTGGGTCAGAACGGGAATCCATCAGCAGAGACAACCCGTGCTATGCGCCGGAAAGTGCACCAGACTCTGCGTCAGGTGACTCACGACTTCGAGACCTTCGAGTTCAACACTATTATCTCCGCTTTGATGGAGTTGCTCAACGAGATGCAGAAAGCTCATGAAAACGGCGCCGCTGGTTCGGAGGCCTGGGATGAGGCGGTGGATATTTATCTGCGCATGATGGCGCCCGTTGCCCCACACGTGGCGGAGGAAATTTGGATGAATCTCGGCAAACCTTATTCTATCCACTCCCAGTCCTGGCCCGAGGTTGATGAAGCCGCGGCCGCCGAAGAGCAGATCACATTGGTCGTACAAGTTAACGGCAAGGTCAGGGACCGCATTTCCGTGCCAGTGGATATCGGGGAGGAGGAGGCGAAGGAGCTGGCGCTGAGCTCGCCTGCCATCGCAAAGTATATGGCTGACAATGAACCGCGAAAGGTGATCCTGGTTCCGGGGAAATTGGTTAATATTGTGGTGTAGAGAATATTGATATATTTATTGAGCAGGCTGTCCACTAAATTCTGGACAGCCTGCTTGTTTTTTATAGGGAACCCAGTTCCTCTTGTCCAGATTGTACAGTAACAGGGCGAAGCATGCCAAAATTCAGGAACGATTTTTAAATTCCATGGAGGCATGCTTCGCCCCTACCCGGACATCTTTAATAAACTAACGCCTGCCCGTTGAAATGACCCCTCGCAAAAATAACCCAAAAGGAATGAAGCAGACCAGGCCCATGAGAAGTACTACGATGATATCTATCAAGATGAAAGGCGCTGCAGTTATCAGCGGTTGTAAGATCATGAAAATAATTAACCCGATAAAGAGCATGCTCAATTGGAAGAGCAATCCTGTTCCTGAGACGTAACCCAGGGCCTTCTTCCGCCACAGGAAAATCCCTCCCACGATCATCGCCGGGCTGACCAAGAAATCCGCGATCAAGACTGAAAGTTCGACCCGGTCGATCTCTGTCTGGTTGGTGATGGCAAGAATCATTACTGCTAATACCCTTATTAGGAATAAGAGACCCAGACCTGTTATTACTCCTCCAGCCAATCTCTCCGGTACATAATCGCTGAGCTGTCCCTTTACCGAGGAACCATCTATATTTGCGACAAGTCCAATGATCGTATATGCGCTCAAAGTAACCAGGCTTAAGTAGAGCAGAAAGAGAAAATTGAATTGCATTGCGAATAAATAGGCCACGTAGTTATAAAACACATATAACAGAGCTCCCGGCCAGAAAAGTAATCCGATAAGTCTGCCTCTATGAGTGAACCACATTGACCCAAGCAGGATCGGAACGCCAATGAGTAGATTCACCACGTCGTTTGGCATGAAAATCCGTTGTAGATCTTCTGTTGGGTAAATTGATGATTGCAACATGATTCCAATCACAGAAGCAATGATCATCACCATTGCAATCATGAGAGAAATCAGGTAGGCAAGTCTGAGGGATTGCTTGATTGGCAAACCAGTATCCTGCTGGTGGGTTGTATGCATCTTGTTGCTCTCAAATTATCCTGAATTTTGAATATATGAAAAAGTCAATAAAAGTCATATTAAATTGTATATTATTCGTATGTGAACCAATTAAATTATACGCTCAATTGTTAGACTGATAACTATTTTGTTTTGGTTCTCAATAAATGAGCTGCCCCCAGAATTTACTATACTTCAAGCGTCATTATTATTGTGGAAATTTTGGCCTTTCTCTGGATTGTTCTTTATCCTGAAGAATTCTCCTTTAAATTTCTTCCGGATCGATAGAGGTAATTGGTAAACCGATTACGACAAGCAAAGGCACAATCACAGCAGCGCCAACGATATGCATTGCAGCCAGGCTCAGTTTGGTTGCCATCGGTATGGGTGGGGTTGGAATTTTGAGGGGCATGAATAAGGAAAGAATTAGTACCACTATTGAAACCCCCACAAATATTGATGCAGCTCGTCGGGCTATGTTCGCAGTAATCAAGAACACGATGCTGGCACCCACACAGAAAACGATACTGAAGATGATGACGTCAGTATAAGGCAGTGGGCTGACTTCCAGAGATCGTGATTCAGAGGGGGCGATGAACTCAACACCAGCAAGATTCTTGAGTATGAAGTAAAAGATTACATTAGCAACGATGGCAGAAATGGAAGCAACAAATATTGCTAGGAGTTGTCTTATCAGCTTGGCTGGTTTACGTGCAGACAAAGTATTCATTATTTCAGGCAAGCGTAATATGAATCTCAATCAATTATTCAATTCCTTTTCTGGCGTGGTTAATTCCCCGATCATTAAGCTGTTCCCTGGTACTTTACGCAAATTGATACGTTTCAGGTTGCCGTAACCAGCCGCTCGAAACCAGCCTTCAACATTCTCCTGTGAACAAACCTGTCCACCCAAAAGATGGTAATAACTGAGTCCCAGGATGTTATTAGCTGCCCTCGAAATCGGCATTGCTCACCGCAAATACACTGTATATGATTTATCAGAGATCTTTCTATGATTTAGCCTTTGCCTCCTCGTAATCATTGTAATTACCAAGATATTCTCTGAGGCCACCATCTTGAAGCTCTACAATACGGGTGACGACGCGATCGAGGAAATAACGGTCATGGGAGATGACCAGAAGAGTACCTTCGAAATCCTCCAATGCATCTTCGAGAACTTCGGCAGAGGTGATGTCTAGATTATTGGTCGGCTCGTCAAGTAGGAGGAAGTTAGGACCCGAGAGGGTGAGCAGCAGCATCTGCAGGCGGCTGCGCTCCCCGCCAGAGAGGGAGGCGATGGGTTCACCCGCCTGATCATAAGTAAAGAGAAACCTGCCCAGCATTGCGACAGCGTCGGACTCCGAACAGGCGGTGGCGTAGCGCACAGTGTCAATGAGAGTGCGTTCGTAATCGAGGGTTTCATGTTCCTGGGCATAGTATCCAGTCTCGACGCTGGGGCCGATGATGATCTCGCCTCCAGTGGGGATCTCTTGACCCAGGATTATCCGGAACAGAAGGGATTTACCTGCACCATTGGGACCAACGAGACCTACTCGCTCACCATGCCAGATCTGGAGATCCAACCCGGTAAACATGATCTTATCTTCAAAACTGCCACCAGAGCTAAAGTACATGTCCAGATTTTTAATTTCGAGCACCTTGTTGCTGCCGCGCCAACCGGCCAGGTCAAGCCCCATCCGTTTACGCTCTATAGTTGGCTGGTCTATTCGCTCAATCTTGTCTATGCGTTTGAGGATATTTCGCCCCCGACGGATGAATTTCTCGTTGTCATATACTTTGCCCCAGGTGAGCAGGCGCTTGGCAGCCTGTTCCAGGCGGGTGATCTCTTTTTGTTGGGCTTTAAAGAGCGCCTCCTGGCGGAGAAGCCGTAGCTGCTTTTCGTAAGCGTATTCCGAGTAGTTTCCCGGATAATGGGACAGGCGACCATCTTCCAGCTCAACAATTTCATCAACGACGAGGTCGAGCAGGTAGCGATCGTGGGAAACGATGATTACCCCACCTTTGTAATCGCGGATAACCCGCTCGAGAAATTTCTTTCCGTCCATATCAAGATGGTTATCTGGCTCGTCGAGTAGGAGCAAGTCGGGGGCTGTGATGAGCAGTTTTGCCAGACCGACCATCTTTTTTTGCCCGCCGCTGAGCACAGTAACAGACAGATCAAAATCACTCTGGTTGAAACCAAGGCCGATCAGCGTAGATTGGACGCGATTTTGGTATGAGGGACCACCCAGGAGGGAATATTCTTCCAATAAGCGAGCTTGCTTATTCAAAATTCGGGAGAGAGCAGTTTCGTCTCCATAAACCTTTGGATCGGTCAATTGATCTTCGATCTGAGTGAGCTCAATTTCTACACCGATAAGCTCTTTTGAAGCGCTCAGGGCCTCCTGGAGGACGGTATTCCCAGGTTCTAGGCGAGGTTCTTGATGCAGGTAGCCAATGCTCAGTCCCTTTCTCCGCACAACTGAGCCGGAATCGGGAGTGACTTCATCGATTATTATATTTAGCAAGCTGCTTTTACCAGCGCCATTGGGACCAATCAGTCCTACACAGCGGTCATCATGAATCTCCCAGGATAAGTCTGTGAAAAGCGATTCGATCTGGAAGGTGAGGCCGATGTGGTTGATATTTACCGCAATCATTTGTGCTTAATCCGGTTGGCCTCTAAACAAATATATCGCGTTGAATAGACCCAATAAGGTGAGTTTATCATGAGGTTGCAGCTCAACACTTATGTCTAAATAAAAAGCTAGGGTTTTCTTGCCCGGTAGGTGATACCCAGTGTACCGAAGGCAGCCGCCTCAGACTTCTGAGGTGCATCGCGATATATGTCATCCCGCCAGGTGATCTCGAAATCCTGGAATCCAGCTGCGGAGACTTTCGCTTCAAGCTCTGCTTCCAGCAGAGCACCGGCAATTCAACCGGCCCACAAATCAAGGTTATTCCTGGCGCTGTCGGGAACCGCCTTCTGGACCAGGATATCAGCTATTTGCAAACGCCCTCCAGGTTTTAAAACCCGGAACATTTCACTGAAGACCCGGTCCTTATCGGGGGAAAGGTTGATGGCGCCGTTGGAGATAATGATATCAGCCCATTCCGTGGGGACGGGTAATTCTTCACTGTAGTCCTCAATAAACTCGACATTTTCCACCCCTGCCTCAACCGCATTTTGGCGAGCCTTCTCGATCATTTCGGAGGTCATATCAACTCCAATAACCTTGCCCTCAGATCCAGATTCTCGAGCCGCGATTAGGCTATCCAGGCCTGCACCGCAGCCAATATCCAGGACGTATTCCCCAGGTTTGATCTTGCCCAGTTTATGCAAATTACCAGTACCAGCAAAAGATTGAATCACCTTCTCAGGGAATTGATCCAGAAGTTCTTTATCATAGTCCAGCAGTTCTGCCAACCGGCGACCGGTGTGGAAATGAAAGCCCTGCTGAGGATCTTTGGCAACAACAGCATATTCTCTCTTTACTTCGGCTCGCAAAGTATCAACGAAAATCTGGGGGTACTGCGAACCTCCAACTGGCTGGTAAGGTTCAGTTGGAGGAGGATAATAAATAAATGTATCGATTGTGCCCAGTTCATCATAGGACTCAGAACTGGTTTCCACCTCTTCCTTGGGAAGCATAAGGTCTTCGAAGGCTGATTCGGTCATCAAGACGTATTCATCGGATGTCACAGAGTTTTTTAACAGCCTATGGATAATAATCGGAGCTGTCCCGGACAGTTCCAAAATATCGTTGATGTTGAAGAACATCGTCTTGCCGCTGTGGGCGACAATTTTCAATTTGAGTCGGTCGACATTATTGCAGGCGTTGCAGTTGCAGATTTTGTGCAGAGTCAATTCAGAGATCTTGTTTGAAAACACCCGGAAAAAAGTGATCAGGGTCTCAAGCAATGTTGGTTGTACAAGTTCCCAGCGAACGAGCGGGTCTCCCTTATCAACATAGAGGAAAATCGCATCTCCCTCCAGGCGAATGACCTGCATAGGCGCCTTGATTTCGGAGATGATGGTGTTGATCAGATCGCGGATGATGATCTGGCTGTGCACCATTTCCTTTTCGTTGGAGACGATAAAGCGCGTATACCCGCTGATATCGACAATGAAGAAAATGACATCTTTTTCTGCTGATGGAGATTGAACCATTTTAACCACCCAAATATTATGATGAAACTTGTCAGATTATACTCGATTTATAATTGATGTTCATTGTATTCATTTATTGCAGTAAATTTGTCAATCCCCGATACTTCTTCATCGATCTATTCCTGCCAAATACATTAGAATTGGGAGTCGTGAAAAAAGTCCTGATCTTCGATTTTGATGGTGTTTTGGCAGACTCGCTCGATTTGATGTTGCTTTACGCCAAACAAGTATGTGATGAGATGGGGTATCCTTGTGTTCCTACTCAACACGACCTGGAAGCTTTGGAAATAATGGAGTTCTCAAAGTACGGGATGCAGCTTGGAATTCCACCTGAAAAGATTGATGAATTTGTCTCTCGCAATCTAAAGCTTTTCAATTCTAACGAGGAGCCCCTGCCGATCTTTCCTGGTATGGACAAGGTGATCATTCAGTTATCTGGCTCCGCAATTGTGGCAATGATTACCGGCAACAGTCGCATAGTGGTTAGTAAATTTATCCGAGCGCATGGATTAAACGACGATTTCCAGAAAGTACTCACCACGGAGGATGCAGGAAATCGAGTTGAAAAGATATTGGACCTAAAAGCGCAATATAAAAATCCAAATAATAATTTTTTCTTTATCGGAGATGCAGTCAGTGATATTCGTGCGGCGCGCAATGCGGGAATAAAGAGTGTGGCAGTTGGCTGGGGGCACCAAAGCCTGATGAAGTTGACAAAAGAAGAACCGGATTTTATCGCCGATAAACCCACAGAATTGTTGACATTGTTTGTATAAAAATGAAACTGAGAAGCAGGTTCGGGCTCAGAGGATAAATTCCTGAATACTTGGTCCGCGGAGGAACAATGCGATTTGAAGAATTGAACTGGTTCGATGTCGAGAAATACCTTGAAAGTGATGACCGATTAATGCTGGTCTTAGGTGCTTGTGAGCAGCATGGATACTTGAGTTTGGCCACAGATGTCTTGATCCCTCAGGCATTGGCTGATGCTGCCAGTAAACAGACTGGTGTGCTTATCGCACCATCGGTGAACTTTGGAGCTTCTCCTTATTTTTTGGATTATCCCGGGACTCTCAGTCTGCGCCTATCGACAATGCTCGATCTGGTTGAGGATCTGGTTATGTCTGCGTATGGTCATGGCTTTCGCCGATTCCTGGTGCTAAACGGGCATGGCGGAAATGATGGCGTCCGAGGGCGGGTATACGAGCTGGCCAATGAGTTGTCCGAAGCCCAATTTTCCTGGTATGCCTGGTGGCAGTCGCACAGCGTGATATCAGTGGCGGAAGAAATTGGCAAAAAACCTGGTCATGCTAATTGGTTGGAGGCATTTCAATTCACCCGGGTGGCTGACCTGCCTGAGGGTGAAAAAGCGCCACCAAAGGTAAATGGACTACTCAGCGCAGAGCAATCCCGTTTGACATACGGCGATGGTGTAATCGGTGGTCATTATCAGGCTGATCTTTCAATCATGGACAAGGTTTTCAACACTGCACTTGAAGATGTCCTGCACCTGCTCCGTTTTGAATGATAACCTGAGGAAGATTATTTCCGACCAATTCAGAAGATCGGGCGAAAAAAACATTGGAAAGCCAACATTAACCGAAAATGGTTTACTGGGGTAGAATCGACTCAGATCGAATATTAGACGAATTATCTTTGCGTATAGGCTAAGGTGAACTATCAGTAATCCTCGCTCTGTATCGATCATTGTGCCTTGCTACAATGAGCAAAAGACTATTCGTATGCTTCTGGCTTCCATTTTCGAGCAAACTTACCCGCTAGATAAAATGGAAGTCATTATCGCGGATGGGCTTTCCACCGATAATACTCTCCAGGAAATCAAATCATTCACCGAAGCGCATCCCAATTTAAGTGTAAGCGTGGTTGACAATCCCCAACGCATCATTCCAGCTGGTTTGAACCAGGCGATCACTGCAGCTAAAGGGGAGATCATCGTACGTCTTGACGCACACTCGATGCCAGCCAAAGGTTATGTCCAAAAGTGTGTTGAGGCACTTGAAGCCGGCTTAGGTGACAATGTTGGTGGGTTGTGGGAGATTCAGGCTGGTGGGGAAGCCTGGCAGGCCCGGGCAATTGCTTGCGCAGCTGCTCACCCTTTAGGAGTTGGCGATGCTCGCTATCGTGTGGGCGGCCAGGCGCAAGAGGTGGATACCGTGCCCTTTGGGGCGTTTGAACGAAATTTGATCGATCGGGTCGGGTTATTTGATGAGACCTTGCTGACGAATGAGGATTACGAATTTAACAACCGGATTCGGAAATCTGGTGGGGTTATCTGGTTTGATCCAGCTATCAGGTCAAAATATGTTGCCCGTGACACCATTGCAAGTTTGGCCCGGCAGTACTGGCGCTACGGATTTTGGAAATCTCGCATGCTCAGGCGTTTTCCGGGAACTTTCCGCTGGCGGCAGCTGCCGCCCGTTTTTGTGATATCATTCCCGCTCCTGGCAATCTTGGGTATCTGGTTCTGGTGGGCGCGCTGGTTGTTGATCTTAGAGATTGTGGTTTATACCACTGCACTTCTTTTTGTAGGTGTTCAGCAGGCGGTTAAGCGGCGGGATATAGCTTTATTTATCGGTGTTCCACTGGCAATCGCTACCATGCACTTTTCATGGGGTACCGGGTTTATTTGGAGTATGATTAGAAATTAGCATGAGTGGTCCTAACCGGGTGCATAAGTCTAAACGGTGGCGTCTGCATACCCGTGAACGGCGGACATTGCTCGTATTAGGCGATTTTCTAATGGCAGTGATCGCCATGCTGGTCGCGCTGTATTTTTGGGCAATTGGAGAGATTTTCCAAGAATTTTCCATTGAATTTTTGTTGGAAAGACCACCAGCCTGGTACTACTTGCTGCCTTTCATCTGGGTTGTGCTGCTGGTTGAATTGTATGACATCCACCGGGCTGGTGATTGGGGTGATACCGTCCGAGGCGTAGCGATTGCAACGCTGATCGGCCTGGGTTTCTACCTCTTGCTGTTCTTCTATTTCACCGATCCGCCCAACTCGCTCCTTCCCCGGAGAGGAGTGGCAGGATTTTTTGTTGCTGCACCAATCTTAACGCTGATCTGGCGGTTCTTATATATCCGCATTTTCACCGCCCCAGCTTTTATGCGCCGGGTATTGTTAGTTGGAGCGGGCAAAGCCGGTGAAACTTTGCTGCAGGTGATGGATGATATATGGCCCCCCCCGTTTTATCTGGTTGGAATTATCGATGACGATCCCCAGAAGATAGGCACAGAAATCCAAAATCAAATGGTGTTGGGCGGCAGCGACAAGCTGATGGATATCGTTGAGCAGAAGAACGTTTCCGATGTCATCGTCGCTATTTCCGGTGAGATGCAGGGCAGTACTTTCCAGATATTGTTGGATACCCAAGAAGGCGGTATTGAAATTTCTCGTATGCCATCCGTCTATGAAGAATTATTAGGCCGGGTGCCCATTCGCTTATTGGAAACGGATTGGATCTTGAGGTCCTTTGTTGACCAGACCAGGGCGAGTGAATTCTTTGAGCTCGGTAAGCGGCTTATTGATATGCTTGGCGGCTTCATCGGCGTAGTCATTATGATCATTCTGCTGCCTTTTATCAGCATTGGCATCCTTCTGGATAGTGGACGTCCCGTGTTCTATAGTCAAACCCGGGCTGGACGCGGCGCACAAAGTTACCGCATCCTGAAATTCCGCACAATGCACCAGGACGCAGAGCCGGATGGGGTTCCTCAATGGGCAGCAGAAGACGACGAGCGGGCGACTCGTTTTGGGAGAATCCTCCGCCGGACTCATATTGATGAACTGCCTCAATTTATTAATGTCTTGCGGGGTGAGATGAGCCTTGTTGGGCCGCGGGCAGAAAGACCCGAGCTGGTAGAGATGTTCCAGAAGCATGTGCCTTTCTACCGGGCGCGCTTGCTGGTGAAACCAGGCATGACCGGCTGGGCTCAGGTGAACTTCGGTTATGCTTCCACAATCGATGAAACGGTTGTAAAACTCGAATTCGATTTATACTACATCAAGCACCGCAACTTACTGACAGATATGGTGATCTTGCTGCGGACACCATCGACCGTGTTGGGATTACGAGGACAATGAGGACCGTATTTCGCTCCCCAAACAGGCTATTGTTCATTGGCGATGTCATTCTGATCATTGCCAGCGTCTTCGGCAGCTTTGCACTGCGGCTCGAATTGGGTCCTTTATTCGTCTTCTACCTGCCGCAAGCAATTACGATGATTGTCGTTGCCTTACTGGTCAAACCCCTGGTGTACTATTCGTTCGGGCTTTACAGCCGGGTGTGGGCATATGCCAGTATTCGAGAGCTGAAGATCATCACAGCCGCCGTCTCGATTGCATCGGCAATAGTGGCTTTGATCATTGCCTTGTTAACCTTCATCCAGTACTACCAGGGATTTCCTCGCAGCGTTCTGGCGATCGATTGGCTTCTTTCGCTGTTGGCGGTAGGTGGTTTGCGCTTCGCGATGAGGCTGCTGGCTGAAGGTCGTTCAGGTGGTGAGGGAACCTCTGGACGGCCTAGGAGAATTCTGATCGTCGGGGCAGGAGATGCCGGAGCGCTGGTGGTGCGTGAGATGCAGAAGAACCCGCAGCTGAACTTGACTCCAGTATGTTTCGTCGACGATGAGGAGAGTAAACAAAAACAACGTATCCATGATGTCCCAGTAGAAGGAAAGCTGGAGGATTTGGGTCACGTACTGGATACCTGGTACATCCAGGAAGTGATCATCGCCATTCCGAGCGCTCCTGGTGGGACTGTGCGCCAGGTGATCGAAATTTGCCGGGAGAAGAATGTCCCCTTCCGGACGATGCCTGGCATTTACGAATTGATTGGTGGGAAAGTCAATGTAGGCAGACTGCGCGAGGTCGACATTACTGACCTGCTGCGCAGAGCGCCGGTACAAATCGATACCACATTGATCGGCACAAATCTAAGTGGAAAAAGGATTTTGATTACCGGAGCTGGCGGCTCAATTGGCCGCGAACTCTGCCGCCAGATATCGCGCTGGGGACCGGAATCGCTGATTCTCTATGGGCATGGAGAAAACACTATCTTTGAGACGTTGATTGAACTCGAGGAAAACTTCCCTTCAATACCACTCCATCCGGTAGTTGCCGATGTTCGCAACCTTGATCGACTATCGAACGTGGTTGATCATTTTCATCCACAGCTGATTTTCCATGCTGCGGCGCATAAACACGTACCCTTGATGGAAATTAATATCGAAGAAGCGGTAACGAATAATGTGATCGGCACCCGCAACGTTGTTGAAACGGCGTTAAACTATGAAGTCGACCGGCTGGTGATGATCTCAACCGATAAGGCCATTCGCCCGTCGAGCGTGATGGGAGCCACAAAACGATTGGCTGAGATGATGGTTTTGTATGCGGCAAACCGTTCTGGCAGGCCGTACTCCGTCGTCCGTTTTGGGAATGTTCTCGGCAGCCGGGGGAGTGTCATTCCGCTGTTTAATCGCCAGATCGCTAACGGAGGTCCGGTGACGGTAACTCATCCAGATATGGAGCGCTACTTCATGACCATTCCCGAAGCGGTCCATCTCGTCCTGCAAGCAGCTGCGATGGGACAGGGTGGGGAAGTGTTTGTCCTGCGCATGGGAAAACAGGTCAAGATCTTGAACCTGGCAGAAGACCTTATCCGACTTTCTGGATTGGAACCCGGAGATGACATTGAAATCGTTTTTACCGGTATCCGACCGGGAGAAAAATTGAGTGAGGAGCTGTGGGATCAGTGGGCGAAGTTTGAGCCGACCGCACATGCTGGTATCGTCCAGCTCGTCGATGAGGACCTGATCAATGGTCAGGCGCTGACCCAAACGGTCAACGATCTGGCTTTCCTGGCGGACGAAGGTGATGCAGACGCGATCATCAGGGTTTTGGATGAGACCATTCCCGGAGCTGCTGTCAGGAGCGTTCCGCCTCCGGATTTGACGGCCGTAGTTTGAGTCCGTATACAAATCGCTAATCCTATTCATCAGCTATGCCAATCTTATCGCTCAACGAGTGGAAGGAATTTCTTTCTGAGTGCCCAAATGCGCACCTGCTGCAAACAGGAGCCTGGGGAGAATTAAAATCCAATTTTGGTTGGCAAGCTGTGCGCATGTCTGCAGCTAATGGGGGAGAAAATTGGGGTGCCCAAATCCTGTTCCGCAAACTGCCGCTTGGTCTGTCTTTGGCATATATACCCAAGGGCCCGCTTCTTAAGGGTATCGTTCGCGGCGAGAGGGATAAATTGCCGGATCAATCGTTTTGGGAGGAAGTTGATCAAATTTGCCGCAGCAAACGGGCTGTTTTCTTAAAAGTTGAACCTGATTACATATTTAGGGAAAATAAGAATAACGAGACTGGCATTCCGGCTGGCTTTCAAGAGAGTCTACACGCCATCCAACCGATGAGGACAATTATTGTCGACCTGATTGGAAATGAGGAAGAAATCCTGGCCCGTATGAAGCAAAAAACTCGCTACAATATTCGTCTGGCTTCAAAAAAGGGGGTGAAAGTCAGCCCCAGTGAGGATTTGGAGACTTTTTTTGAATTAATGCAATCCACAGGTGAGCGAGACCAGTTTGGGATCCACAGTTTAGAATACTATCGCACAGCCTACAATTTATTCAAATCAGAGGGAAATTGCGAACTGCTCCTGGCGAGTTTTGAAGGAGAACCTATCGCGGCTGTGATGGTTTTCGCTGCTGGCAACCGCTGCTGGTACCTGTATGGCGCTTCTCAATCTCGCCACCGGGAACGGATGCCAACCTATCTGCTTCAATGGGAAGGGATGAAGTGGGCTCGGAATGCAAGTTGTGAACAATATGACCTGTGGGGGATTCCCGATTACGATCAAGAGATCCTGGAGGCAGAATTTACCAGCCGCTCTGATGGACTATGGGGTGTCTATCGTTTCAAGCGTGGCTTCGGGGGAGAAGTCACTCATTCAGCCGGACCTTGGGACAGAATTTACCAACCGCTGCTTTATAACATCTACCTGCGATGGGTCGCCCGAGGTACTGAGTAGCTCTGAGGTGAATTCCAACTGTTGAGAAGCAATATGCCCGAAATGACCCGAAAAAATTGGAACGATTTAGTATCTAAATTGCCAGGTAAGCATGTATTGCAGACCTGGGAGTGGGGTGAGTCAAAACGGGCTAATGGCTGGAGCCCTCTCCAAAAGGTATGGTATGGTGAGCAAGGACAGCTTGTGGCGACAGCATTGGTATTAATCCGAGGAGTCTCTCTTGCTGGCGTGAAACTTCCACTCAAGATCATGTATCTTCCAAGAGGACCATTACTTAAAGATTGGACGGATCACGATTTACGAAACCAGGTGCTAAGTGACTTGCGTACACTTGGTAGGGAGCAAAGGGCGATTTTTATTAAAATGGATCCGGAAGTCGAGTATGGGCGGGGGCTGCCAACCCAAAATGGAAGGGACATAAACCAACAAACATCGTTATTAATATCTGACCTGGAAGGATTAGGATGGAAATACTCAGCTGAACAGGTTCAATTCAAGAACACGATGGCGATTGATTTGAGTCCTTCAGCAGAGGATTTATTAGCAGGGATGAAACAAAAAACGCGCTACAACATCCGCCTGGCTACTCGAAAAGGTGTCACTATCCGACCAGGAACAGTGAAAGATTTACAATTGCTTTACCGGATGTATGCGGAAACCTCAATCCGGGATGGCTTTATCATCAGGGATGAAAATTATTATTTATCCCTTTGGGAAATGTTTATTGATTCAGGAATGGCTGAGCCGCTCGTGGCAGAAGTTGAAGGAGAAGCGGTGGCGGCTTTGGTGATCTTCCGCTTCGCAGGTCGAGCCTGGTATATGTTTGGCATGTCGCGTGAGATTCATCGTGAGAAGATGCCTAATTACTTACTCCAATGGGAAGCAATGGTTAGAGCAAAAGATTTTGGGTGTACTGAATACGATTTATGGGGTGCACCAGATGAATTCTCAGAGGATGATGAATTATGGGGTGTTTATCGATTTAAGCGCGGCCTGGGTGGAGAAGTCATCCGTTATATTGGCGCCTGGGACCTGCCGCTAAATAAATTATTCTACCAATCCTATACCCAATTCATGCCGCGTGTACTTTCCCTGATGCGTTCACGGGGCCGGGAGCAGACTGCGGGCTCCATTCAGGCTGGTTGAGGTTCAACAAGGAGAAAAAACAATGCTGCCAAAAGTGAATATTGCCCATTTACCGACCCCAATCGAAGCATTACCCAGGTTGTCCAAAGCATTGGGTGGTCCCCAGGTTTATATGAAAAGGGATGATCTAACCGGACTGGCTTTCGGAGGTAACAAAACCCGGAAGCTAGAATTTCTGCTGGCTGATGCAAAGACGGAAGGCGCTAAAACGTTGATCACCGCGGGTGCCGTGCAGTCTAATCACTGCCGCCAAACTGTTGCAGCTGCCAATCGGGCTGGTTTTGATTGTATTCTGGTCTTAACTGGAGAAAAACCTCTCAATCCAACTGGAAACAATTTTCTAGATCAATTCATGGGTGCAGACATTATTTGGGCTGGGGGAGGCAATAGAGAGCAAGTCCTAGATTCTACTTTCACTGAGGCGAAAAATAGTGGTAAGCAACCTTACCTGATCCCTTATGGCGGTTCAAACACGATTGGGGCTGCTGCCTTTGCCTTCGCGCTGAAGGAAATGCTTAATCAGGAGCCGGATTTTGATTGGGTGCTCTTCCCCTCTTCTTCCGGTGGCACTCAAGCTGGACTGGTGGCTGGTCAAAAAATGTTTGGCTACCAGGGGAATGTATTGGGTATCAGTATTGACAACCCTGCGCACGAATTGCAGGAGCGGGTGTCAGTTTTAGCAAGTGAGACGAGTCGTGCTTTGGGTCAGGAGGATGAATTCTCTGCGGATGATATTCTGGTGAATGATGACTTTCTCGGGGCAGGTTATGGGATCATGGGAGATCCGGAATTGGAAGCGCTTAACCTTTTCGCGAGAAGGGAGGGATTGTTATTAGATCCGGTCTATACTGGTCGCGCTGCGGCAGGATTAATTGAACTGATCCGCAGTGGATATTTCACTACGGATCAGAATGTGCTTTTCTGGCATACCGGAGGGACCCCGGCTTTGTTTGCCCAGCCTTACTTAAATATGTTGCTGGCTGGGGAAATTGCAGTTTAGTTTAATGGCTCTGCGACGACGAACCTCAATCCCCAGGTTTCGATACCATTTTTTGCAATGCAGGTTTGGAAAGTGACGTGATGATCACCCTGGTAGTATTGCCCAAATAACTCATAGGTGCTCAGCCTCTCGCCAGTCTCCAGATCAATGTAATGGCTCCAATTGCTCCCCGGGGTTAGTTTCTGGTACTCCTTAATTTTGTTGATCCGGTAGCGATCGCGCGATCCATCCCCATTGATGACGAATACTTTTAGCCCTTCCATCAAGCGGTAAAACTCATTCCCGGCAAGATAATTGTGGGCTAGAAAGCCTGTCACCCCATACCGGGCTGCGAGTTGGAATTGGGTAACAGTCTCAGGTTTTCCGGAGACAAAACCTGTGTTGCCCGTGGGCTGCTGGACTACCGGGAGTGCCAGGAAACCTGGAACGTAAACCCCACTGACTGTATTTGCCTGCCCATTGGTGACGAGAGAGCTGAAATTGCGCAGTGAAGGCAGCTGCTCACGTGAATTCCAAGAATCAATTGCGGGAGGGGGGAGGTGGAGGACACTAATTAAACTTGCAGAATCACTACCAGTTTCTGGTAGCAAATCTTTGAAGTATGGCAGTGGATCAACTTGCTGATTAATGCTCTCGAGTGGGGGAGCGAACAAGGAAAGCGATAAGGAGAGTACCAGTAAGAAGAGAAAAGTATTGCGATTGAAGGTAGTTTTATTTAGGTTATGAAACCAATCCATTATTCACCAATTCCAGCAGCTTCTGGTTAGATACCAGTAATAAAGTTGCTCTGTTTATACATCACAACTAACCGGAATCAGCTAATGGAATTGTAAGTTTACGTGAATTTTACGCGAGGGATGCAGGATTGTTTGCAGTTAATCCGCTGATTTCATATACCTGGATCAATTGTTTTTTCCCCTTGACATTCAATGGATCGATTGGGTGAGCCAGGATCGAATTGATAATGTGCTGGCAGGATCCGGCGCTGATTAAAATTTGGCCAGGAGCAGCATTTTCCTGCAGCCTTTTTGCAGTATTTACGCTGTCACCTATAGCAGTATACTCAAGCCGTTTTTGAGTGCCCACCAGGCCTAATACCGCCTCTCCGGAATGGATTCCAATCCCCAATTCAAGTCTCAGCTCTGGAGGCAGTTCACCTTGGATAGCGTTTACTGCATCGCGCATTTGAACGGCAGCGCGTACTGCTCGCAATGTATGATCGCTTTGAGGTATCGGTGCGTTGAAGAATGCCATAATCGCATCGCCCATGAATTTATCGATGGTCCCCTCTTCAATGAGAATTGCTTCGGTTGCTGCACCCAAATAGCGATTTAATACGGATACCAAAGTCTCCGGGTCACAGCGCTCACTGAGGCTGGTATAGCCACGGATGTCTGCGAATATTGTGGTGATGAATGTACGCGTGCCACCGAGATTTAATTCATCCGGATTCAATTGGTCAATGACAACTGGGGAAACCATCCTCTCAAATAACCGTCTTTGGGCTTCAAGGTGCCGAGTCTCAGATTCATCCTCCATGACGATCGCGGCCCCCAAAATCGTTCCAGTTGCATCTTTGAGAGGAGCCAAATTGAATCTCAAGTTTAAAGGTTTTTTTTGTTGAGACTGGATATCGAATTGCAAACCTCGGATTTGGTTATTAAACTGGCGCACACTTGTCAGGTAACTGGAAATGTTGATTTCCTTTAACAATGGGATCAGGTCAACATTCTTACCCAGCAGGTTCACCTGCGATTCTTCCAGGATATCCTCGGCAACACTATTTGTGAGGGTAATCCTTTGATTTAGATCGGTGGTAATAACACCACTGGCAATGGAGGCAAATACGTCATCCATTAAGTTTTTTAACTCAGTCACTTCTGACAGCGTTCGCCTGACCGACTCAAATAAACGCGCGTTTTCAATCGCAACAGCAGCCTGGTTGGCAAAAGTTGCTAACAAATTTTTCTGAGTTTCGGTAAATAAACCCTCTCGAAGCCGGTTGTCCGCATAAATCACACCGATGATGGTCTCTTTTAGGATTAACGGAACGCACAAAATTGACCGCAAGCTGAGAGAGATGACACTCTCTTGCGCATCAAAGCGTGGATCTTGTAAGGCGTTGGTGGTTAAGATTGGCTGCTCTTCTGCCAGGACCTGGTTGACAACTGTTCTGCTGAGGTCTGTGTCGGATGGATCGAGGGATTCTTGTTCCCAGTTTCTCGCAATATGGATGGTTAGTTCCCCCTGGCTGTCGTTGAGCATTAGGAAGCCCCGTTCAGCTCCGGTCAAGCGGATGATGGTGTCCATCACAATGCGTAAGACATCATCCAGCTGCAGAGAAGAATTCACAACCTGGCTGATATCCGCTAAGGCGATGTGACTGCTGCGCTCTTCCTCATGTATGGCAACCTGGTTGCTCAATTGGGAAAGTGAACTGGTCAATTGAGCCAGATCACCCAGGATGGCATCCAGGTCTTCTGTACCATCCTGAATCAGGGAAGCGTGTATTTGATCTGTCAGCTGACTGAGATGGAATATTTGTTTTTCTAACTGGTAATTAGCAGATTTGGAGGAATCGCTTTCCATCAAGAATCCATTTATTTAGTTGATTTGCGCTTCGGGTCTTGAAATCGTGCGATAAGGCGTTGCAATTTTGCGAGAAATGAGAGCTTTCGGATTTCCTTACCAGCTCGCTCGGCATCCTCTGAGTCCGCAGATTGATTCCCATAAATCGAAGTTTGGTAAGGGATAATCACTGAATTAACTGGTTTTTCTGTCACGGGTAGCACTTGCACCAGATCATTTGCCCTCTCAGAAGGCGTATGTGAGATTTCTGGGGGTTGACCGAGCCGTGAAAGTGCCCGGTTGAGTTCAAGATATGCCCGTGATAAGGGTGACAGGCTTGCATTGCGAGCCCACTGGATGAGGATTTTTGGAGATTTGATCCCTACTCGTTGTAAACTGGATTCGAGATGGACTGGGATCGGAGGTGAGCCGCGCTTGATCCGCACCCGCCAGGTGAACAGGACTATTGAAGCAACAAGGATTATTGCGAGTGCTACATAGATTGGCGTTGGAGAGATCGACAATCCTCCGATAGATAAACTGTCGTCAGATCCGTCCTGTGCGGATAATTCATCCAGGCGGCGCTGGGCGCGATCCTGGAGGGTATCATCCAGAAGATTTGGCTGAATCGGATCGGAGCGATCTGATATCGTACCAAGTGGACGGATGATCGGCTGCTGAGAGACAGTCGGCTCGAATTCTACCCAGCCAATATTTGGAAAGTAGACTTCCGGCCAGGCATGTGCGTCGCGATGGGCAACATAAAATACATCGCTTTCAATTTGGATATCCTGGGGGATATTCACCACACCAGGTTCTAAGATTGGTATATCCTCAAAGCCACGTATCACGGTGCGTTCACCTTCGGCATAGCCAACTGCAAGCCGGGCGGGTATACCCAATGATCGCAGCATGATAATTTCTGCACTGGCATAGTAATTACAAAAAGCCTGCTTATGGTCGAACAGCACCCAATCTATCGGTTCCTGCCCATCTGGGGGTGCAGGAATAGTATCGCTGTACTCTAACTGAACACGTAGGAAGTCCGTTATCGTCTGGGCGATGTCGTAAGGATTATCCAAATCTGCAGCAAGTTCCTCAGCGAGTAGGATGGTGCGATCGGAAATTGTATCTGGCAGGTGCAGGTAGCGGTCCGTTACCCATGAGGGATAATCCGTACCAGCCTCACGCAATTCTTTTTGTGAGGCGGCAGTTAATGAGGCCGTGACCTGGTAGGTGTCCCCCGCTAGGAGGACTGGATCGGCTTTAACGTGGCTCAAGTCAACGGAGCCGTCAGAATTACTCGCGTAGAAGGCATCTCCAGGACGACTGACCCACTCTGGTTGGGAGGGGGTGTGCAGATTTTGGATTGGAAACAATGTTGTGATTGAGAAAGTTGTGCTGGCTCGGTTCTCATATTCAGGCAGGTTGAGGTTAAATTCATCTGGCGAGACGAAATCCTGATCTGACATCGTGTTCGACCACCCCACGTCGTAAGTATCATAAACTCGGGATCGCCAGTAATAACGGACGTTTGAGGAAGCCCGCGGGGGAGCTTCCACTTGCATGATGATCGTATCACTGAGTGGATTGCCTCTCCCCAATGGAAGATGCTCTCCATAGAAATCAGTGACAACGCCCACTGATGCCTGAAGAGAATAGAATACGTTGCTCATGCTGTTACGAAAATCCATCCACGGCCGGGTTGCATTCAACCAGGCTTGTTCGGCTTGAGGAACAGCAGAGGCAACAGCTGGTACGGTCCAGGCAAACAGGACCAGGATGACCGTGGTGATCAATCCCAGACGTAGAGAATCGATTCCTACATAAGGTGGTAAATAAGTGCCATTACGTTTCCATTTGTATTGAAGATTCACAAAATGCATGCGGGCAACAACTAACAATGCCAGGAAGATGAATCCCGCTAAATACCAGGTTCGAACAGGTATGAAAGAATCATAGGCTTGAATAATGATAATCGTAAATCCAGCGGGGATGATTGCTCTCCAGGGATTTCCATGACGGGTCAGGCTGTAGCCAGCATAAACACTCACTGTCCAGAAGAGAGCAGCCATGACTAGGTTGAAAAACAGGTTATCGGTAACAGGTTTTTGTTGGAATATTTGATCGAGGATGATCAGCAGGCGATTGCCCATACTGATCATCCTTTCCGGCCACAAGACACCTTGACCGAAGGTTAAGCCAATTCGCCAGAGGATGACAAAAGCGCCGTATACGAACGCGAAGAACCTGACGACACGAACAGAAAACGTGCTTTTTCCAAGTGCGAGCCCAGCTATGACTCCCACCACTGCGACTGTCTGGATGATATTGAGTTCGTTAGTCCAACCGGTGGAGTTCAGCCTGGTTGCGGCAACGTATATCGCTGCCACCAAGAGTATTGCAGCCGGCCAATCCCACCAACGGGTTGGTCTAGAATCATTGACTTGAGAATCCATAACTCACACCAATAATAATGAAATCTTCACAAAAATACGTCTGGGATACATCAAGATTACTAAACCGCTTGGGATTTGGTTCAGGTGTTGGACAAGTGAAGATATTATATCAGTCAGACCTGTTAGCGCGCTAAATTGCCCTGACTCTCTAAGCCGCGGCTAATGGTATTGTGCTGTTAAATTGTGAAGAGGTAAAAAACCTGGTTCGTTTTTTTCCTCTTCCATGCAATTTTAAGTATTGATGATCTGCAATCGAGACTTATCAATCCGAAGATATTTGATCTTTACAATCAGGCGCTGACTGGTTCAGATTCCTTCCCGGTAACAACTTTCATTCGCTGGCCGACATATCGTTCGAGACCGATTGAAGCTTTTGAAAAAGTTTCCGCGGTAGCAATAGTTGCCGGATGGGAATTGAACTGGTCCACCTCCATCCCATTTTCATCCCAAGATTGGAGTACATAAGGGATTTTGCTCATCTTTTCGATCACTTCGAAGGGTACATCTTCGTACAGGATCTCTTCCTCAAAGTTTAGGTCCCCGCACTTGTTGAAGAGTGGATCAATTACATAAGGCGGCATCGTGTAAACGATATCGCCAGCAATTTTTTCTACATCCCAGAAATGATATTTTCCACCGACCAGTGGACCATGACGCATAGAACAGGCCAGCATCTTGGACGGTAATGCGTTATCCTTCAGTAAGTGGAAGGCTTTTCTAAATACATATATGCCCAGCCAGTGTTTATCTGCCCAGGATAATTGAATGCCGCGCCGCTGGGCCTGTTGCTCCAAGGCAGGATTCTCTGTGAGCCGCCCGATCATCATGGTGATGACTGCTCGCCATTTATCCATATTAACTTCATTCTTTTTGGCGATTTCTACCCCCTCCGCGGCCGCATTTGCCACAGCCCATATCTGCGCCATCGTGAAACAAGTCGTTACGTTTGTTGGAATGGCCAGTGAGCTCAGTGTGCGGACAACCTCCACGCCTTCAGTACTGGCTGGTACTTTTACCATCAGGTTTGGTGCGATGGCGCGAATTTCCTTGGCGGTCTCAACCATTTTCTCGGTATTGGTCAGCAAACGTGGATCAAGCTGTCCAGAGATGTAACCAAACCTGCCGCCCGAAGCCTCCCAAATCGGCATCATCATCTCTGCGCCGCGCCGGATGACTTCTTTATATGTGAGCCAGAAATATTCCTCGCGAATGAGCCCAGAATTTGATGCGATCAGATCATCGATCCACTCATTCCAGGTTTCTGGGTCATTCTTAACGGCTGTTAAGGAAAGGGGCGGATTGGTTGTACAGCCGCGCACCAGGCTTTGGGAAGGATCATCAATTACAAAAATCCTGTTCAGCTGCTCCTCTAGTAAATCTTTCTTATCCTTTGGTGCAGCAACCACCATGCTTTTGACCCAGGAGTCGAACACTAATGGTGACGAGTCCCACCAAATCTCCATATCAGGATTAACCTGGATCAAGCGTTCAAGTACACTCTCATTCATCAAGTTTGCCTCCATATGATTTCCAATGTGATTTATCCCTATCAGTTCTTATCAATCGCTGAGTCACAATAAAATTCAGCGGTTCAGTGTGACGGTAAGCGAATACATATCTCCACGGTTATAGCAATAGGTGAACTCCACAGGTGTGCCATCCTCGGCATATACCGTTCGTTCTTTGAATAGAATTGGAGAACCAGGATTGACCTGCATCAACTCGGCAAGATTCGGGTCAGCCAGGCGCGCTTCCAATTTTTGGGTTGCCCATTTTACCGGGTAACCTTTCTCAGCAAATTTCGACCAAAGATGCTGAACTTCGAAGGTGAGTATTTCCCCCTGGATGAATTCTGAAAACAGTTTGTGGGGGATATAAGAATCATGCAAGGTGACAAGTATTTCGTCGGCTTGGCGAAGGGTCTTGATGTTGATCAATGAATCATTCGTTTTGAGTAGTAATCTTTGGGCGATTTTTGGGGTAGCGGGTAAGACCTTTATTTCAAGAATTGTTGCCCTTGCATTTATCCCATGCAGAGTAGAATTTTCAAAGAAATCCGTCAGCTGGCTGTGGTCTCTTTCAATGTGAGGTAGGGTTACGAAGGTGCCCACACCATGGCGACGGTATAAGAGTCCATCATCGATCAGGTCTGAGGTTCCCTGGCGGACAGTCATCCTGCTGACACCGTATTGGGCTGCCAGATCATCTTCGGAGGGTAGTTTCTGACCTCTTTCTAATTCCCCCGAGGTGATTTTTTCCCGCAGTGATTCGCGGATTCTAACATAAAGCGGGATGCCATCTGTATTGGTTATATCATCCATCGTAATCAGGTCTAGACGTATAGATATCTATATTATAATCCGGTTTTTTTATCTTGGGGAGGCGACTCATTGATTGGCTTATGAAAAGTATCACGATCTGGTGTATTTATGGTAAAATGTGCCCCATTGCCAGTATTGCTGCTTTTTGCAGCAAAAAAATCTAACTTGAATTGAAAAACTCCTGGGAGAAGCCGTTTTTTGGCTTTCTCCTGACGATTAAGGAGCGCCTATGCTTGACGATTGGATCTTTATCGGAATCTTCCTACTTTTAGCCCCAATCTTCCCAGCAGCAGCATTATTAATCCCAAGATTAATTGCCCCCCGGAAACCAAACCCTCTCAAAACTGAGACGTACGAATGTGGTGTTGAGACATATGGAGAGACCTGGGTTCAATTCAAAGCCCAGTACTACATATTCGCACTAGTCTTCCTTATTTTTGACATCGAAGTGGTCTTCTTATTTCCTTGGGCAGTAGCCTTCGATCAACTTCCAATGTTCGCCGTGCTGGAAGGCGTGCTCTTCATTTTGATACTTGTTGCCGGCTTGTTATACACATGGCGTAAAGGTGTTCTCGAATGGGTTTAGGGGGTTCAAGGTTCAAATTGAAAAAGGCTGATGGAATAATTTCCTCAGCCTTTTTGTGCGGTTTAATTGGGTTGGTTTTTTATCGATCAGGAGAGTTGGAATGAGTGATCCAGTTAATTCCATTTCAGAATGGTTGCGGGCAATACTGTCCAGTTGGGGATTATCTGAGGGCTTGATCACGGTCATCTTAGCTGTATTGGGGGTAGTTATTTTAGCGACTTTTGTATTGATCGTCGATATCATGCTGGTCTGGATTGAACGCAAGATGGTGGCTCGTTTCCAGGACCGGTTGGGTCCCAATCGAGTCGGACCTTTCGGCATCATCCAACCGATCGCAGATGTGATCAAATTATTAATCAAGGAAGACATTCTCCCCGATGGTGCGGATAGATTCATATTTAACATCGCCCCAATTTTCGCCTTAGCAACAGTACTTCTATTGTGGGCGGTAGTTCCCTTTGCCCCAACTATTATTGGGGCAGACATAAATGTAGCAGTCCTGTATGTCGTCGCAATTGGTTCGATCGGAACCCTGGCGATCATCATGGCGGGGTGGGCCTCGAATAACAAATATGCTTTGCTGGGCGCCTTCCGGACCGT
>CALBUI010000283.1 GCA_937968125.1 uncultured Anaerolineales bacterium | reverse complement strand
AGGACAAAGAAAACAAAATGCCACCACTTAAGTCGCCCTTGTATTCGTTCTCCCCAGACCCCGATCGAATAAAACACTAATGCTGCCCCCATGATGATGCTTGCGGATGGATCCATTTTACGCTCCTGATTGAATTGATATAGTTCGATGATTAGCACCTGAACTGGTCTGAGTAATCGAGGTCAGGTCTTCATTGATTTCCCATAACCTTTTTTGCAATCTCTTGATCATAGGGTATGAGGCGGCATAAGATTCGAAGCTTGACCTCTGATTAATTTGTTATCGTTACAGCTTTGTGCAAATAGGTATTGTCATGTAGTTCTTTTATGATGGCATGAGCGACATCAGCCCGAGAAATTTTCGAAGTTTTTGCTGGAATATTTTCGCCGATAGCATAGTTTTCTGTTTGTGGAGTATCTGTCAGTCCACTAGGACGAATAATTGTCCAGTCAAGATCACTCTCTTTCACAACAACCTCCTGTTTTTCGTGATCCTGGCGAGCGCTACTCAATAAGGTCGCAAAGAAGAGCTTGTTGACAAATGAAAGTGTAGACCAGCTTTCTGCTACTCCCATTGCGGAAACAACAATCAACCGATTTACATGATTTTCATTCATGGCTTTTATGATGTTAGCGGTTCCTTCGGAGCGAACTGTGGTTTTGCCTAAATCATTTGTGCCTAATGAACAGATCACGGTGTCTTGTCCTTGAATTGCCAGCGTCACCGTAGTGAAATCATAAATATCGCCGGTCATAATTTTCAAATCATCATTGTCAAGCGCCAACTTAGAAGGATCGCGTCCAAAGGCTGTTACTTCATATCCTTTTGCTAAAGATTGCTTTATGATTTCTTTCCCAATTTTTCCAGTCGCGCCAAATATAACTAGTTTCATTATTAATTCCTTCTCCTAAAGATTTAGTTTGTGATCGTTCTCTTGCAACGGGGTTTTACTGAAGATGGCTTGAATAATGTTGGGTTCCAACTGCCTCCAAATAATGAGTCAGTTCATATAATGTAAGTGGCTTTTCCATCAGGTTTATTCTCGATATACTGCAGACAGTTGTTGGAGAACAGATGCAATTTGGTCCAACTGCTCTGAACTTAGTTCGGGTGGAATTTCTTTCACCCAGTTTTGCCGGGCAGCAATACTTTGTTTGACGAAATTTTCTCCCTGAACAGAAAGTACAACATTTCGAACCCGCCTGTCTCCAGGGTCAGCAACCCTTTCCACTAGATTTTGTGTTTCGAGCCGATCCACCATTTGGCTGGCCGCCGCCGCGGACACCATCATATGCTCGCAAATATCAGATATTTTACTGGGCCCTTTGTAGTGAATAAACGTCAGGGCGTAGGCTTGCAGCATGGAAACTTCAGTGGTCTTCAGATAATCAAAATATTCAGTGAAAGATCGGAACAAATAAGTATTTACCCAGTTTTCCATTGCTTTGATAAAGTTTTTTTGAGATGACATTGGTCACATCCCTGTTCGATATGTAATAAATATAAATATTTAATATCCATTAAGTATAATTGGTTTGTGATTTTTGTCAAGAGCAAATACGCCTGAAGGGTAAGAATAATAAATCCCATGGTTTGGTGTCTATGATGGATGCCTGATATATGGGAGACCAATAAAGAAACAATCCCTAATAATCTCGAACTACCCGTTTCATCGGCAGATTGAGTAAACTTCTATAGGGGTGCCGGAAGGCACATATCCTGTTGACTTTGCTATTGATTGGTTGAATTTGGTACTGATTATCAGTCGTAGTATTAATCGAGAGATCCATTCCGAGATAACGCTGAGTTTCTTATATTTCCACAACCCTGATCAAATCGATCAAAATATCATCGGAAATTGGAAGAAGTTCTTCACTGGATACTGGCTCCAGGTATTCAGAGGTGTTATCCTGCCAATAAACTTTCCAAAACAGAGCGTTGGGCTCCAGTAAGGTGGCGGTAGCGGCTGAGCGACAATTCTCCCACCGCTATACCCGCCCAATCCTGAAATATTTGTTTCTTCTCCCAGGATTCCAGTTTGAACTGAAGGAGATACTTCTCCAGTTTTTCTAAATCACGGTTGCGGGTATTGAGTAAATCTCCATGTAGAGTTACCTTTAGTTCATCGGTCGGAGCCAGGCAGATTTCAGCCAGCTCCAGGGTTTCGGTGTCCGTCCGGTAGGTTAATTCAACTTCCAATTGAGATTCATGCAGGATTATGGAAATCTCTTCTGGTGTCGCAATGCCTCTGAATTTGAGCAGGTAGTACCTCTCCTTCGGCACCAGGTTCAGATCTCCACTGGTGGGTGATATGGTAAATGTCAGTGAATTATCGCTCCAGGTTTGAGCGAATCTTGTCAAGGCAAGTTTCCCCTCCAGATAGGCAGTCGTCTCACCATCATCCTCGTACAGCTCAAATTTGTTGTCCGCACCGGGGAAGATCAACAGCTCTAATTCTGATGGATTTTCATTCTCAACCCAGCCGACCTGAGTACTTAATGGAACGATCGACCCAGCTTTGGCAAATACCGGAATATCATCCAAAACACCGTAGACAGTTTGCCAGCCAGGGCCCTGGATCTTTTCTCCATTGAAGAAATCGTACCAAAATCCCTCAGGCAGCCAGACATCTTGTCGGCTTAGACCAGTTTCTGCATTGGCGGGTCGCGTATAGGGCGCGGCCAGCAATTCGGAACCAAACCAGTATGTCTGGCTGGCCGCCGCAGTGTAAGTATCTTCATCCTCTGGATTGGAATAGTAAAGGGGGGTGATCAGCGGTAGGGCTTGAGCGTGATTTCGCCAGGCCATGCTATAGATGTAAGGGATCAGTCTGTGGCGCAGCCGCAGTGCATTACTGGCTGCCCGTTCTGCAGCTGGTCCGCGTGCCCAGGGACGTCGTTCATGAAAGGGGTTATCGGTGGAGTGCATGCGCAAGATCGGGCTGAAGACTCCATACTGCATCCAGCGGGTATACAGCTCATCATCCTCAATGCCGCCCATGTGACCGCCGATATCGTGGCTCCACCAGCCATACCCGACGTTGGCGGCGGTGGCAGTGAAGGCTGGTTGATAGTTGAGTGCCTCCCAGCCAATTACTGTATCCCCAGAAAAGCCGACCGGGTAGCGGTGGTTGCCCAGGCCGCCCCAACGTGAGAATACGAATGTACGTTTCTCCTCATCCCGAGCCAGGTCATGAAAATGCAGGTGATTCAGCCACCAGAGTGGATCGAGATCTGGCAAAGTGCTGGAGGTGCCCTGCTGCCAGTCGACCCACCAGAAATCGACACCCTCCGCCTCCATGGGGTGGTGCAGAATTTTAAAGTATCCTTGGGCAAACCTGGGATCGGCGATATCAAAGGGGATCGGTTCGTCACTCTCAGGATCGAGACCCATGAATTCAGCAAATTCCGGGTACTGCGCCTCGTGGGGATGGATGCCTTCGGCGGGGTGCAGGTTTAGGGCGGTTTTCAAGCCAATTTCATGCAATTCTGCGATGAAATCTTCCGGGTTGGGAAATAATTCTCGATTCCAGGTATACCCCGTCCACCCGGAGGAGGTGTTGCCGGTCTTGGTGACGTGCCAGTCCATATCGACAATGCACACGGAGAGCGGGATTTTGCGATCTTTGAAAGCGCGCATCAAGTCAAGCAGTTCTTGATCTGAATACTTCCAATAGCGGCTCCACCAGTTGCCCAGAATGTAGCGCGGGATCAGCGGCGTTTTCCCAGCTACCTGGCTGAAATCACGCAGGCAGGCGGCATAATCATGCCCGTAGCCGAAGAAATAGATATCCAGGTTGTCGGGATGAGCGCGCGGCTCCAGCCAGCTATCGTTATTAAAGACCAGGGACCGGGAGTCATCGTAAGCTGCTGCCCCTCGAGAGGAGATCAAACCCGGATCTGGACGGACGAATCCTGAGGCTTCGTCAAGGGTGCGGAAAGTACCTCCGAGGTTGCCACTGCGATATGGATGAAGGCCATAGTGCCAGGGGAACCCAGTGGTTTTCACCAGCACCTTTAGATTGGTGCTGGAAAATCCTTTCGGGTTGGGGTCGTATTCTAAGCGCAGGTATTGGGTTTCAATCTCGATTTTATTGCCTTTAGTGGAATGGTCGAAGTTTGGTGTCGGTTGATTTCGGTACCAGAAAACCTGGCTGGGATGATCTTCGAATTCGCCGCTGGGGCTGTACTCCATGCGGATCAGGCGTTCCGTCAGCAGGCTGAAGCGTACATTAGGGCCGATCACAACCGCCGCTGGGTTGGGTTGAGGGTCAAATTGTATTTGGAATTGGGGGATACTCATGTGAATTTTCAACTCGGATCAGTATATAGTTGGCAAGATTTTTATGGAACGATTTTTCGCTGGATATAATTGGTGGCTTCAACCTCAATCACTTTACCATCTCATCAGCTTCGTCCACCAAAGTCACCGTGCCCTTGTCACCATCAACTTGGATTAGCTGACCACTTTTAATGCGCTGGGTGGCTGCACCGGTCCCCATTACCGCTGGGATACCATACTCCCGGGCCACGATCGATCCGTGCGCCAGGGCCCCACCAATATCAGTGACCAATCCCTTGGCACTGGCAAATAAAGGCGTCCAGGCTGGTGTTGTCGTTGTGCAGACCAGGATGCTGTCAGGAATCATCTGGTCGAAATCCTCGGGGGAGCGAATGACGCTGGCTGGAGCCGTGACTTGACCCGGACTAACCGCGAAGCCATCCAGAACAGGTCCAGTGCTGACAGTCCGGGGTTTTGGCTCGAACATGGACATGCTTATCGGTCCAAATTTCATCTTTCCATCCGGGGGAACCGCAACCGGTGGATCCAGTCGTTTACGTGCTTCACGGAGCGCGCGCCGATCGCGAGCCAGCTTGGTGAGCTCTGGTTGGCTGAAACCATCTGCCCGGGCGGCGCTGGCAGCTGCCAGCGCCCCGCTTTCCAGGTAGAAGACATCATTCGGGGTATCCAAAGAACCGGCTTCTGTGAGCCGTTGACCCAATTCTAGAGCCAACCGGCGTAGAGTAGGCCAGCCGGCTCCTACGTAGAATAACGCCTCTTCCCGGTAGGGTGAGTAGCGCTCTGCCCAGCCCCACAATTTCTTGAAAATTGGTCGGGTGAATAGATTGAGGTCTTCTTCTGTTTTTGCTACCAGGTTTTCTCTTTCCCAGGCTAACTTTTCTTGATAGGTTCGTGCATCTCGTTCTGGATGTGTCACCGCCATTTTCAGGCTCAATAACACAGGTAATGGATCGTCCGCCAGGGTAGGAGCAGCGAAGTCCAGGTTATAAATTTGATGACCATATGTATCAAGGTATCCCTGGAAATCATCCAGTATGTGCTGTCCATCGGGGTGATCCGCCAGTGAAGGAAGCAGCTGCGCTGCCGGGGTTTCCACAACCAGCGCATGAAGTGCCTCGGAATTATTTATTTTTCTGGCAATAGCCTCCATCTGCGCCTGGGCCTCCGCAGCCTTGGACGGGAAACCGCGTAAAAGGGAACCGCTGGTCAGGCGTCCACCAGTCACGACTTTTAGGAAGCGGTTGAGCGCGCCATCTGATATCCGCGCAAATCCCAAGGGAACGGCTGCTGCAAACCAATAAATGGCATCCTCGGCAGCAATCTCGCGTACGCCACGCAGCAGTTCCTCATCAGAGGCATGCGGCAAGTCGAGGCTCTTCCAATGCTCGATTACCTCTTGGTAAGCTGGCACAGAGTGCTCATGCCAGCGCGGAACCATGTGGCGAATCATTTTAGGCAGGACGGTTATGTACACGCGCAGTGTTAATGGAATCAACTGCCAGCTGAAATTAAAACTGGCGATGCTGTAAGCATAACCATTCACAGAGGCCGTGAAGGGCGGATCGATAAAATCCCATATATTGATCTTGGTGCCGCTCAAATCGCTCATATATTCGGTCATTGATTCCATTGAACGGTCTAAACCATTTTGAAGATACAGCTCATCGAACAACGGGGAAAGCGGTTCAGGCATATGCTCGACAACCTGGCGCCGCATCCAAACCGTATCTGGTCTGGGTGGTTCCCAACGCACGTCTTTCAGTGGTGCAGGGGGTAAACTGGTGATAGGGCGCGCTTGCAGGATGGTAAATTCACCATTGGATCGAGCCCATTCGATATCCATCGGCAGCCCATAATGAGATTCAATTTTTTCGCCATAGCCCGCCAGTTCAATAGCTGCTGGATCATCGATTACCGGTTGGTCTTGCTGAGAATGAGGAACTGGTTGATTTTCAGTTCCAGTAGCAGTCGGGACGGTCATTGTGGTCTTGGTGTTTGTCTCCCGGGATCCGATTTTTTTCTTCGATTTATCCACGATGATGATATCGGGTGTAACTTGCCCACTGACAATTGATTCGCCCAACCCCCAGGTGGCGTTGATCACGATCTGCTCGCGTGTGCCATCAACCGGGTTGGCTGTAAAAAGAATGCCAGCAGACTCGGCTGGAATGAGTTTTTGGACCACAACTGCCAGGCTGACTTCTCCTGGATCAATGCCCTGTTTCATGCGGTAGCTGATCGCCCTGGCTGTCCATAAGCTGGCCCAACACTGTTTAACAGCTTCAATCAGAGCGTCTTTCCCTTGCACATTAAGGAATGTGTCCTGCTGCCCGGCAAAACTGGCCTCCGGTAGATCTTCTGCAGTGGCGGAGGAGCGCACAGCCACAGTCTCGTTTTCTAATTCTGAGTAGGAGGAAATCAATTCACCTGCGATATCAGCGGGAATTTGGGCTTTCGAGAAGAGGTCCTTGATTCCTTCTGAGGATAGCTCACTCGATCCTAGCTCCTCGATTGACGCCCGGCGAGCCAGATCGATGATCTGCGGTTGTAAACCGTTCTTCTGCACAAAATATTGGTATGCTTTTGTCGTCAACACGAATCCTGGGGGGACCGGGAAGCCCGCGTTAACCAACTCGCCAAGGTTTGCACCTTTTCCACCTGCAGCGAGTAAATCTTTTGCATTCAGGGATCGCAGAGAAACTGTATAGGGCATAATAAGGCTCTGTTGTAAAGTAGATTATTAAATTATAGTGGCTGTTGGGGTTTTATGTCGGTGGGGTGATCCAGTTATTACAATGGCCCACCAGGGAAGTGGCCTGATTCAATCACTTCAGCCTGATCTGGTAGGAAAGGACTATCCCAAAGGCGTTTGTATTGCTGGTAGCTGCGGAAAAAATCCACCACGAAACTCATCCGGTCATCCAGGTCACCCCAATTTTCAGCACCGCTGCCGGAAAGAGTATCCTGGCTGGTTTCGAAAGCCCGTACCAATTCCAGGCAGCGCGGATTGTGGATTTGCAGCAATTCTTCAGGGAAGGAGACCACCCCGGTCGGGGCGATCACATTTTCGCCCAGCTTGAGCTCCCTGCTGGGCAGTGTGATGGACATCAGCATCTGGGTGATTGCCCTGGAAACGATCTTGCCTGTCACGGTTGGTTGGCGTTTGAATGCCTTCAATCCAGATTTCTTGGGGGGTTCAGAGAAGAATTCAACTGGCACAGTCAGCGCTTGCTCGATTTGAGGCTGCAGCCGGGTTTGCTCGTGGAGCCCGATCAACAGGTTGGCCTGCAGGATATATTCGGCTTTTTCCTCGGCGCGGGTCTCGAAGCGGGCTTTGTAGTACGCCGTAAAAGCCTCGATCAGGTAATCCTGGCCGCCCTCCGATAGCGGTCCTGGTTTGAAATTCTCATCCAGATAAGTATTAAGTTTGCCCTCATCGTATTCCCAATCTTTCTTGAAGGTCATCAAGAAGGATGAAAAAGGCCTGGACAGCTCCTCAAAAACGGTGATGTTACCATCAGAAATCAGTTGGCTCACCTGCCGCATTGCTTCACCTATCCGGCTGCTTTGTTCTCCAGTCTGCAGATCTTCCTGTTCTAATATTCCTTCCCTTAAGAAAAGAAATGTATTCTCATATCCCGCCATGCGGATCATGGCCGACTTCAGGTAGCCAGGCATCAATTCATGCCTGAGCGCCTGCCCTGCAGTTTTTGAGGCATGCGTGGCAAAAGAACACCAGCTAACGTTTTTTCCGCTGGTGTAGCGCTTCATCCCCCGCGAGAGACGGTAGTAGCCCTGGGTTACCTGCAAGTTGCGGACGACGAGATTTTCACGCTCAATGACCGATTGAATATATTCTCCGGTGAGCATTCACAAATTATACATGAGGCGCGTAAATCTTTGCTTTTTATTAATGCAAAGTCCCGCACAGCAGAGACGTTCTGGATTTGTCGGTTATTCTTTGAGGGAATAATTTATTTTTCCAATATTCGCACTATGCCCGAGGTGCCATCTACCTCGACGTGCTGCCCATCTTGCAGCGTGGTCGTAATCCCTTGAATACCCGCTACGCAAGGCTTGCCATATTCGCGGGCGACAACTCCACCATGCTGCAGCATGCCGCCCACTTCGAGGATTACCGCTTCAGCGTTGATAAATAACGGTGTCCAGCCTGGATCTGTTGTATAAGCCACCAGCACATCCCCCTTCTCGATGGGCTTCTGGCGGGGGGTATGAAGCACCTTTACCCGACCGGTTGCCACACCACGGGAAATTCCCAGTCCGGTAAGGGTGTTGGGTTCGCCTTTCGGCATCTCGACCACACCGATGCGCCCTCGCGAGTCGATCATGTGGGGGAAGGCCAGCACCTGGTCAAGTTTGTGGTAAAGGGGTTTCTTATCATCGCGCGCCTGGCGCAAATCGAAATCTGGGTCAACATTGGCTGCATCGATCTCATCAAGTGTCAACCAGAAGATATCTTCAGGTGAGTCAAGTCTGCCCTTTTCGACGAATATGCGACCTTCCTGGAGTACCCTGCGGCGAACAATGCCATTATCCAGGACCCACAGGTACTTGGGTGTATCGCGGGTGGGTCCCAGCAGATCCAGGATCTTATAAACGCGTTTGAGCTGCTGGAGTTTTCGGCCTTTGAATTTGTCCAGCAGCTGTTCGTAGGCCGCCTGGCGATCAGCAACATGTTCCTTTTGCATTTGTTCTGGATCGATGTCGCTGTCGACCATGTAAGACATCTGTTCCAAGGCAAGTTTTGGGTCATCTCCGTAGCGGGAATTGGCCAACTCCAATTCTCCCGGACCGCGCATGCCGTAATCAGCCACAAAATTATCCCAGGCTGCCAGAAAATCCGGGGGGAGGACACGATCCTCCACCTGCTGAGACAGCTGGTCGAGATCAGCAAAATCGGCTGGGGAAAGCATCTTCGACATGCGGTAAAGCTGAATACCGATGTCCACCGCTTCATTGCCGGCAAAACCAAACTTCAGAGATTCGAGCAGCTGATTGTCTTCTGCAGTTCCGTCACTAAAAAGATTGTCCAGACGCCATATATAGTAGAAAAATGGAACAATTGGAGGCAAGGCTGCTTTACTAATGACGGGCGTCAGCTCAGCATCCAATTTGGTGATCAATTCCCTCAGCGACAATTTATCATAATTTGTCGTTTGCAGTTCATGGACTGCGTTCTCAATAACTCGTTTAAAGTACCGATGAAACTCTTCAGGACGAATAAATGCGGAGATGGTCTTACTGACGAAATGACGTACTGCCCATAATGCCCGGGGGATATGAGCAAGGATAAAACCCCAGCGCAAGGGTTTTATCTTTGTTTTCGCTTTATATCGCTCCTCATCAATATTGGCAAACAGCTCGCTGAGCAGCACATCAATAGCCTCAAACTCTCGGGCGATCATCTTCGGACTCGTAATCGTCAGAGCCTGAGATAGGTTCATATAGAAGCGCCCCCCGGTACCAAAAACAAGACTTTTGGACGGTTCTCCACCTGCTTTCAAATCGACAGGTCCGACAAATAGTGCCACCCACATCCCCAATGAGCCGAACATCCAATCCAGTGTCAACGGAGATATTGGCCGGTTGATAGTGACTCCTTCCGTCAAGCCGGCATCCATGTACAGAATACGACGTTCACCAGGTTGAGTCATCATCTCCGGCGGCAGGGGGACATAGGCTGTGATGGGACGGGCTTGCAGCATGTACAGGATACCGTCGGCATAAGCCCATTCGATGTCGGTGGGCTGCTGGTACAGGTCTTCTGTTTGAATAAGCAGGTTAGTAATTGCCAAGATCTGTTGGTCAGTCAAGCAGAATTCACCTGAATTACTACCTGGTCGTTCTTCTATGCCACCTTGAGCGGAAAGGTAAACGACTTTTCCCTTGCTGCCCAGTTCCTTTTCCACAACCTCTTTAGCAACTTTATCGACCACAAAATGGTCCGGAGACACCATACCCGACACGACGGATTCGCCCAGGCCCCAGTTGGCATCAATCACAGCTTCGTCATAGTCATTGTTGATCGGGTTTAATGAGAAGCCCACTCCGGCGCTGTCGGCGGCGATCTGCTGCTGCACGACGACAGCAATGCGCGGCTGATCGACGACGAAACCGTGCTGCTGCTTGTATACGAAGACCCGTGCATCGAACGCCGAAGCAAATGAAGCCCGGATTGC
>CALBUI010000282.1 GCA_937968125.1 uncultured Anaerolineales bacterium | reverse complement strand
TCACGGGAATTAATCAGGCGATCTCTTTGAGGAGATCGCCTGATTCTCAATGACCTTTCAGTGGAGGGAGTTTCCTCCACCTCAGAGGTCACCAATTGGAAATTGCTCATTGAACCTGTCCATTACCGTTCTCAGGTATCCCATCCAGGAAATCTGCCACCCTGGATTTTAACGCCGGTGCAGGTCCAGCACCCACCTGGTGATCCTTCACCTCACCACCTGCGATGAAAAGCAGCGTTGGTATACCCTGGACACCAAAGTTCATCGCCCACTGGGGATTCTCATCGGTGTTTACCTTGGCAATCACGATTTTGCCTTCATAATCCTTGGCGACTTCTTCCAACACTGGGGCAATCATGCGGCAGGGGCCGCACCACGGAGCCCAGAAATCCACCACGACCGGCAAATTGGAACCCAATACTTTTTCTTCAAACTCTGAATCTGTTACATGAATTAAATTGTCCATTTGTGCCTCCTTGATTAGCATTCTTCATTTACTTAGATGCACTTCCTAACCCAAATCTTACCGAGCAATAATTCATTCCATTCAAACCGGTACGATGAGTAAGAATCCCTCTCGTAATAACATCTATAACAATGAAAGTAGTTAGTAATGCTCAAAGGAGTTCAAAGCGATGGTTATGGTGCAGTATATTGCGATGATGGGTGGTGTGATCAGTACGATTATGAACGCATGGCAGATACACAGGTCAAACCGATCAGGAATCAAGGTTCCTGTTCGCAACGATGAGCCACCATATTTCCGACGTAGCAGGAATGATCGCAGATAAACCATTCTCCTTTACTAACCAATTTTGAATTCACTCCCTAACTATTGGATTTGGAGTTGTGGGTGAAGTAATTAGTCCCGGGGCCTCCTCCCTCCGGGGCTATTTTTTTCTAACGTGAAATTACCGATTTTTGTTGGACTATAATTCGTTCAGACCTAGTTTGGATAATTTAATCTCTTAGGAGAAATACTGATGCCGCGTGATATACCCCTTGGCAATGGTAACTTATTGGTTGCGTTCGATCGGAATTACCAGATTCGTGATTTATATTGGCCGCATGTAGGCCAGGAAAACCATGCCCTTGGTCATGTTTTTCGGATGGGTATATGGACCGGGGGTGAGCTCAACTGGATAGATGATCCCAGGTGGGATAAAAGATTGAAATATGGACCTGAATCAATGGTTTCCGATATAACCCTTAAACATGCAGGCTTTGGCCTGACGATCAAAGCCTCTGATGTGGTTGATTTCCATGAGGATTTACTGGTCCGGAGATTTGATATCACTAACCTCGATGACGAGAATAAAGAGGTGCGGGTATTCTTTCACCAGGATTTTCATATCGCGGGGAGTGAATTGGGAGATACCGCTTATTATGAACCGGAGCGCAGGGCAGTCATCCACTATAATGGCTCCTATTGGTTTTTAGTTAATGGAGCCGTACTGTTAACCGATGAGGATGCGGAACCTGAATGGTCTCCAGCTGCTGATGATGCCTCAGGCTACCAGGTTGGAGTTCACGGCTGGTCTTGTGGTCTCAAGGAAGTTAACAACCTGCAGGGCACCTGGCGCGATGCGGAAGATGGCCAGTTGTCTGGCAACGCGATAGCCAATGGACCGGTGGATTCAACGGTCTCCTTTAATCTGAACATGCAAGCCAATCAGACCCGCACCCTATACTTTTGGTTGGCTGCGGCCAGCGATTTCGACCGGCTGGCGGTCATCAACCGGCTTATCCGGCAGCGTGGGCCGCAATCCTACCTGGTCCGGGCCAAGGCTTTTTGGAATCTCTGGTTATCAAGGCAGTTGCCAGATTTGGACGGTTTGCCAGAGAACGTCAGCGACCAATATAAGACCAGTTTAATTGTCATGCGCACGCAGATCGATAATGAGGGGGCGATCATCGCGGCCAACGATACGGACATCTCAGCGTATATCAACGATTCGTACAGCTACTTGTGGCCCAGGGACGGTGCCCTGGTTGCAGACGCATTAAACCAGGCTGGTTACCTGGATCTGCCGCGCGAATTCTTCAAATTTTGCGCCAGGGTGATCTCGAAAGAAGGTTATCTAATGCACAAGTACAAATCTGATGGTACCCTGGCCTCCAGCTGGCACCCCTGGTATCGCGGTGGGCAGAAGGAATTACCCATCCAGGAGGATGAATCAGCGCTCGTGCTGTGGGCATTGTGGCGTCATTTCAACCAGCGCGGGGATGTCTACTTCATCAAACCTTTATACCGGGGTTTGATCTGCCCCATTGCAGATTTTCTGGTAGAATTCCGTGATCCCGGTTCCGGATTACCGCTGCACAGCTACGGCCTTTGGGAAGAACGGCGCGGGGTATTATCCTGGACCGCGGCTGCAGTTTGGGGAGGCTTGATGGCTGGAGCAAGTTTCGCTGAAAATTTTGGTGAGCAATCTCGAGCTGAGCAATACCGCCAGGTCGCAAACCAGATGAAACAGGGGGTTGAGAATGATTTGTGGCTGGCCGATCAGGAACGGTTCGCAAAAATGATCATCCATAATCCCGATGACTCGTGGGAAGCGGACATAACTATCGATGCTTCAATCAGCGGATTGTGGCAGTTTGGTATGTTCTCCCCTGACCACCCAAAAATCGTCTCGACCATGGAGCAAATCCGATCAAGGTTGTGGGTGAACACTCCCATAGGAGGAATTGCGCGCTACGAAAATGACGGCTACCATCAAGTCAGCCAAGATGTCGACAAGATTCCAGGAAATCCCTGGTTTATCTCAACCCTGTGGGTGGCGGAATGGTTAGCAGAAACGGCGCAAACCAAGAAAGACCTGGCCCCCTCGCTCGAGCTTCTCGAATGGTCTGCCAGCAACTCACTGCCCAGTGGAATTATGGCGGAACAACTCCATCCACACACGGGTGAACCATTGTCAGTCAGCCCGCTTACCTGGAGCCATGCGGCCTACGTATCTGCAGTGCTGACTTATTTGCGTGTAAAGGATCTGTTATCCTGATTTTGAATATAAAGGAGAGGTTATCGTGCCGAAAAAGGAGTACACAAAAACTGGGCGTTCCTGCCGGGTGACATTTGAACTTCCATCTGAGGTAGGAGTTCAAAGAGCATATCTGTGCGGAGATTTCAACGACTGGGATCGCACTTCTCATCGCATGAAGCGCCGCAAAGATGGCAGCTTCCACCTGACCATTTCATTAAAACCAGGTCAGCAATATCGCTACCGTTTTTTCCTGGATGATGAGCGCTGGGAGAACGATTGGTCTGCTGAAGCTTACCTGCCGAATGATTACGGTGGAGAAGATTCTGTGTTAACGATCGATGCCCTCTAATCCGGGTGATCCGGCTCCGGACCTGCAGCTGGTCGATCTAACCGGCCAAGAGGTCCCGCTCTCCGAGATATGGAGCCAGAACAATCAGACTCTGCTGGTCTTTTTGCGCCACCTTGGCTGACTCCCCTGCCGAGAACATGTGGCGCAGTTGCGCCAATCAAAGACAGAATTCGAGACGCGTCAGACAAGGGTGGTACTAATATCGTTTGGAACCACTAAAATGGCTCAAGCCTGGATCGAAGAGACCCAAACCGATTTTCAATTTCTACTTGACCCTGAAAGGAGAGCTTACCGGGCATACGGGCTGCAGCGTTCGCTGCTTCGCTCCTGGAGGCCGAAGATCTGGTTCGAGTACGCCAGGCTGATGATCCGCGGCAGGAAGTGGCGGGGAATCCAGGGTGACAGCGGGCAGCTGGGGGGTGATTTCATCATCGACCAATCTGGAATCATTCGTATGGCTTATCGCAGCATCGATCCTGCTGACCGCCCAAGGATCAATGAAATCCTCAAATTGCCGGATGACATCAATTTTGATCCCCCGAGATAAAGTTGTTTTCAGGTTTTCCGGGTTACGCTGGTTAATATGGAATCCAAATTCAGTAAGTGATAGAATATGAAAAATTTCACGAACCGCTGGTGATGATTACCAGCAGGAACACTCCCCATGGAAAAGTTATACCTTGCCGGAGATATCGGCGGCACCAAAACCAGGTTGGCTTTGTTCTCAATAGAAGCAGGCGATTGCGAGCCATTTGAGATCGAAACCTTCCCCAGCCAGGATTACAACTCCCTGGAAGACATTGTGCTCACCTACCTGGCGGAAAAGCCAACTGAATTAACTGGTGCAAGTTTCGGTATTGCCGGTCCGATTTTCGGCGGCCAAGCTAAAGTTACAAACCTGAGCTGGACAGTAGAGGAGGGTGCCCTGAGCGATGCTCTGGGTGGTATCCCGGTTAAACTGCTCAACGATCTGCATGCTATCTCATCGGCGATCCCTCACTTAAAGCCTGAAGACCTGGTAACCCTGATCCCTGGTGAACCAGCCCCACAGGGTGCAAAAGGGGTCATCGCACCAGGCACCGGACTGGGTGAAGGGTTCCTGGTATGGGACGGCATGCGCTACCAACCACATCCTTCCGAAGGAGGGCACACCAGCTTTGGACCTCAATCACCATTGCAACTGGAACTGCTCAACTATTTAGATACGATCTTCGGTCATGTCAGCTACGAAAGGGTTTGCTCTGGGATTGGGATTGGCAATTTGTATAAATTCTTGCGAGACGGGAAGGGCTTCGAGGAACCAGTTTGGTTGGCTGAATCATTGGCTGAGGTCGAAGATCCTACTCCAATCATCGCCCAGGCCGCACTGGAAGAAAAGGCCGAAATCTGTACCCAAACCATGGACCTGTTCGTCTCCATCTTGGGCAGCGAAGCCGGCAACCTGGCTTTGAAAGTGCTGGCGACTGGAGGGATTTACCTGGGAGGAGGCATCCCACGCAGGATATTGCCTCTGCTCAAAGGAAAAGCTTTCACTGAAGGCTTCCTGGATAAAGGCCGCTTCGCTGATATGCTCACCAGGGTGCCAGTGTACGTGATCACCCATCCGGCTGCTGGTGTATTTGGAGCCGCCTGTCATGAGCTGCAGCAGTAAAATACTGAATACTCCATCTTACAAGACAAAAAGCCTGGCGAGTGCCAGGCTTTTTGGGTAATTTCGAATTAATTGTTTCACATCAGGCATGTTAACCGGGCAAGTTTATTGTTGTTGGTCGCACGAAAAAACTCTTGATCAGCTTGTAAACCAATGCAATTGTTTCGATTGAGATCACAATCAGGGCGATCGAGAACGCCAGACGGAATGCGTGCATTCCGATGATCAGTACGGATTCCTGATTCGAGATGGTGATCTCATCCAACATCTCAAGGAAAGAGAAGAAACCTCCCGCGCCTTGTTCAGCTAACCAGGCGTTGTGTCCGGAAAGCAGGACAATTAGGACATAGATGCTGAATAAATTGGTGCCGATCTTCGCCAGGCGGGTTCCAGTCTCCCACCGTCCGCGCCAGAGCAAGAGCACATCTACAAAAACTCCCAGCAAAATGGAAACGATGAGCAACGGGATATAGGTGCGGATCACCGGATTGAGAATAATCTCTGTAAAGGGGTTGAGTACAAGCACAACACCGATCTTGTCCGGGAGAAACAGCAGTATGGCGATTATTACCAGGCTGAAGGTGATCTCTGCCACCCTCCCTCCCCGGCTGACCGTTTCTTCATCATCGATTTGAGGCAGCTGGCTGGGATCCCATTCTTCATCTTCGCTATCTGGTTTCACCTCAAAATATTGCAGGATGGCAAACACGATCACGATGATGCCAAAGGTGGTGAAGACACTCCCGATCATTCCGCTGAAGGTTTCCAGCACATCCAGGAAAGTTAATACTTCCTGGTTGAAGACCAGCGCAATACCAAATAAGACCAGCTGCACAATGACAAACACTAACAAGACAATGCCAAGCACCATGCGGAACAGGGGGAACAGGCTGGGACCGATCAGGTATTGTCCTTGCGGCCAGTAGGAGGCAGCAACTTGCTGCGGGGAGCCAAATTCTTTGAGCAGCTGCTCAACATCTTCCTGGGTGGGTTCACCCTCGACCCGGTCTTCCAACGTATCTGCTAAGGTTGATTGCAGTTCGACCTGAATATCAGCTCGATTCTTGCGGGGCAAATGACGCCCTACTTCGTGTACGTAGCGATCAATAAGTTCCATTCTTCACTCCTTATCTATTAGCAATAGTTTTTTCATAACCTCGACTAATGTGAGCCAGTCATCAGTCAGCACCTGCAGCAGCTCTTCACCAGCCTGGCTGATTTTGTAGTAGCGGCGGGGGCGCGACCCCTCCACATTCCACTCGCTTTCCAGCAGTCCTTGATCCTCCAAACGTCTCAGCAGCGGGTAGAGTGTTCCCTGATCGATCTCTAATCCTTTGTCAGAGAGCTCTTCTATTAAGGCATAACCATATTTTGCACTTTTCAGCTGGCTGAGAGCTGCCAGGACCAAAATACCGCGGCGCAGTTCCTGAGTTAGTTTTTCGTGCTTGGCTGTATCTGTCATCATGTTGCACATTATACTATATATTACATAGTATTATCAAGTACTTAATATTAGTTATGTTATATTATTTGAAACCCTGCCTACTCAGGTTGGAGCGAACGGAAGAAAACGCCAACTAGCAAGTCAAAATGACTCTAAGGATGATGGTTTGATGTCAGCGGTATACTAGTAATTGACCATTCAGCTATGGTCGAGAACCAGGCTGGATGTCCGCTATCCCACTGTAATCAATGATTCGCTTTTCGATCCGTGAATCACACAATCAAAATGAACATCTCAGAAACCAAACGACTGGTTCTTCGGCAATTTGAATTCTCAGATGCAAAGGCTTTATACTCCGTATTTGGCGATCATGAAGTCATGTATTTTGGTGACGGAGTGCAGTCAAAAGAATGGATCCTTGATTGGCTGCGCAGCAGTATAGAAGACTATTACGAAAAACGAGGTTACGGCCCTTGGGCAGTGATTAAAAAAATCAACCAGTGTCTGATTGGATATTGCGGCCTGTTCTACTACCCCAATGTGAATGGTCATCCTGAAATTGAGGTTGGATATCGATTGGCTCGGGCCTCCTGGGGAAAAGGGTAAGCAACCGAAGCGGTCCAGGCAGTGGTAGACCTCGCCTTCAATTCATTAAGGCTTTCTCGTTTAATCGCGATCGTCGATCCAAATAATTTGGCTTCGATCAGAGTCGTTAAGAAGGCGGGAATGGAATACGAGCGCAAGGTTTTGTTGGATGGATATTCTTATCCTGACCATGTATACTCGATCACCCGCGCTAATGTTGGATAATAAAACTGTTCACGCAAACCTGGAGAACGGGATTTATGCAATTAATTCAATTGAGGAGTTTGAAACGTGTCTGATTCCAGTCAATATATAGTAGAAGCCGCCCTTGATATCCATGTCCCAGGGGTTGAGCCACTCGTCGCCCCATTCCGGGAAAAATATGACCCATCCGTAGAAAAGGGGATGCCAGCACACATAACGATTAATTACCCGTTTCTTCCTGGCATCGAGCCAAACAAAAATCTATACGAGGAACTTGCTGATCTTTTTACCAAAATCGACCCTTTCACATTCTCTTTCAACGGGTTAGGCCGGTTTCCTGGCGTCATCTACCTGGCTCCTGGACCGGAGGCACCCTTCATAGAGCTGATTGAGAATGTAGCCGCCAACTTTCCAGAGTCGCCACCCTATAGTGGGGCTTTTGACAGCCTCGTACCCCACCTGACTGTCGCCCATGCGGAGGACGAAGAGCTGATGGCATCAATAGAGCGCCAGCTGCTGGATCTGGCGCCCGAGCACCTCCCCATTACAATCCAGGCTAAACAAGTCTGGCTGACGGACAACAGATCCGGAAGGTGGCAGGAACAGAAGGTGTTTAAATTCGGCAGGAGTTGAACCCATAGTTCAGCCTAACCAAACTCATAAACGAGTTAAAGACAAATAGAAGTAGAGGAACGATATGGACGATTCAAAAATCATCAGTTTGTTAACCAATAACGCAGAACGAATCAAATCGATGGCATCGGGGATTTCGATCGAGCAAGCGCGCTGGAAGCCGGATCTAAACTCGTGGTCTATCCTCGAAGTGGTCAATCACCTGTATGATGAAGAGCGCAGAGATTTTCGGATTCGGCTCGATATCATCCTCCATCATCCAGAACAGGAATGGCCGCCAATTGATCCCGAAGGGTGGGTTATCGAGCAGAAGTATAACGAGCGAGGATTGGAGAGCTCGCTCGAAAACTTCCTGGAGGAGAGAAGAGTTTCGTTGGAGTGGCTGGATTCTCTTGGGCAATTCGATTGGGATGAAGTTTACCAGGCGAAGTTTGGTCCCATCAGCGCGGGAGACATGTTTTGTTCTTGGGCAGCGCACGATCAGCTTCATCTTCGCCAACTAATCGAACTTCACCGCGGCTTTACAGAACTTCAAGTAAAGCCTTATCAAATTGAATACGCCGGTCAGTGGTGAAGGTGGAATAAAATGACAGCTGAGGGCTGCGTCTTCCCAAGCCCTGTATCAATCTGGCCAATCAATATATCTTGAGGGAATTAGAAACCAAATCCAGCATATTGGGACATTTTCATCCATGAAAACGAGCTCTTTGTCTACTCTACCAAAGAATTTATTGGACTTCTCTTGTCCTATTCAATTGACTTTATCTTATTGATCCACTATAATTTTGATAGTACTTAAGTCCTACTGTTCATTTTAAATAAGTTGCTCTTCGGCAGGGGTTGCATAAGAGACAGCTATATTCAAGGTTGCCCTCCAATTTAGGCGGGGTCTCGTCGAAGCACCAAAACCAATCACCTCATTAGGCGTTGGGAATGGGAATTAGGTGGTCGAAACATGGCAATACTTGATCTTCCGTTAATTGAAATTAGTCAAATTCGCCCGCGCATCCAGGGAAAATTTATCTTCATTGGCGATGAAAAATTCTATATGCGGGGGGTGAGCTATGGCGCCTTTGAACCCGACGAAGATGGCAATGAATACACCAAAGATGAGGTCATTGATAGAGATTTTGCATTAATGGCTGCCAATGGGTTTAATACTGTTCGCATACCTCACACCACACCCCCTAGATCACTGCTCGATATCGCCCAAGATCATGGTTTGCGGGTCATGGTTGGACTCTCGGCTGAGCAATATGTGGGGTATTTGATCGACAAGAAAGATGCTCCAAATATCAATGAAATTATCCGCGACAAAGTCAGTGCCTGCTCAGGGCATCCTGCCTTGCTTTGTTATGGACTTGGCAATGAAATTCCGGCCTCAATTGTCCGCTGGCTTGGTCATCGTAGAGTTGAACGTTATTTAGAGGATCTATACCTGACAGTAAAATCTGAAGATCCTGCCAGCCTGGTAACATACGTCAATTACCCTACCACAGAATATCTTCAGCTGCCTTTCCTTGATTTCCTGTGTTTTAATGTATACCTTGAATCCCAAGAACCATTTGAGGCTTACCTGGCCAAGCTGCAAAATATCGCGGGGGAACGCCCGCTCGTGATGAGCGAGATAGGATTGGACAGCCTGCGCAACGGTGAAGACACCCAGGCAGATGTTTTGGAATGGCAAATCCGTTCAACGTTCAACGCGGGCTGTGCGGGTTTGGTTATCTTTTCCTGGACTGATGAATGGTATCGCGGTGGTGCTGAGGTCGATGATTGGGCATTTGGACTAACCACCGAGGAAAGGAAACCGAAACCCGCCCTTTCCGCCGTTCGAAAAGCTTATGAGAATGTTCCCATTGATTTGAATGGAAACCAACCCTCTGTTTCAGTGATTGTTTGTACTTATAACGGCGCAGCAAGAATTCGCGATTGCTGTGAAGGATTGGCGCAACTAGATTATCCAAATCACGAGGTAATATTTGTTAACGACGGATCGACTGATACAACGTTGAACATAATAAACGAGTATGATTTTCAAGTCATCAGCACCGAAAATAAAGGTCTCGGCAACGCGCGAAACACAGGTCTGAATGCCGCCCAGGGAGAAATTATCGCCTACCTTGACGATGACGCCTTCCCAGATGAAAACTGGCTAACTTACCTGGTGGCTTCATTCGAGAACTCTGATTATTCAGGAATTGGGGGACCAAATATATCACCACCAGGTGACGGATTTATCAGCGAATGCATAAACAATGCGCCTGGCAATCCTGTGCATGTCCTGTTATCTGACCGGGAAGCAGAACATATTCCCGGTTGCAACATGGCCTTCCGAAAGGATGAATTGCAGAAGGTTGGCGGTTTTGATCCACAATTTCGTGTTGCGGGCGATGACGTTGACATTTGCTGGCGAGTACAACAAAACGGCGGAGTTCTTGGAATAAATCCTGCCGCAACTGTCTGGCATCACAGGCGAAATTCAGTTCGCAGCTACTGGAAACAGCAAGTCGGTTATGGAAAAGCCGAAGCACAATTGCAGAAAAAATGGCCCCACAAACATAACTCATTTGGGCATTGGCTCTGGAGGGGGCAGATCTACGGTCCAGGGCTCACTCGCGCCCTCCCACTCCGCCGTCCACAAGTATTCCACGGTAGTTGGGGCAGCGCGCCTTTTCAATCCCTTTACAATCCCAGCCCTGGCACCCTATTATCTCTCTCACTGATGCCTGAATGGTACTTGTTGATCGCGATCCTATTTGGCCTCTCTCTCCTCGGCTTGATGTGGAGACCCATGCTGATCGCAGCACCATTCCTGCTTCTCGCGCTTGCTCTGCCGATCATCCAGGCGATTCAGAGCAGTAAAGATGCTACTTATTCAATTCGCAATCATTCACCGCTAGAAAAGTTAAAAATCCGTGCCCTGACATCGTTCCTGCATATCATTCAGCCGATCGCACGCCTGTGGGGAAGGATGCAAACTTCCTCATTCACCCGCCGCCGAAATCGAATGTTGGATTTAGCAATCCCATTTGTGCGCACCTCCAGCTATTGGAGTGAAAACTGGGACGACCCCGATAAAAGACTAGAAACAGTCGAAAAATCCCTTCAATCTGAAAATGCTTTTGTCTTACGCGGGGGCGACTATGATCGATGGGACCTTGAGGTGCGCGGTGGATTATTGAGTTCAGTGCGTACATTTATGGCAGTTGAGGATCACGGCTCAGGCACCCAATTAATCCGTTTTCGCTCTTGGCCCAGGATCGATCCTACCAGTCTCCTTCTAATTACCTTATTTGCCACCCTCGCCATATTAGCCGCTATTGACCAGGCCTGGATAGCAGCCAGCATACTTGGAATGGTGGCCCTAATCTTGATTACCCGCATGATCTGGAGTTGCTCCACAGCCATGGCATCTTTACTCAATGCGATAGATCAAGGTGAAGGCGAAAAGATTTCTTGAGTCAGATGAGTAACAGGGACCTCAATCTTTACCAAAGATTACTACGCCAGGCTCGGCCATACTGGAAGCTGATTCTCGGAATTTTTCTTGTGGATATCCTGGCAACGCCCCTGGCGTTGCTGGTTCCAATCCCATTAAAAGTCGCTGTAGACAGTGTGCTTGGGGAAGTACCCCTAGCGGATTTTGTCTATGTGCTTTTTCCTGCAGCCGAACAGTCGAAGATGGTAGTCCTCGTTCTTGCAGTCATCTTACTAATTCTCATCGCTGTGTTTTCCGGTCTCCAATTAATGGGAAGCTCATTGCTTCGCACCTACACGGGAGAGAAGCTGGTATTAGATTTTCGGACAAAGTTGTTCCGACATGTACAACGTCTTTCCTTGTCGTATCACGATTCCAAAGGCACATCCGATGCAACATACCGCATCCAATACGACACCTCTGCAGTTCAATACATTGCTATAGATGGTCTAATTCCATTTATTACTTCCAGCATCACATTGATTTCGATGCTATTTATAATTTTCCGAATTAATGCACGCTTGGCACTTGTTGCTTTAGCGATATCACCTATTTTATTCTTGATTACCAGGCTTTATCGCACGAATCTACGCCAACAGTCCCGTCAGGTAAAAAAGCTTGAAAGCACAGCCCTTTCGGTAATTCAGGAAGTACTTACCAGTTTGCGGGTTGTGAAAGCTTTTGGACAAGAGGAGCGCGAACAGGAACGATTTGTCCACCATTCAAGTGAAAGTATGCAGGCGCGCATCCGTTATGAGTTATCCTCAGGCTTTTTGGGCCTTTTACTTGGTGTCACAACTGCATTTGGAACTGCAGCTGTCTTGTTCATCGGAGTTACCAATATTCTGGCCGGGATACTTACCCTCGGTAGTTTACTGCTTATATTGGGTTATTTGGCACAGTTTTACAAACCACTTAAGACGATCAGCAGAAAGGTTGCCAGCGTGCAATCTCATCTGGCTAGTGCAGAGCGGGCATTCGATCTCATGGATGAGCCACCAGATGTAATTGAACGTCCGGATGCGCGTCCTCTCCAACGTTCAAATGGAGCAATTGCCTTTCAAAACGTGAGTTTCGCTTACCATGAGGAAAACCCTGTTTTGAAAGACGTTTCTTTCGTAATATCACCTGGCACTCGCGCTGGGATTGCAGGACAGACTGGTGCAGGGAAGAGCACCCTCGTAAGTCTACTTACCAGATTTTATGATCCTACCGCAGGAAAGATTCTCCTTGATGGAGAAGATTTGCGAGATTATAAGGTTGCCGATTTGCGTGACCAATTCGCTATTGTCCTTCAGGAACCAGTCTTATTCTCAACCAGTATTGCAGAGAATATCTCCTATGCAAAGCCAGGCGCAAATCAAGATGAGATCATCAATGCAGCCAAATCTGCCAATGCACACGATTTCATTCTTTCCCTCTCTGACGGATACGAAACTCAAGTTGGGGAGCGGGGAATGCGTCTCTCCGGCGGTGAGAGGCAGCGAATCGCTCTGGCCCGAGCATTTCTCAAGAATGCACCAATATTAATTATGGACGAACCAACCAGTTCCGTTGATATGAAAACTGAATCAGGGATAATTGAAGCAATGGATCGCTTGATGCAAAATCGCACTACTCTTATGATCGCTCACCGGCTTACAACCCTTGAAAACTGCGATATATTGATAATGATAGAGGGTGGGAAAAT
>CALBUI010000281.1 GCA_937968125.1 uncultured Anaerolineales bacterium | reverse complement strand
GATCCTGACTTGTCTATTTGCTAATTCTCAAGTACCTCCAGGATGAATGTTTATTTAATTGGGTCGAGATTGAGGATATTAAATCAGTAGAATAGCGTTCAATTCCTACTGCTAATCTCGCCAGCCAAATCCCTCATCATTTTCGATGATATCGATCTCATCAAACACCCGTCGATTTCTGCCGTTGGCTTTGTCATTCGACGATCTGTTGAAAGGCCAAAAATTCAACTTATCTCGCCAACCATTTTGCGTGCCGGAAACCCCATCGACTTCTTCTTCGTTCGTGTAATAAGAAGAATAATATGGATTTCCGGTATAGTAGCCAATATTTTTAGCAGGAATGCGATTGAGCGCCACACCGATAACTTTAGCACCGGCTCTGTGGATTTGGTCGATCATCGCTTTAATCGCCGGTTCTCGAGTGTGTCCCAACCGGACGATTAGCAGCACTCCATTAACCTTCGAAGCGATTAAAGGTGCATCGGCCACGATAAAAGGTGGGCCGTCGATTATGACAAGATCAGCTTCAGTTTCCAAAGAAACGATTATCTCTTCCATTTTCTTGGATCCGAGCAGCTCTGATGGATTAGGGGGCGGAGTTCCGGCTGTAATAACTGAAACCGATCCACCCGACCAAGTCTTTGTTATTTCTTCAAGGCTAAATTCACCCCGGAAGACATCGCTGAGACCAAAGTTGTTCGGCATGCCATAATAATTGTGTACATTTGGTCTGCGCATATCTGCATCCACCAGGATCACGTCTTTCTCGGCCTGGGCCATCACCACAGCCAGGTTAGCAGCCACCGAAGTCTTTCCCACTTCCATCTCCGTACTGCTGACCAGGAGAGTCTTTAATGGTTGGTCAACGCCGGCAAAATCAAGATTAGTCCTCAATGCCCGGACTTCCTCAACACTTGGATGGCGAGGATTCTCGGCTGTGAAGAGTAATCCGTTTCCTTCAATATCCTGCTCGGATAAGTAGCCAATAATCGGTGCACCAGTTAACTTTTCTACATCTTCAGGTTCCTTCACTGTGTCGTCCAGGTATTCGAGCAAGTACGCGGCCAGGACTGCCAGAGATAATCCAACTGCGGCCGCTAGCATGATAGTGAGCATCTTGTTTGGACCAATTGGCCGGCTCGGTTTATAAGCTTCCTCTATAACACTGATGGTATTGACCGCTCCCCCTTGCGTGTTGGACAATAAGCCTGAGTATATTCCTTGTAAATCAGCCAATTTTGCTTCGAGGGCAGCAATTTGAATGCGGGTATCTGATATCTGGCGGGCGCTGTCCATTTCTCCCAGTGCTTCCCGCAAGGTTTGAATCTCGGCTTCAGTCTCGGTGATCTGTAACTGCAGATTGTCTAATTGGCTTTGGATAAAGGCCTGCCGATCCTGTTCATCTGATTGGCTGCCAGTTGGACTGCGCAGTATCAGCTGCCTGGCTAACTCGTTCGCCACAACTTGCGCCCTTTCTGGGATGGTGTCGGTGACCACAATCTCAATAAACTGCCCATTCGGGAGGGCAATCGCCCGGTAATTCGGCAGCCTGTTTAATCCCAGTGCTTCCTTCGCCGCGATGCGGACTGGCTCCCGGTTTGCAATTTCAGCATAATTTTCAGCCAGCTGGCGGCTTAATGTAAACTCTGAGCCGGTTGGATTCGGATCTGTGATCACCTGGCCAATCATCAATGTGGTCAACGTTTGATAGATCGGTGGTTGGCTCAAGGTCGCCAGGTAGCTTGACACAGCGGCAATCAAAGTGGCAGCCGCTAATAGCCACCACCATCTGCGCAAAGGTAAAATATATCTTTTAAGTTCCATAATTACTTATCCTTCAAAAATGCGATCAATCTACCAATTCGGGCTGGAATTCTACGTCTCTATTTACGATTGGTTCCCGCTGATTTATCGCTTCAATATAAAAATCTTCCAGACGGGCAGCACCTCTTTTCCAATCATGATTCTCTTCTACAAATTCCCTACCCGCCTTGCCAATAATCTCTCGCTTATTTGGGTCATCTAAAAGTGAATTTAATTTATCAGCAAATTCAATCGGTCCATCCGCAATGATAATTTCTTCTCCCTCTTCAACGGACAATGCAGACACAGCTTGTTTGGAGGCAATCACCGGTGTGGCACAGGCCATAGCCTCCAGCACCTTGTTTTGAATTCCTACACCATAATTTATCGGTGAGGCAGAGATAGTCGCTTTCTTCAGATATGGACGGATGTCTGCAACCGTTCCGGTTACTGTCACCTTGGAATTTTGAGCATAGGACTGGATTTTTGGAGGTGGATCTTTTCCCACAATCCATACCTCCGCATCGGGATGTCTTGACCAGACCTGGGGCATGATTTCATCCATGAAACCGAGCACCATGGATTCGTTGGCGTGATAACTCATTTTCCCACTCAAAACTATCGCTTTACTCTCTCTATCATCATTGTCACCAGGAGTGAAATATTCCAAATCAACCCCGTTCGGCAATACAACCACCTGGGATTCATCAACTCCAGTTTGGCTGAGTGAGAGCAGTGCTTCTCGGTCATTTTTCGAAGTGACTAATACACGGTCAAATTCTCCCACCAGCCAGCCCTCATAATGCTCTGTGCGGCCTAACTCAAAACGAGTGATCTCTCGACTCAAGAAGCTCTTACTGTGAATCATCGCCTGGCGAAACAATAAACTGATCGAGTCGACGCTGTCCCAAACGATCGGCAGGGGTGATTTGTCGAGACCACTGCGGCTGATAAGATCGACTCCATATCTCGCTCCACGCAGGTGTTCTATATGGATGACATCATAAGTACCTGCACCATTCGTGCTCGTGGCCAATTGATACAAATCATCAGCCAGGTTCGAATCCCAGGAATAAACCGCCTGGAGAGGCTCCCGAGAAGGTAAAGCTTTTATACAATTTATCAGCGACTGCCAGTTTGGTAGATTTACCTGCTTTATGCGTTCACAATAATCCTCTATGACATCAAGCGCAAGGCGATCTTCATCGCTCGCACACACCGTCAACAATGAAATCTGGTGTCCTCGCAGAGCCAGGTGCCGAATCCAATTGTAGGGTCGCACCCGGATCTTATTCGGAACATATGGGGAGACGAATAATATGTTCACAATTACATTACTTCTAAATTAGTCATGCGCTAGTTCCGAATCACCAAAGGCAGAATGACCTGCCCACCAATCTTCCAATCAAATGTCACTTCATCTTTGTTATACGGATTTGTATACGGAAATCCCTTCTTATCATCTGCTGTAATCGTGACCGGGAAGTTTGTTCCGGAGGGGATACTGATTGATACTTTCCCACTGATTTCGCCTGAATTGGGATTGATCGTCAGACCCGTCGGTAATCCAGCCGCAGAATAAGTCAAGGTATCACTTTCAGGATCTGTGGCCAGCATTTGTAAAGAGATAGTTTGTCCCTGGATTGAGGATTGGGCACCCGGGTTGGTTAAGGTCGGAGGGTAGTTCAATGCATCAATGATGGCCGGGTACCATACCGCAGACATCTTTGAGTAGCCAGTTGAATTGGGATGAAGATTATCAGGGAGATAATCACTTGGGATCAATGCAGATTCCATGTCAACAACTGTGAGATAGTCGCCACCTGATATCCTTGCATTTGCCATTATCTGCAAAGCATCATTAAAATTTTCAACTGCTAACGCGCGATCAGGTTGAGGTGCATCGTATCTTTTAATTATTTTGGCCAGAATAACTAGTACACCATATCCCTTATCATTC
>CALBUI010000280.1 GCA_937968125.1 uncultured Anaerolineales bacterium | reverse complement strand
TGCTGGCGGTATTCACCACCAATGGACTGCCAGTCCTTGCCTCCGAAAGTGGGATCAAAATACTTGTCGTTTACGGTTTGCCAGGTGGTCTCGAAGATCGCCGCCCGCTCATCGGCAGTCAAAAAAGTCTCGATTGTAGGAATCGGTTTAGGGATGGAGGTTGGTGCTATATTCGCGTTGGTCTCTCCAGTGCAACCAGCCAGCATGAAACCCAAAGTTAATAGGAGCAGTCCAAAGAGTGCTGGGCTGTACACAGGAGCAGGGATCATGTGAGAACCCATCCGGATTGTGAATAATCGTTGAATATTTTTCATGGCGAACCTACCTCCTTAAAAACTGCACCTGCTGGACTAATTGGAATTTGTGCTTTGCACTGGAAAACCACCTGTATTATGAAATTGATATCTGCGAGCAAATTGGTTGATCATTATGGAAAAAGGATAGCTCAACATGAGCAAAATTACACCTGCCTGCGGTCGGGATCTTCGTTTTCAGAGGTTAGGTTTATGCATGCTGCTTTGGAACGATCGATTCCCAGAAGTTTTCCTGCTCTCTCCTCCGCTAATCAAAGCATGTGACAGGTTGCCAGACTTGCGAACGCCCCTGGAATCCTTCGGATTGAACTCCTCCCGCTCAACCTGCCCCTCTCAAGGTATACCCGCATTCATACCTCTAGAGGGGTGCGCTGACGTTCTTTTTTGGCTATCCTATAAAAGCATATATGTTAGATTGAGGTGGTTTGATTATTAATTTGCACTAGACGCTAATTTGGTCTATATTGAAGGTAGGAGTGAATCACTTATGGGATGGATTAGGAGACACTTGCAACAGCTGCGCTGGCAGCTGACCTTGAGTTACACCGCTGTGACGGTCGTCTCCTTGCTGGTGATCGTGATCATTGTCACCGGCGTATTCTTCACGCAAATCCTCCTGCCGGATTACGCATTAACACCTCAGGATTGGGTGGATATCGCCAGCGATCAATCTCAGTTCCCCCTAGGATATCTCCTGTCAGAAGATCCAATTAACACAGAAATATTTCTAAATATATATTCTGATATCGATCCCGTGATCGTTTCACAGAAGCTGTTTTTGTTTAGCGATCTGGAGATATATGCGCGGACCACCGGAGTGATCGATTTATTGATTACTGATAGCGCAGGCAGGCTGGTTTACGTCTCCAGGCGCAACACACCCTTCTTGCTGCAAGATATCAAAGCCGGTGAGCAGTTCGACCCGGACCTCGTACCTGGGTTGGCAGGACCACTGGAGGCAGCTCTGCTGGGCCGTTCTGACGCCAGTTCGGTCTTCCAGGAATTCGATGAAGGTGATGGTTTTTTGATGGCGATTCCCATACCTCACCCCGAAGTTCCGGGAAAAATCGTCGGAGCATTGGCTTACGTTATCCGCGACATATCCACTCCACAGGATCGCGGCAGATATACAGCCATCGTTTTTCTGCGCAGCCTGGTGATCGTCTTGCTAGCTGCAGTACTCGTTGGTACAGTGTTTGGTGGACTGACTGCAGAAGCCCTGGCGGGTCGCTTCCGCCGCCTGGCATCTGCCAGCGAAGCTTGGAGCCGGGGAGATTTCTCTACCCGCATCAACGAGGAAAGCAGTGACGAGATCGGACAGCTTGCGGGTCGCATGGATGGCATGGCAGCTGAGCTGCAAGAACTTGTGCGCGAGCGGCAAGAGCATGCCGTCACCCAGGAACGTAACCGGCTGGCCCGCGATTTGCACGATAGCGCCAAGCAGCTCGCCCTGGCGGCTTCTTTTCAAATCGCGACTGCGCAGCAGTTATTCGAACGAGACCCTCAGGCTGCCTCAACCAGCCTCGAAGAGGCCGAGAAACTGGTAGATCAGGTGCGCAGCGAACTGACTGACCTGATCCATGAACTTCGTTCGACTCAGATGGATGGCCGGGAGTTCAATGAAATCATGCAAACTTATGCCGCTGAGTGGGCGCACTCAAATGGGATTGGCGTTCAGATAGAAGTCCAGGGAGTCGAGGAACTACCAATAGAGACCGAAGAAGCTTTGTACCGCATCATGCAGGAAGCCCTGTCAAATGTGTCCCGTCACAGCGACGCCAAACAGGTAAATATTGAAATCCAGCAGCATGATGGCGAAATCCAGATGAGTGTACACGATGACGGCATCGGCTTTGACAGGGGATCAGTCAATAGCGGGTTGGGTCTCTCCTCAATGGGTGAACGGGCGGAGGTAATCGGTGGATATACCAGGATTACCAGCCAGCCCGGCGCCGGGACAGAAGTAAGCGTTGTCCTGCCATTGGTTAATAAGGAAGTAGAAGATGACGGAAGCAATTAGCGTGATGGTGGTCGATGACCACGGATTGGTGCGCCAGGGTGCTGTCGACTACCTGCAAACTTATGAAGATATCAGTGTCACCGCTCAGGCCGAGAACGGAGAGCAAGCCATCCGCCTGGCAAGAGAACACGTGCCTGATGTCGTTTTGATGGATCTGGTCATGCCCGGAATCGACGGCGTGGAGACGACCCGCAAGCTGCGCCAGGTGTGCCCGCACTCCCAGGTGATCGTGCTGACCTCCTACCACGAGGATAAGCACATATTTCCAGCGCTGAAAGCTGGCGCGATCTCATATTTGCTGAAGGATGTTAAAGCCGGCGAGTTGGTCCAAGCCATCCGGCGCGCGGCTTGTGGAGAAGCCACATTACATCCGCGCGTGGCAGCTCGCATCATTCAGGAGTACCGCGGCGTAGACCCAGAGGCGGTAAACCCCTACAGCGAGCTGACTGAACGAGAGATGGATGTTTTAAAGTTGATCGCCAATGGCTCCACAAACCAAAAGATCGCCGATGAGCTGGTGATAACGGTTGGAACTGTCAAAGGACATGTCAGCAACATCCTGGGTAAGCTGCACCTGGTGGATCGGACCGAAGCCGCAGTTTTCGCCTGGAGGGAGGGTATCGTAAGTAAGAAGGACGAGTAAGTCCATTCCTATCTCAGGTCAGGACTAAATTATGTCTCCGGGCTCGTGTCATCGAGCCCGGTTTTTGCTATTGTATACAGGATGAAAACAAGACAAAGAACAGGTATAGGAAATAAGACATGGATAAGACTTCACCTGAAAATGATGACTCCCAAAGGGCTTCCATCGGCAGTGCTGTTCACGAGATTTTGCAGGAAAGCAGTAAACGGCGCGTAGTAATCAAGAACAGCACGGGGGAGAAGGTCTTAGACCTGTCAGTTTTGCTGGCACTGATCTTATCCGTTGGCGCTCCTGTTCTCCCCGCTATTGCGATTTTAGGTGTGCTGGTGGAGGCCATAAGTATTTCATTCGAAAAATAGTAAGGCAAAGTTAGCCTTTAATTAAAAACTGGAGGAAAATGATGAATACTACAAAAATCTTAAAAAATTCCTGGGACTTGATGCTCAACTATAGAGCCTTATGGATCTTTGGTGTGATCCTGGCTTTGACCACCATCTCCTTCGTGTCCCCATTCTGGTTTCACGCTGACGAAGATCCCTCAGATCGCACTCTGGTGGATTGGGAAATCTCTACCAAAGACCAGGCCTGGATCAAAGAGAATTTCGGTCTCGACCTGCCGCTCCACTATACTCTTGAGATCGAAGACCTGACTTTCCGATTGGATGATCCGTTGCTCTCTTCCCAGGAAAAAGCCCACCTGCTCAATATCACGATAACAATATTCGTGGTACTCCTGGTCCTGTTGACCGTGACCCTGGTGCTCCGCTACACTGCGGGAGCGTCCTTGATCAGAATGGTGAACGACCAACAGGACAGCAACAAAGAATATCCTGCCCGGATGGGCTGGTCGCTCGGATTCTCCACAGGTGCCTTGAAAATGTTCTTAATCGACCTGGTAGTTTACCCGCTGCTCTTCCTGTTCACCATCCTCCTGGTCTTAGCCGCGATGTTACCAGTGCTGATCGCCATCAATGGCAGTCCGGCCGCCATCACCATTGGGATCCTCCTGATGATCTCGCTGACGCTGGTCAGCGTCGCCGGGATAATCGTGATGTGGATCGCGGGCATGATTACCCTTCAACTGGCTCGCCGGGCATGTTTAGTTGAAGGGATGGGTGTCTTTGCCTCCATCTGGCGGGGGATTCGCTTGCTGCGGCTCCACTTGGGTGGCGTTGGGCTTACCTGGCTGGTTCTCCTGGGAGTGGGTTTTGTCTACCCGATCCTGGTCGCCCCGGTCGCAATTCTGCTGCTCGCTGCCGGCCTGACATTCAGCGGATTACTGGCATTTGCGCTTGGGTCACTCCTGTCACTTTTGATGGCAAAAGCGATTGCCTGGACGATTGCGTTTATCTCTGGGCTGGTATTGCTGGTGCTGATAGTATGCATACCAATGACGCTGCTGAGTGGATTGCTTGAAGTATTCAAATCCTCGACCTGGACACTTACTTTCAGAGAAGCCATCAGCCATCGAAGCATTGCGCGCGGACCTGAAACCCAATTTGAACTTCCGCAAGCAGGCACAGCCACAGTATAGATGGTCAGCCAATCTTGAACCCTGCATGCAATAAAATATGGGGAAAGGTTGCATACAGGGTTGGTTGGCAACATCCGAAAAAGGAATAATTATGAAGAACACAATTGAATGGATAAAAGTCCACCCCATCGGATCATTCTTCGCTCTGACATTAGTGCTCGCCTATACCCTTCTGTTTCCCGCCATTTACTTGATGGAAAGGACAGATCAAGATCTCATTATGATATTTGTGCTCTATTCGGCTCGATTGGGAGTCTACATTCCAGTACTTATTGGGATGCTGGTCACCAGGTTGACCCTTCCCGCACAAAGCCCAATATCTACCAGCAAACGCTGGAGCATCTTTGGGATTGTGTGGCTTGTAGCCCTTATAATCTACGCCCTCGACCTCCAGCATGGCGAATCTTCCCTGGAATGGGTGCCGTCGCTTATCCTCTCCATTCCGATTGCTCTATTGCCAGCCTTCGTTATTTCCAGTGCTTTCAGTCGGATTACCAGCCTGCGGGAATACCTTTCCACCCTGGTTCACCCCCGGGGAAATCTGATCTGGTACCTGGTCGCGCTGCTGACCTTTCCCGTGCTCTATATCCTGGGATTAGCCATTACCCAGCTTCTCACCGGGGAGCCGCGTCTCTCAAGTGTCCAATTAAGTCCTGAGATCTTGTTAGCCACGTTGATAACATTCGCCAGCGTATTTTTTTATAGCGGAGGCATCAATGAGGAAGGTGGCTGGCGCGGATTCGCACAGCGCCGTCTTCAGACAAAATACAGTCCGCTGATTGCCAACGTCCTTCTTTGGGCTTACCTGGTTATATTGCACATCCCTAATGACATTGTCCAGTACCGCGATGGTGATTACCTGCTTGTTCGTTTTGGCCTCTATCCATTCATCACTATCCTATTTGGGTGGGTCTATAACCGAACGCGAGGCAGCATCCTGGCACCAGCACTCTTTCATGCCTCAATGAACTCCATGAACACACTGCAAGTCGCAATTCCAGGGACAATTGCGATGAGCGTATTGCTTGTCCTCTTCGCCATCTTTGCCATCTTGTATGATCGCATGTGGAAGAAACTTCCTGCAAATCACCCTGCTGTTTACCCAGCTCAGGAGAAGGAAACCTCAACAAAAATCAAACCTACCGGTTTACTTGTAGAGAGCGCTTGATCCCTGGTTTGTATTGATATCTCATCAGCTCCTGGACTATCCAGGAGCTGTTTTTTCTGGACACAAGATCGTCCTTTGAGGGAAAATCAGCTCATTTCACTGGCCTTATCCCTCCCGGTTGTATAATAGAATATCCTTCGACAAATCGACGTATCAAAACTTGGAATAATATGATCAACATTATTGCTTTCGACGCCGACGACACTCTGTGGCACAATGAAAACCTATACCACAATGCCAAGGTCACCCTGACCAAGATCCTGGCAGATTATGGAGAACCGGATGCAATCCAGGCCATTTTGGATCAAACAGAGGTACGCAACATCGAATACTATGGCTACGGCATCAAAAGTTTTGCCCTTTCCATGGTTGAGGCTGCAGTAGATATCTCGAATGGTGAGGTCACTGGCGCTGAGATCAGTGAGGTCATTTCCATCACCAAGAATATGCTCCGCGCACCGGTTGAACTGGAAGATGGCGCTGAAGACACCCTTCGCCAGGTAGCCAAGAATTACGAACTTATGCTGATCACCAAGGGCGATCTCTTCGAGCAGGAACGCAAGATCGGTATTTCCGGGATTGCTGATTACTTTCTCTATCTCGAAGTGGTGGGGGAAAAATCTGAGGCTACCTACCAAAGGCTCTTGGGCAAATACGACATTGATCCAGCAGGATTTCTGATGGTGGGCAATTCCCTGCGCTCGGATATCCTGCCTGTGCTGAGGATTGGGGGGCAGGCAGTCTATATACCCAACGAGCACACCTGGTTCCACGAGCTTGCTGGAGAGGATGAAATTGGCGAGGCGGAATATGGGGAATTGGAGCGCTTGAGCCACTTGCCGGAGTATTTGCAACAGCTCAAGTGAAAAAATTGTTGGCAATTCACTTGCTCGGAAGATTTTTTTCCCTTTCTCACATTTCTTAACAAATCAAATTTCACCTTTTTGGTTTACTGCCTGCAAAGCCTGCGCGTGGTTTTCTAGCGAGAAGGCATGATATTATAGAGTTCGCAGTTCTTCAATAATCCTAAGGCATCGATCACCAAAGGAAGACCTCGGTGTCCACAACTCTTCTCTCCACCAAACTTTACATTCCCACTCCCCGAAAAAACCTGGTCCCACGCCCGCGTCTGATCGAGCAGCTCGATGCTGGGCAAGACGACAAAATAATTCTGATCTCCGCCCCAGCCGGATTTGGAAAAACCACGCTGTTAGTAGAATGGATCCAGAGCAACGAGAAATTATTCGCCTGGTTATCTCTTGATGAGGGTGACAACAATCAAAAACGATTTTTCACCTACCTGATAGCAGCCCTTCAGCAAATCGACGAGACCGTTGGGGACGGCATCCTGCCCTTATTGGAAGCAACTGGCGAACCACCCATTGAGCCGTTGATCACAACCTTGATAAACAATCTTCTTTCTACTGGTGAAGAGTTTTATTTGGTGTTGGATGACTACCATCTCATTACAAACGAAGAGATTCATAATGCCATCAGCTTCATGCTTGAGCATATACCTCCGAATGCCCACATCGTGATCAGCGGCAGAGTCGATCCACCCATCACCATTTCTCGCTTGCGGGCTCGAGATCAAATGACCGAAGTTCGTCCCAATGATTTGCGCTTCGTTGAATCTGAAGGAAAAACCTTCCTCAATGATTTATCCGGATTGGAACTTTCACCAGAAGACATTTCCGCTCTAGTGTCTCGCACCGAAGGTTGGATTACAGGGCTCCAGCTAGCAGCATTATCTATGCAAGACCGTCAAGACAAAGGTGAATTCGTGGCCGCATTCTCAGGGAGTCATCACTACATCATCGATTATTTGGTTGATGAGGTTGTTGCTCTCCAGTCGGATGAAGTCAGATCTTTTCTGTACCGGACATCCCTCTTGAACCGGTTCTGTGCTCCTCTCTGCGACACTGTCCTGGGAATATCGGATAGCAATAGGACGATTCACTACATCGATGAAGCCAATTTATTCCTGATCCCATTGGATGATGAACGACAGTGGTATCGCTATCACCATCTCTTCGCTGAATTCTTATATCAACGTCTTTTAGAGAACGAGCCCGAAAATGTTCCCCAATTTCACCACCAGGCTTCAATTTGGTTTGAACGGAATGGCTTTCTTGTCGAGGCGATCAATCATGCACTGGAGGGAAAGGAATTTTCCCGGGTGGCAGAGCTGGTTGAGAGCGTCGGTCCTGAAATGATGATGCACAGTGAATTCGATCAATTGGCCAGCTGGTTGGATGCCATCCCTCAGGAGCAGGTCAATTCCTGGCCCTGGCTGTGTATCATTCGCGCCTGGATGTGCCAGAGATGGGCCCAATTCGATGAAGGTGAAAAGTATTTGCAATCCGCTGAACAGGCGCTTAAACTTGAAACTACCCCTGAACCTATGGATGGTGTTGAGGTAATTCGAGGACAAATATGTGCTCTTCGTTCCCTCTTTTCCCTGTCCAAGGGGCAAATACCTCCAGCAGTAGAATACGCGAACCTTGCACTCGCATATTTGCCCGAGGGTTACTTTAACCGCCCCGTCGCTGCGGATGCATTGGGTATTGCACTGAAAGTTAGTGGGGATTATGATGGCGCCATCCAGTTGTTTGGTGAAGCTCGCAAGGATAGTCTTGCAGTGGGCAACCGCATATTAGCCCAGGCGATCACCATGGAATTGGGTATAACCTATTTCAATCAAGGAAAACTTTACCGAGCGGCTGATACTTTTCGTGAAGCTATTTCCTATACTTATCAAGAAACACAAATCAAGATTCCGTATGCAAGTGGGGCCAGTGTGTATCTGGCCGCCATCCTTTATGAATGGAATGATCTGGATGAAGCTATGGTACATGTGGAAGAGGGGATCCAGATAGGTCTGCAGGCAAAAATGGTGGACGCGGTGACGATTGGATATGGAATCAGAGCTCGCGTATTTCTGGCTCAAGGTGATCTGGAGGCAGCCTTGACCACCTGTCAGCAGGCTGAAAAAATGATGAGTGACATCCCAGACCTTGAACATGAGACCATCATCCTGGTGCTTGACAGCCGGGTTAGGCTGCTTATTGCCGCTGATAAGTTGCATGAGGCTTCAAGGATCATCCAGGAACATGGATTGGATGTAAATAGCGAAATTATCAATTATTTCCCATTTGGGCATCTGGTTTTGTCAAGATTGCTGATCCATTTGGGTCGAGAGAATACAGAGGGGAACCATCTCTCAGATGCCGCGGATTTATTGATCCGATTGAAAGAGATAATAATTTCATCTGGATGCAAGGGAGAGATAGTCAAGCTGCTTATACTTGAAGCATTGGTTTTTGAAGCCCAAGATTCCAGCAATCAAGCAGTGGCTTCGTTAGAAGAAGCGCTTTCTCTCGCGAAATCTGAAGGATATTTGCGTACATTTGTTGATGAAGGCGAACCCATGAGGGAGCTGCTTCGGGTGGCTTATTCCCAGGGTATCTCAAAAGAATACGTGAGCAGATTATTGGCAGCCTATAAACTACGCCAGATAAGACCAAAAACCACTTCACAATTTCTTGTCGAGCCCCTTACTGACCGAGAGTTGGAGGTGCTGAAATTGCTCCGCACAGAGCTGACTGGTCCTGAGATCGCACAGGAACTATCGGTCTCCCTGAACACCTTGCGTACCCACACCAAGAACATCTACAGCAAGTTAAGTGTCACTAACCGCCGGGCGGCTGTGCACAAAGCCGAAGAACTCGATCTGTTCTAACCCCATTTCTCCTTGTCATCCCCCAACCAATAGAACAGACATAAATTATTCAATAGTTTCTTGAAGAAGAAACTTGACACAAGCTTATTTTTACTGTATAATTATCGTATAATTACGATGAAAGGATATTATGACCGAAGAAGTTTTTCAAGCAATTCCTGAAGCATGCTGCACGCTCGACATTTCCGGAGCGGAGCAGGATAAGCTGGTGACCATGTTCAAAGCGCTCGGAAACCCCACCCGCTTCGAGATCATGAAGTTCCTGGTCACCCATCCTAGCTGCATCACCGGGGACATCGTCGATTATTTGCCCATTGCCCAGGCGACCGTATCTCAGCACCTCAAGGTATTGCGCCAGGCTGGCTGGATCGAGGGTACCGTAGAAGGGACGGCGACCAGCTACTGCTTGCATGAGGAGAACATCGCCTGGTTTCGTCAAAGGGTTGATGAGATCTTTTAAGCAGCAACAATATTTTTTTACAACCAATCATCGTAAATTTACGATATAATGAGGTCGACATGAGCACTCACATACTTGCGATTGCCCAATACATTCTGGAAAGTTTTCTGCACACCTGGCCTTATTTGCTGATCACCATCCCCATTGCCGTGGCGGTGAAGATGTCTGGCGCGTCAAAATACATCAACCGCGCCTTTACCACTCGTCCGGTTATAGCGATTATTCTCGCGACCCTGGTTGGCGCCTTCAGCCCCTTATGTTCTTGCTCGGTGATCCCGGTAGTCGCTGCCCTGCTCATCGGAGGGGTTCCCCTCGCGCCGGTGATGTCATTCTGGTTGGCTTCCCCATCCATGGATCCGGAAATCTTCTTCCTATCCGTCAGCACGCTGGGCTGGGAATTAGCGACCTGGCGGCTGGGAGCCACGCTGGTGCTGAGCCTCGGTGCAGGATTTTTGATCCATTTCATAGTTCAACGGGGTTGGTTGGGAGAAAACATTCTGCGCAAAGGAAATTCTCCTCAAGCCAGAACCTTAACCGGTACCCTGAAGGCTACCTGGCAATATGTTCTGAACATTGTCAGCTCGGCCTTTTCTCCGAAAACGGAATCTAGAATACTTGTTACTAGCGGGGCAATCGCCATTTCCCAGGATCTACCCGTGGTGGAAGAGGATTCCGGTTGTGGTTGCAGCGATTGCAGCAATGAGCCAAGCGATACATGTGACTTACCAAATGCCAGAGAGGATAATCCAGAAGAGAAACGCTCCCGTTTTTGGAGGAGTTTGGCTGTGGAAACCTGGAACGCCACCACCATGGTGATCAAGTTTATGCTCCTGGCCTGGTTCTTGGGCGCGTTGATTTATCTTTATGTACCTGAATCCTGGATAACAACAACTTTAGGTGGAGATAA
>CALBUI010000279.1 GCA_937968125.1 uncultured Anaerolineales bacterium | reverse complement strand
CTGTATTTGAATCCTTGCTCTTCCAGACCAGATATCCACCAGGAATTGCTAATAAAATGATTGGAGAATAAGATATAAGCAGATCCCAAATCGCGGGAGACGCAGTCAAATTCTGTGCATTCCAGGCTGCCAATTCTGGATTCGAGTAGGTGATCCAAAGTTGATATACCATTACGGGCAATCCGCCAATTAAGACGAAGAACATTTTCCACCAAGAGTCAGGGTCTTGCCGAACAGCGGAAATGTCATTCTTTGCTTCACCTTCTCCAACCTGAACACTATTTCCGAAAAGAAATTTCCATAAACCGTATCCACCGAGGACGACTCCCGATATGACTACACCAAAGGGGAGTATCAGGGCTAGGATTAACGCGAGCAGCAACCATGAAATCTCGGGTAAATAACGGTAAATAGTTCGCATCCTTTGGGCAAGTTTTTGATTTGGCGTGAGTATCCAAATCAAGATGGCAATACCCAATGGAAAGTGCGGATTGGCATAGGCTGAAAGGAATGGAAATCCCTCTGCAACCCAAAAATCTGCGGTAAACAAACCGAATGAAGCTGCCAACCAGCCCATACCGGAACCAAACAGTGCCAAACTCAGAGCCAACCAAATAGATCTCTTTGAAGGCAGAGTCTGGTGAAAAAAATTCCACAGGCTGATCACCAGGAGTCCTGAACCGATAATGCGAGCTGCATGGAATACAGTTAATAAAGATCCACTGACCAGCCTAGTGAACTGTCCTAAAGCTATATAGAATAGGAATAGATACCCACCCGAACCTGGCTCAAAAGTGTATGGTAGTGTAAACTTCCACTCACCCAAACTTCCCTGGTACATTTTTGCCAGGTAAGAATTACCATCGATCGGATTTAGTAAAAAACCCCCAAATTGATGATCTTCACCAGCATTCTGATCAGCCCAGATATAAGGAACAGAGATAATCAGTATGAATATTATCCCCAGAAATATGAATAACAAGAGATCCTTGCGCAGCATTATATGATTCTAACCCTAATCAATATAGGCAATTTCTGTTTGACAGATTCGTAAGTTGCAGGTTTCTTGCCCATAATTTTTCTGATCCAGCGGTTACAATTCGTTTACCTCTTGTGGATATCGAAATACACCTCTATAATTTTCATTATGAGCGAATCATTTAAACTTTTCCGCCTCCAACAAATTGACAGCGAGCTTGATAAAAGTTTTTTGCGAATAAAAGAAATCGATCGGCTTCTGGCTGACGATCAACAAGTCCGCAGCTCCCAACTCATTTTGGATCATGCAAAAAAAGAGCAATTTGAGGCAGAGAAAAGATTGCGCCTCGCAGAACAAAATGTCAAAGAGCAACGCCTAAAAATTGAAAGATCTCAAGCTGCATTATATGGTGGAAAAGTAACCAATCCGAAAGAATTGCAAGACCTACAACAAGAATCAGAATCATTGAAAAAATATCTCAGTTCGATTGAGGATCAACAGCTCGAGGCTATGTTGGAAATGGATGAAGCTGAGGCGAATTTCAGCGAAGCATCTGAAGCCCATGCAGCCACAGAACTTCAAGTAGCAGAGCAAAAAGATCAGCTTTCAGTTGAGAAATCTGAATTACTTCTGGATATTGAACGCCAGCAGAATGAACGAAATGCTGCCTCAGCAAATATCGTTCCTACAGAAATGGGGATATACGAGACCTTGCGCAAGCAAAAGAATGGAATTGCGGTCGCTAGAGTGCTTGAAAAAACTTGCGGAGCCTGCGGTTCAACGTTGTCGGCAGCAGTTTACAGCGCCGCCCAAGTCCCCTCAACGATTACCCGGTGTTCAACCTGTGGGCGGATCCTCTATACTGGTTGACGATGATTGAAATCCTTGAAAACCTGGCATTTGATCAAATCTCCTTTTGGACTGGATTTGTCGCCGGTGCGCTAGGTTTGTGGTTGGCCAGAAAGATTATCCCCGGCTTACCAGGATTAATCAGAAGCGTTCGCTCACGAACCAACAGAACCCGGTCGGGCATTATCCCAAATAACACTGAACGCCTGCGCCAGGAAACATTGCGCTATGTTCAAGGAATACATCTGGCTTCGGCACTGTTCGCCTTGGACGAAATACTGGTCGAGCCGCGCATTCTGGCTCCTCCTCACCCCATCCTATCAGCTGAGGAAGCTCCCAGAGTTGATGTCCTCAGCCAGATGATCCCTTATTTACCGGATTGGCCCGAACTCGCAGCCAGGTATTCTAGCCATTCGTTCACACTAGCTGAAACCCTGAGTGATGGTGCGAATCTAATCCTCCTTGGTGGAGTGGGATCGGGGAAATCCGTGGCCCTCGCCCACCTGATTTGCCAGATCGTCAGGCGTGAGGAGGCGATCGGTGATTTATCTCTCCTAACTCCGTTATATGTCCATGTGTCCGAGCTGTTGCCGGACGGCCAGTTCAATCGTACTCCGTTAGAACATGCTACTGAGGCAATACAGGCATATGCTGAGAGGATTTCTATTAATCGGCTGACCAGTTTATTACAGCAAGTATTGAAGTCCGGGTCTGGATTGATGCTAATAGATGGTCTCGACGAACTCTCCTTGGAGTATCACCAGGAAGTAATTAAATTTCTGAATTCCATTTTCGCAGAATTTCCTCAGGTTCGCGTCGTGGTCACATGCTCTCCTGAAAATTTTTCTGGATTGGTCGAATTAGGATTAGTTCCAATCGCAATTTCTGGTTGGAACCAAAAACAATACTTAATGTTTATCCGTAAATGGTCGCGCAGCTGGTTCAAGTATATTCGACCGACAATTCAAGATGAAATTGATCAGATTGACCCTCGATTGTTAAACGCCTGGTTGCTGGCTGAAAATCCAGTAATCACACCATTCGATGCCACGATGAAAGCCTGGACCGTATTTGCGGGAGACACAATCGGACCAGGTAATATTGATGCGATAGAATCTTACATTTGGCGCCTCACCAATCACCTGGAAAATTCACGTCCGGGTCTTGAGGATTTTGCCTTGCAAATGGTAGCCGCGCAGGAAATCTCACTAGATCTCAAGAGCTCTCGCAGCTGGCAAACTGAATTCGAAACTGACGAAGCTGATTTGGAATCAATCGATAAAGATGAACAAAAATCTCGAAGAAAATTAGCCAAGAAATCATCGAGGAAATTACCTGGATATCTACCAGATTTAATTGAAAATGGTCTCTTAGTGGAGAGATCTGAAGGACGCTTGGCTTTCTCCCATCCATTTATCATGGCATACCTGGCTTCTTCTGCCTTGGCTGATGCCCCCATATCCCATTTCCTCAGCAACCAACCTGATTGGATTGGGAAATCGATGACTATGCTGTTCCTGGCAAATTCAAGGGATTTATCACCAGAGATTTCCGATCTATTATCAAAGGATGATGATCCCTTGCTTCGCATGCCATTGATGGTTGGTCGCTGGTTGCGATATGCTCCACAAAATGCTTCCTGGCGTTCCCAGGTCATGCGTTATTTTGCAGCTGAATTTCAACGTGAGAACATAGCCCTGGGTCTGCGTGCCAGATTGTTATTAGCTCTCTTGCTGTCCGGTGATCCAGGGGTGGGCGTCCTATTAAGACAGATTTCTCATACCAGCATCGACGATTTACGCTACGTTTCAGCACTTGGGATGGGATATTCACTCGATCCGCAGTCTCTCTCCAGATTGGGTGATTTATTGACAGAACCAGAACCAAATATCTTTCAAGCAGCTTGTTTTGCATTAGTTAAGATTGGAAACAAACAAGCTTTTGAAATTCTCGGATCTGCCCTCTTAGAAGGGAGTGATGATCTGCGGAGAGCTGTTGCAGAAGCCCTGGCACAAGACCCAGCTGAGGGGTATGAAATTCTAAAAGAAGCTTCCCAAATGGACGAGTTGCTGGTTAGACGCTCGTCAGTTTATGGATTAGCCCATATTGACCAACCATGGGCTGTTGAAATTCTGAGGCAGCTTTCGCTTGAGGACAAAGAATGGGTAGTTCGTTCAGCTGCAACCCAAGTAATCGAGGATAAAGAGTCGCCTGATTCAAGAATCCCAAGTGCATCAAAACCACTGCACGAAATCCCCTGGTTGATCTCCTTTGCCAGTGAAAAAGGGATTGGAATTGCCCCGGGAATTCCTGCAGAAAACCTCCTCCTTTCAGCGTTGAGAGAGGGGACAGAAGAACAGCAGCAAGCTGCCCTCATGTCGCTTCAGCAATACCCGAATCAGGAAGCAGTACCGCAAATTTATGAATTTCTAGAAGAAGGGTTTGGCGATCTACAACAGGCAGCTTTTAATACGCTCTGGTATTATGCATCCGAAGGAATTAATATCACTCCAGTGATGCAGCATATTTAGAATATTTCTTAACCACCCTTTTTAATCCTCGCATTGATACTATCTTGATCCAATCCTTTCACCCGGACTACCTTATCGCGCCCCCTTAAACCTGAGACGATCTCAATATTAGATTGTGGTACATCCAGAATTGAGGACAAAAATATTCTCAATGACTTATTGGCTTTTCCATTTACTGGAGGGGCGACAAGACGGATTTTTATTCTCCCATCCTGGAGAACCTCAGATATTTCATCTGCCTTTGCCCTGGGCATCACTCTAACTCGGATAATCCCTCCCGGTTCCGATTGACGATATTTACCACCCATAAAAAATTGCTTAGCTAGCCAGAGATATCAGCAACCGAGTGAGGATAAATTCAATAACTTGGACCAGAATAATTGCCACAAGTGGACTGAAATCCATCATCCCTGTCTGGGGCATAATCCGACGGATAGGATTTAGGATTGGATCTACCATCCTATTAACCGTACTTCGAATAGGATGGTACGGGTCCATAAAATAAGACAGGACCACATAGGCAATCAGTAGGATACTGAATGCCAGGGATAAGTAATTTATTAGGATGAGTAATAATCCAATCATTAATCTCCACCTTTCCTTTACACCCGTGGTCCCAGGATCGCGGTACCGATGCGGACAATCGTCGCCCCTTCTTGAATCGCGACTTCAAAATCTGCACTCATACCCATAGATAATTCCTGCCAATCATTCGCTGGAAACTGAGTTGAAAGATAATCACGCAACTTGCGTAAAACTATAAAAAATGGTCTTGCCTGATTTGGGTCTGAGAAAAAGGGCGGCATCGTCATCAACCCTTTTATATTGAGATTGTGTAATTCCAAAATTTGGCCAATTTCTTCTGCAAGTTCTGCCCATTCGAGCTCGTTCCAGGCGGTCAAACCAAATTTCGATTCTTCTCCACTGACATTGCACTCAATTAAAATCGGAATCTGCTTTCCAATTTCTCCCGCGAACCGGTCTAAACGCTTGGCTAATCGTAAGCTATCTACCGATTGGACCCAGTCGAAATGCTCCACAACTTTGCGTGCTTTTCTGGATTGGATATGCCCAATCATATGCCATTCAAGACCTTCCACATCGCCAACTGCTTCGATCTTAGGAACTGATTCCTCTACATAATTTTCACCAATATCGCTCACTCCCGCTTCGACAGCTTGATTGACCCGCTCTAGAGGATGACCTTTAGTGACCACTACCAAGCGAATGTCGTCGGCATTTTTACCAATTGAATTTGCTGCAGATTGAATACGATCCGTAATCAAGTGCAGATTATCTGATATTGATGATTTATCCATTATCAGGAGCTTTGAATTAGTAATAATTAATCGATAGGTGATTCTGAGATTTATTATATCCGGGAAATTTACGTTTCCAGGGCGATCAATGCCCCAAACCTTCCTGTTTCTCCCTTTTCACCGCGATGAGAAAACCAATCTTGAAGGTTGCATGCAGTACAGATTCCTGAGATTTCGATCTTTTTCACACCTGAATTCTCCAAGAGATATCTGTTTGCCTGCCATAAATCAAAGTAAGTCGATTTATTCTCCTGGAGAAGGAATTCATCTGCATCTGATCCAAATTCCTCATTAACCCTATCGACAACTTCTTGTCCAACTTCATAATGGTGAACAGCAATCGATGGACCTATCGCTGCCAAAATGTCAGCCGGGTTGCTGCGGTAGGCTCCCTGCATGGTTCGAACAGTTTCAGATATGATCCCTTTTACAGTGCCCATCCAACCAGCATGCACAACTCCAACCACTTTTTTGATTGGATCATGCAGCAGGATTGGCACGCAATCTCCAAATCTCATAAACAAGGATACTTCCGGACGATCGGTTAAGATTGCATCCGCTCTTCTGTGGCGGACATTAGCTGGTCTTGATCCGGTAGTCCAAATGACATCCGCGCTGTGTACCTGCCAGACATCGTAAACTGATTCTGGATCACGGTCCATTTCGCGAAATGAATTAACTCGATTCTGGTAGACCCGCTCAGGATCATCCCCCCTTAATCCTCCCACGTTAAGTGAAGCCCAAGGCTCCGGGCTGATGCCACCTTGCCTGGTAAACACTGCATGCTTGATCCGCTCACCATCCAAAGATTCGAATGTGAAATAGCGGATTGAATCAGGTTGGTGGAAGGGCATTTTCTTTTTGTTTCGTCTCAGATTGAACTCTGCCTCGCTCCATTTTCTGCCCATAATAACGACGAACATCGGCCATTGATTCTTCTACAATGGGATATCCAAACCAGGCAGTTGTAAATCCGAACAAGAAACCTGTCACCGATCTCAACAGAGGGGTGCTCTCACGGTATGGGAACATATTAAGGGGAGGTTGACTCAACAGCTGGCTGAAACCATCAATTGCAATTGGAAGGATTCCTACCAGCAACCAAAGATACCAAGGTAAATGCTTGATTCGTCTGCCAGTGAGACTGAAAATGACACCGAACAATAAGATCCCACCGTAAATGGCGACATCCCGTTCACAAAGGCCTACTTTATATCCAACCTCAGGATTACCAACATACTGGCGTGCTGCAAGCTCATCCTCCTCACTAACGCCGGTCGCAACACCAAAAGGTACCAAACTGTCAACCCCCGCGGCCTCACGTGGGTATGCCGCTTGATCGCCGAAAATGAACCAGGATCGGAATGCGAGTTGGTGGCATACCAGCCCGTAAAATCGGTAGATAGTTGTTGCTGGACGGGTGTACCCTGCAGACATTAACAGCGGTGCTAGAAATGGTAAGCCGACATAGATTAGGACAAGTGTGTTCAATATGAACATATAATGTCTCGACATCCAGTAGGAAAAACGATCTCCGCGAGTGATTGTCACTGGAATCGAGGCTTCACTTTGAGCCACTTTTCTGTCGATCTCAGCGATATTCTTCTCCCGCTCCTCTGCCGCCCTGAGTGTGATCTCCAGGTCCTGAGCCGTGAAGGGAGCTTTTAACCTGTATGGTCCTACTTCAATTACTGGGATATCTAGAGCATATTTCTTTTCTAGTTCCGGATTGCCTTCAATATCAATAATCTCTAACTCGTGTTGGATATCTCCTTGGAGATCATCCAAATACTGAAGCGCTTGATCACATAGCTGGCAATCTTCC
>CALBUI010000278.1 GCA_937968125.1 uncultured Anaerolineales bacterium | reverse complement strand
TTATCCGAAATGTGCTTACCTATAATGGGTTTTATACCGATCCGGGTTCAACAGATTATAAGTGATTTATTACCCGGGTACATACCTATTAAGAGGTAAATAACCTACCTCAGGTGAGGTAGGAATTTCAAAATTTTTTGAGCAGAGATTTTATTGATTTTCCGGTTCCTCAATGAATTTTCACTTTATCCATATATAATAACGTTCAAATATTATGAATTGTTACAGTTAATCGCCATTAAATTCAACAAAAATTGATTGTTGGAATTGGATTACTTTTTCTTTCTAGAATTAAGAACAAACCAATTTTAAAATGACAATAATGCGTTTGCAACCCAAATCTCGACTCCTTTTTATCGGCGATTCAATCACCGATTGCGGGCGCGCCAGGCCAGTTGGCAATATTAGAACTGAAAGTGGCTTAGGAAATGGCTACGTCAGCCTGGTCAATGCAGCCCTGGCTTCTGGATATCCGGATTTCGGCATCAAGGTTCTCAACACAGGCGTCTCGGGCAATACTGTACTTGACTTGCAGTATCGCTGGCAGAGGGATGTATTGGCGCTAGAACCGGATTGGCTCAGCCTGATGATTGGCATCAATGATGTCTGGGGAAATTTCAGCTTGCTGGGATCTTTCAGCAGTAAGATTACCGAAGATGTATTCTTAGATACACTCTCTGAGCTCATACAACAGGTCAAGCCGAACTTACAGGGATTGGTCTTGATGACGCCTTATTATCTGGAAACTAATCGTCAAGACCCGCTGCGTTCGATGATGGATCGCTTTGGAAAAGTCGTTGAGCAGGTAGCAGAAGGTAATAACGCGATCTTCGTTAACACGCAGGCTCATTTCGACCGGGTAATGGAGTGTGTGGATCCCCTGGACCTGGCTGATGACCGGGTGCACGTGAATTTGACCGGACACATGATCCTGGCGCGCGCCTTCCTGGAAGGTATCGGTTTTAATTGGGAACGAAAACCAGGGGAAGATATTGACGGAAACTAAATACCGGCTGTGATAGAATCACTTATCCACGCTTATAAACAACACTGTTCTTCATTATTAACAGACAATTGGCCATCCCAAATCCCACCCTAATTACCCGCAGATGAACAAACCGCGCATCATCCTGGATACAGACCCTGGCATCGATGATGCCCTGGCGATCTTGCTTGCCCTGGCTGAACCCCGGGCATCCCTGGAGGCGATCACTGTCTGTTATGGAAATTGCTCGTTGGATCAAGGTGTCCTAAATGCCTTGAGCATCCTCGAACTTGCACAGGCGGACCATCTTCCTATTGCGAGAGGCGCAGATCGCCCCCTAGTGCAGCCTCTGCTCCTGGCGCCGGAGACGCATGGTAATTCCGGTCTTGGTTACGCTCAATTACCCTCCCCGGAGCTGCTCCCCGACCCCACTCCAGCGGTTACTCTCTTGACCGAACGGATATTAGCCAATCCAGGTGAGATTACAGTCGTCGCGGTTGGACCCTTAACCAACCTGGCATTGGCTCTGCGCACTGAACCCCGCCTGCTCGAGGCGATAAAAGATGTATATATCATGGGCGGGGCTATCCGCTATGATGGCAATACGACACCCCAGGCTGAGTTTAATGCCTACAGCGACCCGCATGCAGCTCATATTGTCTTTCACTCCGGGTTGCCGATAACACTGGTTCCGCTGGATGCCACTTACCAGGTTGTATTCACTTCGGATGATTTATCCAGACTGCAGAAACTTGAGGTACCCTTGACTCGCTTCATCGCTGATGCCACCCGCTTCTACATGGAATTCCACGATGAATACCAGCAGATCAGCGGTTGCGTGATCAACGATCCGCTGGCCCTGGCCATCACGTATTTACCTGAGCTGGTAGATTGCCAGGAACTTTACGTGGACATTGATATCTCAGGTGGCGTATCCATGGGAAAAACCTACGCCGATTTTTATGGCCTGCTGGAAAAGAAACCCAACATGCAGGTTGCCCTGGATGTCCGCCCGCGTGAGTTTATGGAGCATTTCCTGGAGAGGATGGAATGGTTGGCCGGTTCGCTTAGTTAATATGGAGGTGTTTATCGAAACATAGAAACATGGCTCGATGACTCGATTTTCTTATTCATATTAATTGCTGGAGAGGAGAATTTTTCATGCGTATAATTGAGTCTATCCGCAAAGATTTCACCACGATGACCTGGGTGCTTATCCCGGTTGCCATCGCGATCAATGTCGTCATCGGTCAGATTGTGGTCGTCCTAAGGCTGCCGGTCTTCCTCGATTCAATCGGGACGGTGCTGGTGGCGGTAGTCGCTGGTCCCTGGGCCGGCGCCCTGACTGGCACATTGTCGAACATAATTTGGGGATTGCTGATCGATCCAAATGCCCTTCCATGGTGGCCAGTTGCCCTGATGATCGGTTTTGTCGCTGGCTGGTGTGCAGTTCTCGGTTTGTTCAAATCCTGGTGGAAGGTGATGATCACTGGTTTTATCGTAGCCGTCACAGCTGCCATTGTATCGACTCCGATCGCGGTTTATTTGTTTGGCGGCATTACCGCCAGCGGTTCATCCTTCATTACCGCTTACCTGCTGCAAACCGGACGCGATCTGATCCCCGCTGTTTTAAGCACCAACTTCCTCGTTGAACCTTTTGACAAGATTGCCACCTGCCTGTTAGCATTTGCCATCATCGGTGGCTTGTCTGTGCGCTACCTGGCCAGGTTCCCCCGGCCGGAAAACGTGGAAATCGACAAGACCGAACGCCGCACGCAGATCATCATCGCTATCGTTGTCGCAGTGATTTTGATCTTGATCTATTCATACATCCTGGTAAATTTGCTAGGCTCGTAATCTGATTAATTGTGGGGTATTTCAATTAATGCAGTGAAATACCCCACTAATATTTAACCTGCATTCAATCAATCTTTGTATCACCAACACCAATGCACCAGAAATTATCATTCTATGTCGACCGGGACAGCTTCCTGCATCATCTCAACCCTTTAACTAAGCTGACTCTGGTCTTAACGCTCGTGATCTTATCCTTCCTGGGGCTTTCATATTGGCTGCCAACCATTATTTTTCTATTTATTATTATCCCGCTGAGCTTTCTGGGAAAAGTAGCCCAGGAGTTTTTCAATGCAACAGTCAAACTACTGCTGCCTGTTGTTGGCTTCCTCTTCGTCATGCAGGCTTTCTTCCACCCTGATGGCACACAGGTGATATTTTCCATATGGATTTTCGATGTCACCGTCGAGAGCCTCAGTTTTGCATATCTTACAGCTTCCCGGATCCTCACTATGGTGGCTTCTTTCCTCATATTGTTACTCACCACCCACCCAAGCGATCTAATGAGCGACCTGACCCGTAGAGGCGTGTCCGGAAATCTTTCGTATGTAATCACCTCGACTTTGCAGATCATCCCGCAGATGCAGGTTAAGGCGGGGACGATCATCGACGCCCAGCAATCGCGTGGATTGGAGACTACCGGTAATGTCTTCAACCGGGTGAAGGCTGTAGTCCCCCTGGTAGGACCGCTGGTATTTGGTTCCCTGGTGGAAGTGGAGGAACGCGCCATCGCTATCGAAGCCAGGGCATTCACCGCGCCGCTGAAGAAAACCTCCCTGAGAGAAATCCCCGACAGAGCTGCAGAGCGCGCCGCACGCTGGATTTTTATCGGGGTAATCATTATCGCGATTGGACTGCGTATATGGCTCTTGTAGAACTCAGCAGCGTCACCTACACCTATCCGACCACCGATAAACCAGCCCTTAAAGATATAAATCTTAAAGTCGAACAGGGTGAGTTTCTGGCCATCGTTGGATCGAACGAAGCCGGAAAATCCACTCTCTGCTACACGATCTCAGGTTTTATACCCCATTTCTTCCATGGGGATTTAGTGGGAGAAGTACAAGTAGCTGGTCTGAATCTCGAGGAGTCCAAGCTGAATGAATGGGTCTTAAACGTCGGTCTCGTCTTCCAAAACCCATTCAACCAGATCTCAGGGTCAAAGTTCACGGTTTTCGAGGAGATCGCCTTCGGTCTGGAAAATCTGGGGGTAAAGCGCTCCGAGATGATCGAGAGAGTAGAACGAGCCATGGAGCTTACAGGTATCAGCGACCTGGCTGACCGTTCTCCTTATTCTCTCTCGGGCGGCCAGCAGCAAAAAGTTGCCCTGACCTCCATCCTGGTGATGGAACCTCAGGTGTTCGTGCTGGACGAACCAACTTCACAGCTTGATCCGATTGGCGCCAGGGAGGTTTTCGAGGTGATCAAAGAGATGAGCCGGGCGGGGATAACAGTCATCATGGCTGAACACAAGATCGAATGGGTGGCTGAATTTGCGGACCGGGTGATCGCCATGCACGATGGTCAGATAATCATCGAAGGATCGCCACAGGAAGTGCTCACCTCGCCATTACTACCCGAGCATGGGATCGGCACCTCCCGCTATACCCAAGCAGCCAAGCAGGCTCGAACGGAAGGGCTCTTCTCTGAAACCACGCCGCTTCCCGTTACACTTGACCAGGCAGTGGCCGGATTCTCCGGGGGAAATCATGAAGATTGAGATTAATAACCTTCACTTTACCTATCCCGGTGAGATCATTGCATTAAGTGGGATCAACCTGAGTATAGAATCTGGTGAAAAGGTCGCTATCGTTGGTCAGAATGGTTCCGGGAAAACCACCCTGGTTAAACATTTCAACGGGCTGCTGTTACCAACAAATGGGACAATTCGGATCGGAGATTGGGATACGAAAGATCACTCTGTGGCGGAACTGGCTTCCAGGGTGGGCTATGTCTTTCAAAATCCGGATGAGCAGCTTTTCAACAGCGATGTCAAATCGGAGCTGGGCTTTGGACCGCGCAACCTGGGATATGATGATGATCGGACCGAAGAACTGGTTGAGGATGCGATCGAGCTGACCGGTTTAGACAATTACCGGGATACAAATCCTTATGATCTTTCACCGACCTGGCGCAAGATGGTCGCCCTGGGTTCCATCATCGCCCTGGATTCCCCGATCGTGGTTTTTGATGAACCCACCACCGGCCAGGATGCGCAGAGTGTGGAGGTGATCGCCAGGATTGCTGATGAGCTGCACTCGCGAGGCAAGACTTTGATCACAATTTCTCACGATATTGATTTCTGCGCAGAAAACTTCGAACGCATCATTGCCATGTCGGAAGGAGAAATCTTACTGGATGGATCAGTCCTGGAGGTGATCGCCCAGGAGGAGAGCCTGGCAACCACATTTGTTGACCCGCCTCAACTGACTCGCTTAGGGAAAGAGTTGGGTTTTGATCAGACTGTCAACGACCAAGCCAGTTTTCTGGGTGCCTACCGACTATCACACGAGCAAAACTAAGGTTTTTTTTCTCTTCCCAATCATAAAAACCAAAAAACTCACCGGAGTTTCCAGTGAGTTTAATTAAATTATCGCGCAGGCGTGCAAGTATAAAAATATTTGATATTTGAGATGTTGATCAACGAACAAGCAGTATCACAGCCGAACAAACCATGCAAGCGGAGAACAGGGCTAGTGAGATCAGGCCTGCTCCATACCAGACGCTGCGTCGATTGGCAGCCTTATACCGTTTGAGATCACCCTCAAATTCTTCTAAATCCCGCTGCGCCATCTCGGAGTATGACGTCGATGGGTACACTTTATCCTCCCTATTTCTAACCGGACCAGTAATAACATAATTGCTGCTTCCCCATGAAATAAAATAGATATGGTTGGAGAAGATCTATGTTAATCGAACGAATTCATTCATCAACTCGTTCTACTAATAAAAACGTAAGGTTACTCGAAATGTTTCACTTTTTCACTAGGTAATTGGTACTGAACACATTACGTTTGTGAAAGTTGAGAAATAATTCAAGCTTATGCACCTACTTTTAATACGATTTTAAGTGTTGAAAGGTTTGATCCCACAAAATTGGAATTAGTCCCCCAGCAAGATGGTTAATCAAGTGAGATTCGTTTGAGTATGAGTTAAATGAATAAGCGTAAGAAGATGATCTTAAACAAACTTCAATATTTTGGAGCATTTATTTCTAGTTACTACGCTGGAGCCCCGTAACAACAGTACGGGACACCAGAAATTAAACTTTTCTTGGCTGTAGAACAACCACTGCCTTTTGACTGGCGAAGTGTTCTAATTCTTCACGTGAATAGCTGCTGGGCAATCCCTCCAAACGCAGCAATGTTCCAATCATGCGTGGACGCTTTTTCAAACGCAGCTCGATGAAATCCGCGATCTTCTCAGGTTCGGTGATTGCATCAGCGTGGGCTGGGATTTTATTCCCTTCGATCTCCACCACGACATTCGGATTCACGAGGATATTTCGAAACCAATCCGCTCTTTTCCCTCGCGCAGAGCCAACATAGAATGCTCCACCCACCTGCTCGTATTGGAGCGGCGTGATGTGCTCTTGACCGGTTTTTCTTCCAGTGGTTGTCAGCAGCAATACAAGCTGGCCAGGTTTACCGCCCGATCTGAATCTGCGTCCAATGAGCGGATTCAACCAACTCATTACCCGCCATATGATCCCCCCAAATCGATCTATCGCAGACACAATATTCCCTCAATTCATTGTCGATCAGCTCACCAGAGACCAGGAACCAGACGATAGCGGATATCTGTCGAGTATTCCAAGTATCCAGGGAGTTCATCTCTCAGGGTGTTATCCTCCAAATAGGTACGCAGAAAAACTACAACACATGTTAATGTCGCCGGGATGAGCGCCCAAAGTGACCCTAACATAATTGGTGAGAATAATAAGAAGAAGAGCGATCCAAAGTATCCCGGATGTCGAACGTAACGGTAGGGA
>CALBUI010000277.1 GCA_937968125.1 uncultured Anaerolineales bacterium | reverse complement strand
TCCATATCCAATAATCACCAAGACAAAGCCAACCTTTTATTTTGTTGGAGTTACGACAGGCAGTTCTTCCATCATGAAGGTTTTTCCACGCTGGATGGAGGCTTTGGAAAGGCCTGATGTGGTCATTGAAGGCATCGATCATCTCATTCATGACGAATCCGAACAATATCGTCATACTGTCGCCCAATTAAAAAATGATCCCTTATCATTAGGCGGCCTTGTTACCACGCATAAGATCGATCTGTTAACAGCAGCCAGAGACATGTTTGATGAGCTGCACGAATCATCTCAATTGACCGGCGAAGTTTCCAGCATCTCCAAGAGAGGAAACAAACTTTGGGGACACGCGAAGGACCCGCTGACTTCCGGGTTGAGCATGGATGCATTCCTGGAGGCAGGATATTTTAGCAAGTCAGGTGGTGATTTCCTATGTTTCGGTGCAGGTGGCTCTGGCAAAGCAATGGCACTGCATTTGATCAACAAAGTAGATCCAACCGACAGACCAAAAAGGTTTGTGGTAGTCAATCGCTCACAAGGACGGCTAGATGGCATGCAAGCGATGGTTGAGAGCCTCGAAACGGACATCGAGTTCGTCTATATACAGAGTGCAGATCCCGTGAAAAACGATATGGTTATGGCTGAAATGCCAGATGGCACTGTTGTAGTTAATGCGACTGGAATGGGGAAAGACACGCCAGGTTCACCAGTTACAGACGTTGGAATTTTCCCAATGAACGGAGTCGCCTGGGAGATTAACTATCGTGGTGAACTGGATTTCTGGCACCAGGCTATGGCGCAAAAAGAAAAACGAAACTTATTCATTGAAGATGGCTGGCTGTACTTCGTTCATGGTTGGACACAGGTGATCGCAGAGGTACTGCATATTGAGATCGAAGGGGAAACATTCGAGCAGCTAAATGAGATCGCCAGTGATCTTCGCCCTCCACTTGTTTTCAAGCCGCGCCAGGGGGTTGCTACCTAAAACAGAAAATCTTTCATTGGCTTAAGAGTTAGTCGGTAAGAAAGACCAAATATCTCAATAGAAACTATAGTGAACACTAAGGAGTATGACAGATGACGATGAAGTATCTCCTCGGTGTTGATTTGGGTACCAGCAGCACCAAATCCGCACTTTATACAATTGATGGCAAGCTGGTCTCTGAATCTACAGTTGAAGTTCCGATCTACTACCCAACCCCTGGTGTGGTGGAACAAGACAATGATGACTTCTATCGGACGGCAGCAGAAACTGTTAGAACCTGTATAAATGAAAGCGGCATCGAACCCAAGAAAATCGCTGCGCTGGCCTTTGACAGCCAAATGGCAGGAATTGGGACAGTTAACGAAGATTTCAATCCAGCTTCCCGTTTCGATTCTTGGCTGGATATGCGCTGCCAGCCTCAAATTGAATATATTGAAAAGAATTATGGTGCTCTAGTTACAAGATTAACTGGGTGCCCACCGACCTGCGATCATGGACCTAAAATCTTGTGGTGGAAAGAAGAACAACCAGAGACATATCAGCGAATAGCAAAATTTGTTACCCCCGCCGGTTATGTTGCGGGGAAAATGGCTGGATTATCTGCTGAAGATGCGTTCATCGATTACACTTTCATTCATTTCTCCGGGCTGAGCGACGCTCAAAATGGTTCTTGGTCAGATGAATTATGCACCGAGTTAGGTGTTGATCAGGAGAAGCTTCCAAGAATTGTCGAACCCTGGCATGTGGTTGGGGAAGTTACAGATACAGTTGCCAAGGATTTTGGCTTAGCTGCTGGCACAATTGTAGCTGCTGGGTGCGGGGATACTGCAGCCAATGCCCTCGGCGGGGGGATCGTCGAGGCTGGCATGGTCTTTGATGTGGCTGGAACTGCGGCAGTATTTGCAGGGTGTACAGATACCTTTGTGGCAGATGTAGATCATAAGGCTCTCATTACTATGCGATCGGTGATCCCAGGTTTGTGGAATCCACTGGCGTACATTGCTGGAGGGGGAATTGCTTTGCGATGGTTCCGCGACCAGTTTTTCAATGCCCTGCGTGGTGAACAGCAGGAACTTCCCTCGGATCTATATGCCGAAATGATCGCAAAAGCGAACACAGTTTCTCCTGGATCTGATGGCCTTTTCTTTTCCCCCCATCTGGGTGGACGCATTTGTCCAGCAACTCCTGAAATGCGCGGAGCCTGGCTTGGTTTCTCGTGGGGACATACGCAAGCTCATTTTGCGCGCGCGGTACTCGAGAGTGTTGCTTTCGAATATGCATATTATCTATCCATACTACGGGACCTGATTCCTGATCTGGAATTATTTGAAGCAAGAGTGATCGGAGGTGGAGCCCGCAGTCCGGATTGGAACCAGATCAAAGCGGATGTGTTGGGTGTCCCTTACCAACCCCTGCAAGGGGCTGAATTTGGTCCCTGGGGCAGCGCCATGATCGCGGGGAAAGCTGCTGGGATTTTTGAAGATTTGGGGATGGTTGCCCACGAGAAGGCGCTCCCCAAGGGAGAATCTCTGCAGCCGAATCCTGAACACCATGATATATACCGCCCCCTAGTAAATAAGTATATTCAATTGCAAGCGGTACTTCGTGACACCTTTGTGGGGTTTGAGGAATTATAAGTTCAGATCAATTTGTTATTATTGCGATTAGATGATTGCATAATTATTAAAGAGCGTGTACTACATAATTGTTTGGAGATTTGCCGGTAAGAAGTTTACTTATGGGAGACTTGATCAGAAGGAGAATGCATTATTGATGGACAGATTCCAGGGAAAAGTAGTCATAGTTACCGGAGGCAGCAGAGGAATTGGACTCGCAGCCTGCCAATCTTTTGCTCTAGAAGGTGCTCGGGTGGTGATTGCATCCATTCATGAAGAACGAGGACAGAAAGCGGTTGACAAATTGAAGGAAATGGGGGCGGAGGCAGTATTTACGCAGACTGATGTCACCCAACAAGACCAGGTTGAGCGATTAACTATCGATACGCTGGAACGCTTCGGTGATATCCACGTTTTAGTCAATAACGCCGCTGTACACGGCAAAGCATCTTTCTGGGAGGAAAGTGAAGATCTTTGGGAACGCATGTTCAAGGTCAATATCATGGGCACAGTTCTCCCATCTCAATCCGTTGTGAAGAATACAATGAAGTATAAGGGTGGAGCGATTGTGCATGTAGCATCCAAGGCCGGTGTGGTTGGTGAACCTGGTCACGCGGCATATAGTTCTTCGAAAGGTGCTATTCTCGCCCTGACTCGTGCAATGGCAATAGAATTGGCTCCTTACGGCATCCGGGTGAACGCGATCAGTCCGGGACCGGTATACACGGAGATGTTCACCGATAATGTGACCCGCGAAGAAGATCGCAAACGTATTGCAGAATCCGCTCCTTTAGGACGGATTGGCCTACCGGAGGACATCGCACGTGGGATCTTATTTCTAGCATCCAATGATTCCGATTGGTGCACCGGTCAGTCGCTCAGTGTTGACGGAGGTTTATCCATTCTTAAATAAAATCAAATTCAGCCAACAATCGAGTGTTCATTGATTTCATCTCTGATACAAAAGGAATCGCCAGCCCAACGAGATGGGGCTGGCGAAATATGTTTTTTGAGACGCTAAACGTTTAGTTCTTCAAATTAAAAATCAAAATTATCTGGATCAGGGCCCACTCGCTCATCTCGGTTTAAACTCGCAATTAATGCCATTTCTTCATCATTAAGCTCAAAATCAAACACCTGGCAGTTTTCGACAATTCGGTGTGGTGTGATCGATTTTGGAATGGTAAGGACCTGGAGCTGTAGATCCCATCGAATTAATATCTGGGCTGGGGATTTGCCATGTTTTTCCCCAAGTTTGACCAGTTCCGGAATATCGAGAGCTTTGCCCTGCATCAAGGGTGCCCAAGCTTGGAGTTGAATCTGGTTTTCATTACAGAAATTGTGAAGATCAACCTGGCGAAGACGCGGGTGAAATTCCACCTGATTTACAGTTGGTACAACTTCACTGATCTCTAAAATATCCTGGATATGATGGATTTGGAAATTGCTCAATCCGATGGCTTTTACCCTGCCATCCTTATACAGTTTCTCCATAGCTTTCCAGCTATCTACATATCGACCGACAACTGGCCAATGGATCAGGTACAAGTCTAACACCTCGATTTGCAGCTTTTCCATGCTCTCATCAAATGCCTTGAGAGCAGAAGCATATCCCTGGTCCGCATTCCAAAGTTTCGTGGTAATAAATAAATCTTCCCTCGGGATACCACTTTCCTGGATTGCCTTTCCCACCCCAGCCTCATTCTCGTAAATTGCTGCTGTATCGATACTCCGGTAACCTGCATCGAGGGCTCTTTTTACAGCCAGCTCGGTTTCTTTCCCCGGTTCTACCAGGAAAACTCCAAATCCCAACCAGGGCATTTCCAGACCATTATTCAATTTCGCACAATCCCGAATACTGCTTATCACGGTATCCTCCAAGAATTCCATATTTTTCATTTATCTAATTTGGACAAATCATCAAATTCCAACTTTGACAGACCACTCCCTCAGGAAATTCAGACCTTCTCTGGCGAGATAATCTGGAGATTCTTTGGGTGGTCTCCAGAGCCGTATTGCAGCCATCAAATCGGCATTATTCCCTGAAAAGGATTCAAGAACGAGGGGACCTGTGTATTTTGCATCTGCCAATCCGCGAAAAACTTCCTCCCAATTGACCGTACCGGTCCCAATCTGTCCCCGATGGCTTTCACTCATATGCATATAACCCAGCACATCAGCACAATTTACAAGAGGATCATAAAAGTTTTCCTCTTCAATATTCATGTGATAGGTATCGCCGTGCAAATCGAAATTGTCGAGGTTTACGGCTTTCACAGTCTCGCGAGCGTCTTCGAGAGCATTGTACATGTATGTTTCATACCGGTTTACACACTCTAACCCAATTGATATGCCTCGTTTTTTCGCATCAAGCGCGATCTCTCCCAAGGTATCAATCACAATTTGCCGTTCTTCGCCGGTAGGGCCCTGACCGGTGAAGACTCCACCAGCAAAGGCGATACAACCACATAATTTCGTTCCCCCAACTGCCTCAAGGTTTTCCAGCACTTCTACAAGGAATTCCTTTCCCTTTTTTGGATATTGCGGCATGTGAGATTTTTCTGGCAGGATGACTGATGCAGTTGCTTCGATACCCGCCATTGCAAAAGCTTGCTTGTGTGGTCCGGGTTCAAAATCCCAGGGACGCATTAAAGGGATTTCTACGAAATCAAAGCCTACTTTCGCTGCCTCAGCAATAGCGAAATTCCCCTTTTCTGTAGTCCAATCATCGATCCAGATGAAAGCATTGGCTCCAAATAATGGCATTTCTTTTTCCTTTCTCAAATTTCATCACATACCTTGTGGCAGCGATTGAATAACCTGGAATTATTCGAGGCTTTTTAGAAAATCGATACCTTCTTTAGCATATTGATCTCGCAGGGATAAGTTACCTGAAAGTCTGATGGCTGTACCAGGATTGGCTCCCGGAGGAACCGGCTCGAGAGCCATTGTGCCCTTGAAATTTATGGCTTTCAATGCTTTAAATAGCTCGACAAAATCTGTGTGTCCACTGCCAGGTGCCTGTCGATTGCTGCCGGCTGCGTGCATATGTACGAGGTATTCGCCTGATTGTAAAATGGCAGTAGCAGGATCAGGTTCATCAATGTTCATGTGATAGGTGTCCAAGTTGAGCTTGACGTTTACCGCGTTGACATCACGGATGAATTTTCTAGCTTGCTCAGCTGTGGTTAGCTGGTAAGTCTCGAAGCGGTTAATAGGTTCTACCGCCAGGGTTATGTTCTGACCAGACGCATACTCAGATACCTGTCGAACAGAATCGACTGCATTGCTCCATTCTGTGGCAGCGGTTGATAGCCACACATCTTCAGGTTGAGGATCCCCGGTTGGGGTGGTCCTTCCCGCTGGGAATGGTAGAACTAATAGAATTGGTGCTCCCAGCTGGACAGCGAAATCGACCACTTCATACAAGAATTTCACCGCTGCAGAGCGTTCAGCTTCATCTGGACTCGACAGGTCACGTCCAGGAATTCCCCAGATTGTCCAACCAAGGACTGATGTAACTTGCAGGTTAAACTCCTTGCAAAGGGATTTTATTTCATCGACGTCGTACAGAGAAGGCTCGCCTTTCAGTTCAATACCATCATATCCAAAACGGGATAAGCGGTTGAAAGTTTCCCGGAGGGGCTCATCATCATATACCCAATTGTTAATTGCATATTTCACAGTTTTTCTCCCTCAAGACACGTCGATGAAAACCTTCATTGATTTATCTCCCTGATCATCAATGAAACGGTATGCATCAAGATAATTATCCATGGAGAAATGTTTTGAAAACAGCGGATCAGTTTTCACGGAACCGCTAGCAATCAATTCAACTGCACGTTCGTAATCAGGACGTTGGTACATTAGAGTGCCATGCAAATTGAGTTCCCGATCCTGGACCAAGCCCATATCGACTCTTGGTTTTTCCCCAAAGACACCAACTACTACAATCCTGCCCCCTTTCTGAATATTATCGATCGCGGCCGTCATGGTATCTTCGACTCCGACACACTCGAGGACCACATCAAATCCAGCTGTACCAAAGATTCTCCCAGCAGCATCGCTGAGATTCTCTTCTCCTGCATTTGAGATATTCTCCAATCCACATTTTTTTGCAATTTCCAGGCGGTAATCGCTCAAATCGGTGATAAGAACTCGGGCTCCAAACGCCTGAGCTACCTGTCCAACCAGATTCCCGATCGGACCTGCACCTAGTACCGCAACATTGTGATCTTCAATATCCCCAGCGCGGGAAGTTGAATGAACGGCGACCGAAACCGGTTCTACCAATGCTCCCTGCTCAAAAGAAAAACTATCTGGTAGGGGCACAATAGTTTTCGCATCAGTTACCCAGTATTCCTGGGCACAGCCAGGTGCCTGGAAACCTTGAACTTTCAGGACATCACAAATATGATAATCCCCGCGAAGACAGGGAGCACACTCTCCACATACAATTTGTGGCATGGATGTCACTTTCATGCCTGGGGATAATCCTTCCACGCCATCACCGACATCAACGAGGGTTGCTGAATATTCATGACCCTGAACTACTGGGTAACTCGTATATGGATGCAATCCGTGAAAGACATGAACATCCGAACCACATACTCCAATGCGCTGTATCTCAAGTAAGACCTCATCTCTCCCCGGTTTCGGCGCCTCGATCTCATGAATTTTAATTTCGCCCGGGGCGGTCATAATCGCTTGTTTCATTGTGTAATCTCCTTGAAATCAAGATGAGAAATCAACTCTTACACTACCCTTAACCAACCGCCATCAACATAATACGTTGAACCGACACAGTAGCTGGCGCGCGGGGAGCAAAGGAAAACAAAGAAATGCGCCAATTCTTCAGCAGAAGCAAAACGCTTGATCGGTGCGTATTTCTCTGCCACTGCTTGCAGGTGCTGCTCCCAAGTTTGGTCTGTACCTTCAGTCAGCTGTTTAGCCGTCTTTACCCAATCCGGGGTTTGGATTAATCCCGGATTGATGCAGTTAACGCGAATGTTATCACCGATCACTTCATCAGATAAATTCTTTGAAAACATCATCTGAGCGGCCTTGGTTACGTTGTAAATTGGCTCATAATCCAGGGGTTGTTTTGCACAAATCGAGGCGTTGTTGATAATTACTCCTCCTCCCCGCTGCCTCATAAAGGGAACCAAACCGCGTGAAAGCCGGACACCGGCCATGACGTGCAGGTCCCAATAATACTGCCATTTCTCATCGGAAGCATCCATGATCTTCTCATTACTTCCGGTCCCTGCGTTGTTTATTAAGATGTCGGCTCCACCGAAGACCTCTTCGATTCTTGCGACCAGGTTATCAATATCTTCGGCTTTGGTTACATCAGCCTGCACCCCCAGAGTCTCTACCCCGAATTCGGATTGGATATCTTGGGCTTCCTGCTCAACCCGCTCCCCATTACGGGCACACAATACCAGGTGTACTCCCTCTGCAGCTAAACCCCTAGCAACAGCCAAACCAATACCCACGCTACCACCCGTGATAACTGCAACTTGATCCTTAAGCTCTAGATCCATACTATATCTCCTTCAAATTCTTGAGAATTAATATCGGTTTCTGCGACCAGGTTTTACCATCTCTGGTGAACCTGATCTTTTATGTATTCATCATAAATCTGGCGGGTAGCTGCCATCACCTCATCACTGAATGCAGGTATATCGGCAGCCAGGGCATTATCTCGTGCTTGCTGCACATTCTTGGCACCAGGGATAGCCAGGGTGACTGCTTCAAACATCAATATCCAACGTAAAGCGAATTGTGCCATAGTTGCACCTTCGGGTACCATGCTGCGGATATTTTCAACTGCCTCCAAACCTGTATCGTAATCAACCCCGGAGAATGTTTCGCCAACATCAAAAGCTTCACCATGCTTGTTGAAATTTCGATGATCGTCAGAAGAAAAAGTTGATTCGCGATCCATTTTTCCGGTTAACAATCCACTAGCGAGAGGCACCCGGGCGAGAATTCCCATCTTGTGTTTTTTCGCCATCTCAAAGAATAATTCCGCTGGGCGCTGGCGGAAAATGTTGAAAATGATCTGCACACTCTGGATATTGGAAAATTCGAGTGCCTTAAGAGCTTCTTCAACCTTCTCTACACTGACACCATAGAAATTCAATTTGCCTTCCGCTACCAGATCGTCCAAATAACCAAAAACTTCAGGCATGTAATAAATTTGATAGGGAGGGCAATGCAGCTGCACCAGGTCAAGGGCTTCCACTTCAAGGTTTTGCAAGCTGCGTTCAATAAACTTGGTTAAATTTTCTTTTGTGAAACCTTCCGGGACGTGCGGATTTAATCTTCTACCAGCTTTACTGGCAACATAAATCCTCTCTGAGCGTTCCTTGAGCACCTTGCCGATCAATCTTTCACTTCTCCCATCACCATATACATCCGCGGTATCGATAAAGTTCACCCCGTTATCTATTGATGCATGCAGCGCTGTAATCGCGTCTTGCTCGCTAACCGAACCCCATTCTGCACCAATTGCCCAGGCACCAAACCCGATTTCCGAAACTTGCCAGCCCGTTCTGCCAAAAGGTCGATAATTCATAATATCCTCCTGAGATAATAAATATTTATTTCTCTGTTAGTTTTTCAAAAAGTGGTTCGAATGCATCATAGGCCTGATTGAAAATATCGTAAAGATGATCGTATATGGGTTTGTTAACCAAATCAGGATCCACTTGATCGACAATTGGAGTTAGCGATTCAGCCAGATTGAAATCCGGGAACATACCGACTCCAATGCCTCCAGCCAGGGCAGCGCCCATAGAAGTGGCTTCAGCAAGTAAAACTGGTCGAACGATCGGTTTTTCGTAGATATCGGCCATAATTTGCCGCCAGACACTCCCCTGGGCTCCGCCGCCGATCACGCGCATGGCTTCAATTTGTGCTCCTTGTTCTTCAAATGCATCTAGAATTACTTTAAGGTTAAATGTGATTCCCTCCAGTGTAGCTCGGATCATATCCTTACGAGTGTGTTGCATAGTTAATCCGAAGTATGCACCGCGAGCATTCGGGTTCCAGCGTGGGGCCCTCTCACCGAGAAGATATGGGAAGTAGAGCAGATCATGCGCTCCCGGAGGAGATTCAGCGACCTGCAGGTTCATCAGTTCATATGCATCCAGCCCGAGTTTATCTGCCGCCCTTTGTTCTGGTTCACAAAGTACATTCCGTGCCCACTGGTATGATCCACCAGCAGCCTGCATAGTCCCCGTGGGGCTGAACATATCAGAGACCAGATGTGCCCAGGTAAAAGTGCGCATCTTTGGATCCAGAATTGGTTCTTTGGTAGCAATTCCGATCCATGATGATGACCCGATGTAATTGTAGGCACTTCCCTCGCGAACAACCCCTGCCCCCACTGCTGCGCAAGATCCATCACCACCACCTATCACGACCGGTGTACCTGCAGCTAATCCAACCTGATCGGCAATCTTAGACTGAACTTCACCGACTATATCCGTTGAAGCATGCAGTTCGGGCAGTAGTTCCCGGTCTAATTCTATTGCCTGCAAAATTCTGTCTGACCAATCTTGCTCCTTGAGATCGTAAAAATTCATGCCGGATGCGTCGGAGTAATCGGTCACAAATTTTCCGGTCAATCTTGCCACAATAAAATCCTTGGCATGAATAAATTTATGAGCCTGGGAGAATATATCTGGCTGGTTGTTCCTGATCCATAGGGCTTTTGCGCCTGAATATGAAGAACTGGCGCGATGCCCTGTTATGCGGTAGGTTTCTTCCCAACCAGCTTTCTCAATCAGGTAATCCGCCTCGTTGACTGCGCGCATATCTGCCCAGATAATTGCATTGCGCAAGGGATTTGCATCCGCATCCACAGCCACACAGCCCATCATCTGACCACTGAAAGTAATGCAGGCGATCTGTTTCTCAGATACACGTGTCTTGGAGATCAGTTCCTTGGTAGAGAAGCATACAGCCTGCCACCAATCTTCAGGATTTTGCTCGGCCCAATTGATATGGGCATATTCGGTTTCGTAGCCATAGAACGAGCTGGCAATTGCCTGGCCTTGACTATCAAATAGAGAAGCTTTGTTTCCGGTTGTACCCAGATCGTGTGCTAATATAAATTTTTCACTCATCAGATGCCTTTACCTAAAATCTCAGTAGTGTTTTTATCGTTTCCCCAGTTCTGGATTGTTCAATCGCCTGGTTGATTTGATTTATCGGGTATTCAACAGAGATGAATTCTTGGTGGCTCAACTTCCCGGAATCGATCCACTTGCATAAGGGTTCCTGAGCAGCGGCTTCTCGAAAGCGAGTTGGCCATTGATGAACAAACAAGTTGAAATTATATGGCCCTTTGAGTTTATGCAAATTAACTTGCGGGGTATCGATGACACCATAAACGCATACTGAGCCAGCCATCTTGATCAGCGGCAGAGCTGAATTGATGATAGTCTCTTTTCCAACCGCATCGATGACTGCGTCAAAAGGTTTTCCGCGATCCGCAACAAGTGCTTTTTCGGCATTTTCATCGGGTGCAATTGCTGTATCTGCTCCCATCTCGAGCGCCATCCGGCGTTTCTCAGGTAAAGGCTCTACCACACATATAGAACCAAGGCCTAATAACTGGGCGAATTTTACGAAACTCAAACCAACAGGTCCAGCTCCGTAAACCAGAATGTCATCACCTGCTTGAAATTGGAAATCACCGAAGGCACCGTAGACTTCCCGCCATGTGCATAACATGACTGCATCTTCAACAGGTATTGAAGGTGGCACAATACGCATAATCTCATAAACTTCAAACCAATTGTGATCTGCATTAGCGACCCCATCTGCAACCATGGCATGGTGATCACCAGCCAAAATATATTCAGAGAATCCTCCCCATGCACTAGCAAATTCGGGATCTGTCGAATTGAGCAGTAATCCACCAACGAGACGGTCCCCAACTTTAAAATTCCTAACTTTTTCTCCTACTTCCTCCACAATACCAACCGTTTCATGACCCAAGATGAGCGGATAATCTTCAACTCCTGGAAAATGTCCCTCGATCAACTTTCGATCCGTGGCATTGCATAAACAGGCTGCCTCGGTGCGGATACGGGCTTCATAAGGTCCGGGAGTTGGTATCGGAATATCAACGAGTTCAACTTGATCGGGTTTAACTACTGCTACAGATTGCATGGCAGCCTCTTTTTGTTGTATTCAATTGAGAATTTTTTTCTTGAGAAAGGAAAGTGAATTGACTGATCTGGGCGATGATATCCTCGGTGACAATAATCCAGCAAACCATCGATGTGATTCATTTCGCATCTGAGAACACTCAGGTCACTTAATAATCGTAATCCTTGAACGATCGATGGTCAATGCGACTGCCAGAATAATAATACCGCCATAGATCGCTTGCTGGAACCAGGGGTTAACACCAAACATATTCATGCCAACATCCAACACCATGACAATCAATACACCAACTACGGTGCGCAATACACCCCCGATTCCGCCGCTGATCGCAGTACCTCCAAGGATCACAACAGCAATCGCTTTTAGAAGGAATCCATCAGCCATGCGCGCTGACCCGCCAGCCATTTTTGTGGAAAGCAATACGCCTGATAACGCTGCCAGCGTTGCGCATAAAATAAATGCCTTAATCTTGATGCGGTCAATCGGTACCCCAGAAACTTTGGTCGCCTTTTCACCTGCCCCGATAGCTTTTACGTACCTACCGAAACGAGTATATTTTTCTAGGATATATGTAATCAGCAAGACCACTACCGCAATATAAACAACATTAGTCACTCCAAATGTTGAACCCGTGACCCATTTCGTGAGATAACTATTCTCAGTTGCAACCGTAATGGGTGTGGCATCTGTGATGACAAACGCAACACCTGTCCATAAACCCATCGCTCCTAAGGAAGCGATGAAAGAGGGTATCCTGGCCTTGGTGTGGACAGTGCCCGTCAGTGCACCCGCAAATACCCCAAATAATAAACCAGCAAAAAAGGCTAAATACCCATAACCAGGCAGCAGCATTGCAACAACAATTGATGCCATTGCGGCAACTGGCGCGATTGAAAGGTCGATCGACCCCATCAGAATGATGAAAGTCTCACCCAACCCCATCACCAAAAGGGTTGAACCCTGAGCTAACAGACCAAGTAGATTGGAAGGCATCAGAAATCTGGGACTACCTATGGACATGATAATTACCAGGATTATCAAGGTAGCCAGGGGCATGATATCAACCCAATTTGTTGTTTTGCGTATTTTATCTAAGCGGGTAATCACCGACATTTCACTAAAGTCTCCTAATAAGGATAGGACTTTGCAGTATCGACCTCTCGTTTCCAGTTGCTTCACATCATATGCTGGATCAAATCCAACGGCTGAGGCTTACCATCACTTGGTGCTTCAATGTGCTGGGTGACCTGGCCATCTTTCATGGTCAGGATCAAGTTGCTGAGACCGATTGTCTCCTCCAGGGTATCAGCGATAAGAAGGAAAGAGATACCCTGGCTGGCTAATTCCCTGATCAACTCATAAACTTCCTCTTTCGCGCCTACATCCACCCCACGGGTGGGGTGATCTAATACAAAAATCTGAACTTTGGAGGCCAGCCATTTGGAAAGCACAACCTTCTGCTGGTTGCCGCCACTTAAATTCAGGCAAAGTGCCTCTGCGCTGGGAGTTTTTATCGCCATGCGGTCAATCCATGTCTCAGCCAATTCTCTTTCTGCTTTATGACTGAGCAAGCCACGCTTAATGACACTGCTTAAATCAGGCAGCGTGATATTGGGACCGATGCTGAGATAGAGCACCAGGCCCTCCACGCCGCGATCTTGGGGTACATAACCAATTCCGGATTGGATCGATTGAGAAGGAGATCCCAGTGCTATAGACTGGCCATTGATGAGGATTTGACCCTGGTCTGGTTTGATAATCCCCGCAACCGTCCGGCAGACCTCTTCCCGGCCAGAACCCAAAACACCGGCTAATCCGATGATTTCACCCTTATGTAAATCCAGGTTAAAGTCTTCATATTGGCCTTCCTTGGAAAGGCCCTGTATACTCATTACAACTTGATCTGCAGGCGTAATCTGCTTGGATTGGCGATAATATTCGCCCTTGAGCTCCCGCCCGACCATTAATTGATGCAGCTCACTTTCACTGGTTTCACTGGTCACACGATCAGCAACCTTTTTACCATCCTTGAACACGTAGACCCGGTCAGTTAGTTCCAGAATTTCGTCCAGGTGATGAGAAACAAATATTATTGAAGCTCTATCTTTCAAACTGCAGATGCGGTCGAAAAGGAGATCAATTTCGTTCTTTTCTAAAACTGTGGTTGGTTCATCAAGGATAACTATGGGTGCGTGCTGGGTGCGATCTTCTAAGGACATCACCCTTGCTAACTCGACCATCTGCCGGGTAGCAAACTTCAAGTCAGCTGTATATGCCGTTGGGGCTACATCCAGCTCAACCTTTTCCAATTGGCGCCTGGCTTCCCTGTCCATCTTTCCCCAATTGATTGTGCCAAACTTAATAAATTGTTCCTCGTTACCCAGGAAGATATTCTCACGCACAGAAAGGTTTGGAAGCAGGGATTGTTCCTGAAACACCATCGCCAGGCCATGATCTTCTGCCTCCTTAACACTTTTAATCTGGACTTTTTCACCCCGGATAAGTAAATCTCCCTCATCTGGTTGGTAGGCTCCAATCAGGATTTTTAATAAGGTGGACTTCCCAGCACCATTCTCTCCGACCAGGCCGACTATCTCATTTGGTTTGACTGCTAAATCAACGTCATCCAGCGCTTTGACTCCTGGAAAACTCTTTGAAATATTGCGCACTTCCAATACATATTCGCCCATGGATTATCTCTAATACTATTTTATGTAGGGTAGCTTGCTCCGGTCCAATGTCAGGATCACAGCGATGGTGATGATGACTCCCTGAACAGCTAACTGGGCGTAGCTATGAACTCCTGCTAATAACATGCCATTACTAATCACAATAACAATCAGAGCTCCGACCAATGTTTGAACGACACCACCTGTGCCACCAGTAAGTGCTGTCCCACCAACCACAACAGCGGTGATGGCAGCGAATAGTTGGTTGAGACCAGCAGTGGCTGTACCTGCGCCGATGCGAGCAGAATTGAGCACACCACCCACGCCAATGAAGAACCCCGCAAGGGTAAAAGCCATAATTTTATATTTATTTATTGGTATGCCTGCCAGCTTAGCTCGATCTTCTCCCCCGCCGATAGCGAATATATATCTTCCGAAACGGGTAAATCTCTCAATGAAGAATGCCAGCAAGAACATAGCAATCCCGAAGAAAGTTAAAGTGGGGATTGGTCCAATTGTCCCTCGTGCCCAGGAAAGGATCATCGGATCGAGCAGAGGTAAATTCATACCATTCGAAAGATAAGTAGCTAATCCGAGGCCAACATACCACATGCCGAGGGTTGCCATGAATGAAGGGATGCGTAATTTTGTTACGAAGATGCCGCTCAAAAGACCCATCGTGGTTCCTGCTAAGACGGCGAGCAAAACTGCCCAAATTCCAAGGTCATTCGAGTTGAAGTAGTTTGCAGCTAGCGTTCCAATTATCACCGATGTCAGGGCCATGTTTCCTTCAATGGAAAGATCGATGCTGCCCATTAAGATGATGAATGTCTCACCTAAGGCGATAATAAGAAGTATCGAACTTTGACGGGCAAGATTAGTGAGATTGATGGGGCTTAAAAAGCGTGGATTGATAATTGTTATTAACAGAACAAGGACAATAAGTACTATCAGAGGACCCACAATGGGTGGAAAACGTAATCTGCGCAATCTGCTAAATCTTTGGGTCGATCCTTCTATTACAGAAGCCACATTTTTCTCCTCAATTCTTATCAGAGGTATGACCAATATTAGCTTTAGCTTCTGGAGAGGACCTCCAGAAGCTAAAGCCCTTTCTATTTATTCAATCCAGGTGTGTAAGGTTCGAAAGAACCTAAGCACTTATTTGAAGGGTTTATCCTTCCTGGACACGACCCCACAGATCATCCCAATCGTAATTGGGGATACCTTCAATGTAATCAGCCTTGATCTGT
>CALBUI010000276.1 GCA_937968125.1 uncultured Anaerolineales bacterium | reverse complement strand
AATAATTTCTGCACCATCTCAGGATCATCCATCCGGGCTGCAGCCAATCTACGAGCATGCACCATCTGGGCATCTCCAGCTGCATTTCCTTTCTTCGCCAGGGTGATCAATCTCTCCGCCTGGCCGCGAATTGCTTGCGCTTTCGCCCGGGTTGTCTTGATGCGTTCGTGGGTAAACAATTGGTTTACCATTGTCCGCCGCAGAGCTTTGCGGTTACCTGTACTGCGGCTTAATCTTTTTCCAGAAACTTTATGTCGCATTTCTTACCTACTCATCCTCAGATTCTTCTTCGTCTTCCAGGTATCCCTTTTCACTCATTTTGGACCTGAGCTCATCTAAGCTTTTCTCTCCAAAGTTGCGGATGGACATCACCGCTTCATCACCTTTTTCGAGCAGCTCGAGTACTTCACCAACCGTTGTGATCCCTGTCCGTTTGAGCGAATTGAACACCCTAACCGATAAGTCAAGATTTTCAATCGGTGTTTCAATCATCTCACTGGTCAGGCGGCTGCTCTCTTCCTCCTCTTGGGCGATTACCGTCAACGATTCCTCGCTTACACCCGCCAGATGACGGAGATGTTCTATCATTATTTTTGCGCTGGTGCTCAAAGCATCTTCCGGTCCTATCGTTCCATCAGTCCAGATTTCCATCAACAGTCTATCGTAATTTGTGCTTTGACCAACCCTCGCATATCCTGCTTCCCAATTAATTCGCTTCACCGGGCTGAAAATTGCATCGACAGGTAATTCCCCGATGGGTAAACGACCTCCCCGTTCATCCGCCGGTGAATAACCACGTCCGCGCTCAGCCGTCATTTCAATTTCTAAGCTTGCCTCGTTAGCATCCACAGTGAATAAGTAAAGGTCGGGATTTACGATCTCTACTTCTGGTGGAGCGATAATGTCCGCCGCGGTAACAATTCCTGCTCCGCGCACCTCTAAATGCAGCCGGGCAGTATCGACATCAAACATTTTCATCCTTAATTGCTTGATCTGCAGCATGACCCGGATCACATCTTCTCTAACGCCAGGAATTTCGCTGAATTCATGCTGTACATCAGCAATTCGAATCGAGGTGACAGCCGCGCCTTCAAGCGAAGAAAGCAATACCCGGCGCAATGCATTCCCCAGGGTAATCCCGTATCCTCTTTCAAGCGGACTGATTACAAACTTGCCATAATTGCGAGCTTCCGCTTCACGCTCGATCTTTGGCGTCACCATATTCGTCAAACCTATCACGGTTCACCTCATTTTGACTATCAAACCGTCTCCCTCAACCTCGAAGGAGAGTAATCAACCTATCTCTAGCGCTTGTAATACTCCACGATCAGCTGCTCATTGAGGTTGCCATCAATTTCAGCTCGCTCAGGAAGGCGGGTAACCGATCCTGTAAGGTTATTCACATCTCTGCTTACCCAATCAGGAATCGTTCGTTCCTCAGCAATTGGAGCCAGGTCTTTGAAGAAAGTCCGTTTACGAGAACCTGTCCGCACTGATATCACATCTCCTGGAGAGATGAGCATTGATGGCACATCAGTTCGGCGACCATTGACATCGAAATGCCCGTGGGTAACTAACAACCGAGCTTGAGCCCGATTCGCTGCAAATCCCAAACGGAAGACCACATTATCAAGGCGTGACTCGAGGATTTGAAGCAGGTTTACACCCGTTAAACCCCTGCGCTTTAATGAAACATCATAGTATCTTCGGAACTGTCTCTCCAGGACACCATACGTCCTGCGTGCCTTTTGTTTTGCGCGCAGTTGGCGATTGTAATCCGACTCTCTCCTTCGACGGTATTGAAAACCTTTACCGTGAATTCCCGGGGGATAACCGCGTCGTTCGAAAGAACACTTCGGGGTGAAGCAGCGTTCACCTTTCAAGAATAGTTTTTCACCTTCTCGCCGGCATAATTTGCATACCGGCCCTGTATATCTAGCCATTCACTCTTCCTTATTATTAATAAATTTCTGTTATACGCGTCGCTTCTTTGGTGGTCGACAGCCATTATGTGGGACTGGAGTTTTGTCCGTGATGGCGGTCACCTTTAATCCTGCTCCCTGCACAGCTCGAATCGCAGATTCTCTACCAGGACCGGGTCCCTTGACGAAAATCTCCACTTCTTGGATTCCCATCGCCTGGGCAGCCTTAATTGCCTTCTCTGCTGCTAAACGGGCAGCAAAGGGGGTACTCTTCCGGGACCCTCTAAATCCAGCAGATCCTGAACTGCCCCAAACAACGGTATTCCCTTGTTTATCCGTGATCGTCACAATTGTATTGTTGAATGTTGCACTGATATGCACCTGACCAGCGGACAAAGTTCTCTTTGTTTTTCGGCCACCTGAACGGCGCGATCGTCCTTCTGTTGCCATAAATCCTCGCTATCCTTACTAGTTAATATCTTCTTGAGGAAAGGAAATTACCAATCCACAGATTATTTCTTCTTAGCTCCCCTGCGTCGTCCACGACCAGCCACGGTTTTCTTGGGTCCCTTGCGAGTTCGGGCATTTGTTCGAGTGCGCTGCCCATGAACTGGCAGGTTGCGGCGATGGCGCAAACCCCTGTAGCTGCCAATCTCAATCAATCGCTTTATATGCATTTGCACATCACGCCGCAACTCACCTTCAACCTTGTAATTCTGGTTGATGAATTCTCGGATTGATGCGACTTCAGCATCCGTAAGGTCTTTTACCCGAGTATCTGGACTCACTTGGGTTGCTTGCAGAATTTGCTCTGAGCGGGTTGGACCAATACCATACAAGTATCGTAGCCCAATCACTACGCGCTTATTTCGTGGGAGGTCAACACCTTCAATTCTTGCCATATATCATCATCCCTGTCTTTGTTTATGCTTCGGATTTTCACAAATTACATACACAACGCCGCGACGTTTAACTACTTTACACTTCGAACAGCGCTTTTTTACTGATGCAGATACTTTCATTGGCTACTATCTCCTTACTTCAATTTGTGATTCTCTCATCACAAACGGTCACTAGCCGAAGTTATAATTATATCTAACCTAATCTTTTATGTCCAGCCATCCTTATTGAGCAGTTAAAATAATCGGCTCATCCTCAGTTACAGCAACCGAATGCTCGAAATGGGCGGTCAACGACCGGTCTGCTGAGATAACTGTCCACTGATCCTCAAGCACTTTTGTTCGGTGGGTTCCAACCATAACCATTGGCTCGATTGCTACTGTGATTCCCGGCCGTAATGGAATACCGCGACCACTGATGCCAAAATTCGGAACCAAAGGACCTTCATGCATAGCACGGCCAACACCATGACCAGTATATTCTCTTGGAACGTGAAAACCGAACCCTTCCACATACTCCTGGATAGTTGCTGATACATCTCCAACCCGATTGCCTGGGCGCATCTTTTCGATACCCTTATACAGAGCTTTTTCAGTGACCTCTAACAACTGCTTGGCGTCTGGTGATAGTTCTCCAACTCCTATACTAAACGCCGAATCTGCCACAAATCCATCTAATATGGTTCCGCAATCTACAGACACAATATCGCCTTCATTTAACTTCCGGTTACCAGGAATTCCATGGACTAATTCTTCATTGACCGAGATGGTTAATGTAGCCGGGTATGGATAAGGCCCAGGATAATTCTTGAACGCTGGTTGGCCATTTTTCTTGAGAATGTAATCCTCAGCGGCCTCATCCAACTCTTTGGTTGTTATTCCTGGACGAATCATTTCTCGGACAATCTTTAGTACAGCTGCATTGACACGACCGGCTGCGCGCATCGTCTCAATCTCAGGTCCGTTCTTGATTACAATCGGTCGATCAGACATTCGTCTCTTCCACTTCCAATAATTTCACCAGGTCAGCGGTTATCGTTTCAATATCCCGGTCGCCATCAACTTCCACCAGCACATCCCGATCCTGGTAGTACTCGATCAAGGGTTGCGTTCGTTCTATGTAGACACGAATTCGACGGGCTACTGTTTCTGGACGATCATCCTCTCTTTGATAGAGCTCCGACCCATCAAAATCACACACTCCTGGTTCTTTAGGAGGATTGTACGATTTGTGGAAAACATGTCCCTTATCTCTGCAGGTCAACCGACCTGAAAGGCGCTCTATAAGGGCTTCCTCAGGCACTTTGATATATGGAACTCGATTTAGTTTACAGCCTGTCTCGCTCAATATTCCATCAAATGCCTTTGCCTGGGCAGGTGTACGTGGAAACCCATCCAATATTGCGCCATTCATACAATCGGTCCTCGATATTCTTTCGCGTACCATGGCAACGGTAACATCATCTGGAACCAAGTCACCAACCTTGATATATTCGTTAGCCTGAATGCCCATCTCGGTTTGATTCTTGATATTCTCCCGAAATAGATCACCTGAAGATATTTGCGGGATTCCCAGCCGGTGTGCAACGACTTTGGCTTGGGTTCCTTTTCCCGCTCCTGGTGGACCCAGGAAAACGTAAAAATCTCTTACGTGTTTCATCACCTAATTAACAAAGTATCATCGTAGCCATGCAGTTTAAGCTCTGCTTCGATATTAAAGAACGTATCTCGAACTACACCGACAACAATTAACAATCCTGCGGATGACACCAACAACAGACCTGTGTTCGCTCCAAAAGGAACGACTAGACCGAGCAACCAGGGTAGGATGGCGACTAAACCCAGAAATAATGCGCCTGGTAAAGTAATTCGCCGTAACACCCTGGTCAAATATTTTTGTGTTGGTGCTCCCCTGCTCACTCCAGGGATCTGTGCACCAACCTTTTTCAGGTTTTCACCATAATTTTGTTGAGCAAATAAAACATCCGTATAAAAGAATGTAAATCCAACGACCATAAAGAAATATAAAATCCAATAAGTGTCACTGGTCCCACCGAAAATTGATTGGATGCTCGCAGAAAGGTTTGCCACCCATTCGGTCTGAGAGCCCCCGAAGAAACTGGCAATGATCGCAGGAAATGTCAGCAAAGCTTGGGCAAAAATGATTGGGATCATACCGGCCATATTCACACGAAGTGGCAATGTGCCTTTTACAGGCATCGACATTCGGTTACCAACTCTTCTACCTGGATACATAACCGGGACATTTCTTTGCCCTTGCTGTACGAAGACGATTGCAAATATGGTTAATGTGGTAAAGACCAGTAAGAATGCCAAACCAATCCAGCGGTTTTGCTCGTCCGCTAAAACACTAGCTAAGGTGATCGGTACCCGAGAAACGATTCCAGCGAAAATGATCAGTGAGAGGCCCTGGTTGCGAATACCAAATTCCGAAATCAACTCGCCCAACCAGATTGCGAACATTGTTCCGGCAGTCATACTTGCCACAACAGCGATTGACGATAAAAACATCCCACTGCTTAACCCAAAATCATCCAGGATGGGTACACCACCAGTAAACTGCGTAAATAGGTTGATTTGTCCAACCGCATTTAGGGCAGCCATGGGGACGGCCAGGATGAGTGTCCATTTTTCCATCCATTTTCGTCCTTCCCTTGGATCTTCTTCCATTCTTCTTTGCATGGAAGGGATTATGGGGACGAGAAGATTTAGGATAATTTGTGCAGTAATGTATGGGTAAACACCCATAGCCAGCACTGAGAAATTGGAGACCGTCCCTCCAGAAAGCAAGTCCAAAAGGTTAACCAGCGTACCTGGAGCACCGCCACCTTCCATGATCGAGGCAATCGCGTCCCGATTTACTCCTGGAACAGGTACATGGGCCGCGAATCGATATATAGCTAATAATCCAACAGTTATCAGCAATCTTCTCCGGATATCTTTAGCAGTCCAAAGATAGCGCCAAGCTGAACGCTTCATATTAGGGCTCCTTATTCACCATCCTGCTTGGAAAT
>CALBUI010000275.1 GCA_937968125.1 uncultured Anaerolineales bacterium | reverse complement strand
TGACCCCTGTACCTAGTGCCAGGATTCAATCCAAATTGAAAATCGATCTTATCATCTCCCGGAATTTACATGCCTGAGAACGCGCAAGAACAAGCAGACCAATTAAGAAACGCGATTACAACGCTCGAGTCTCAACGGGAGGTATTGGGAGATACCGTTGTAGAGGCCTCGCTTTCGGCTCTCCGCAAGCAGCTTGCTGAACTAGAGCCTGTAACAGACGAAACAGGCCGGCACAAAAAGCTTGTCAGCCTGGTTTTTGTCGACATCGTCGACTCGACCATAATAGGGCAGCATCTAGAGCCAGAAGAAATCCTGGAAATTATGGATAATGGATTACAACGTCTTGCGCTGCCGATAGAACAGTATGGAGGTCGTGTAACCCGCTTCATGGGGGATGGATTTAAAGCTGCATTTGGAGATCCGGTCACACAAGAGAATGATGCAGAAATGGCAGTGCGGGCGAGCCTGGCGTTATTGGAAGATGCCCAGGCATATGCTGTTGAGCTAAAAGAAAATTGGCAGATATCTGATTTTAATATAAGGGTCGGTGTAAACACCGGCATGGTCGCCGTTGGCGGGTTCACCGAATCAGACGACACGCTGATGGGGCTGCCAGTGAACCTCGGAGCCCGACTGGAAAGCGCCGCTCCGCCGGGTGGATTGTTGATTTCTCATGAAACCTACCAACATGTGCGCGGCTTATTTGATATCGAAGCATTGCCGCCAGTCATCGCGAAAGGTTTTGAACAACCTGTCCGTGTTTACCTTGTGAAGAGCTCCAGACCACGCGCATTCCGGACCGGAACCCGCGGATTAGAGGGTGTGACCACGCGCATGACCGGTCGCGAGGCAGAGCTCAAGCGCGTTCAGGATGCATATTTCAGCGCAGTTGAAGACAATGAATGCCAGGTCATCACGGCAATTGGTGAAGCGGGGGTCGGTAAATCGCGCTTGCTTCAAGAATTTGAAACCTGGCTGGAGGCTCAGCCTGGTGAAGTATATCTCTTGAAAGGACGCAGCAGCTCCAACACTCAGGAAGCGCCATATTCCCTGCTGCGGGGCACCTTTTCGCATAGATTCCAGATCCAGGCTAGCGATCGAGCCAGGGAGCTGCAACAGAAATTTGAGAGCGGCATTGGTAAAGTCTTTTTGAGTGAGGAAGACGCCATCATGAAGGCCCATTTCATCGGCCAGTTGCTGGGTTTCGATTTTGGGGATAGCCCACATCTGCAGGGAGTCCTGGACGACGCAATGCAGCTGCGTGATCGAGCCTGGATATATTTAGGGGAATTTATCCAGGAGATATCAAAAACCACGCCGGTGCTCATTTTTTTTGATGACATCCACTGGGCGGATGACATCTCATTGGATGTTATCAATTACCTGGCTCAAAGCCTATCAGAGCAGCGATTAATGGTAGTCTGTCTGGCGAGGGCTTTTCTGCTCGAACGGCGACCACTGTGGGGAGAAGGTCATCGGTTCCATACCAGGTTGAACATAAATTCGCTCTCCTCACGAGATGGCCGTCACCTGGTAGAAGAGATTCTCCATAAGATGGGGCAGGTTCCAATTGCATTGCGCGAGCTAGTAGTCAGCGAAGCGGATGGCAACCCATTTTATATTGAAGAACTGATAAAAATGCTGGTCGATACGGGTGTAATCGTCATCGATGGCGAAAACTGGCATGTAGAACCTGCCAGGTTGGCAGGAATTTTAGCGGATATGGATGTTCCGAGCACTTTGACCAGCCTGCTCCAGGCGCGATTGGACAAATTAACTTCCGAAGAGAAGCGAGTTATCCAACAAGCAGCAGTCATTGGACGGGTATTTTGGGATGATACTATTCAACATTTATACCTCTCCCAAAATGGGGATCAAGAGAGCGAGATCGACCTTCTTTCCATCCTGGAACAGCTGCGCTTACAAGATATGATCTATCACCGGGAGACATCAGTGCTGAGCGGTATCCAGGAATACTACTTTAAACATGCGATTCTTCGAGAGGTAGCCTACGACACAATCATTAAGAAAGAACGGCAATCCTATCACTCCCAGATCGCTGAGTGGTTGATTAACGAAAATGCTGATAGAGTGGGTGAATTGACTGGAATGATCGGCGATCATCTCGAATCTGCCGGCGAAAAGGAACGGGCAGTCTCCTACTTCCGCCTGGCTGGGGAACAGGCAGCTGGTCAGTATGCCAACCAGTCTGCATTGAACTACCTTGGGCGAGCACTTGACCTGGCTCCAGAGTCTGATTTGGAGGAACGATTCGCTATCCTCCTGGTTCGAGAGCAGGTGTATAGTTTACTTGGCGCCCGGGATGATCAAAAACAAGATCTGGACCAGTTGGTTCACCTCGCGGGCGAGTTAAACGACGAGAGAAAGCGAGGCGAAGTCGCACTCCTACTTGCGAGTTCCGCTTCAGAAACAAGTAACTATTCAGAGATTATTTCCCACGCCGAAGAAGCGATCCAGATCTCAAAATCGCTCCAGATGACGAGCCTGGAAGCCAAAGCAAACTTACTATGGGGACGAGCGCTGCTCTCAATGGGCGATTATCTAAACGCCAGAAGGCGTTTCAGTGAAGCCCTCCAAATTGTGCAATCTGGAGGGAGACAAAACTTAGAAGCGGACAGCTTGAGATATCTCGGTTCAGTTGACGAACGCCTCGGCAAACAAACTACTGCCATTGAATACTTCGAAAAGGCACTGCAGATATATCGCCAGATCGGCGATCGCAGGGGTGAAGGAAAAACCCTCAACCTGCTGGGGAATATATTGCTCCTTCACGGAGATCACGCTGGTGGTAAAAAATATTATGACCAGTTCTTGAAGATCAGCAGGGAGATCGGCGACCGTTGGGGGGAGGGTCAGGTAATCCGCAACATCGCGGACACCTACCTGAGCAAATATGACTACGGTGGGGCTAGTAAATATTTAGAACAAGCCCTGGAGATCACACGCGAGATTGGCAACCGGACGATTGAATCCAGTGCCCTGGTCGGCTTGGGGAATATATATCTCGAACAAGCCGAGTTTGCCAAGGCAAAATCTGTGTTCGAACAATCCTTGAATATTGCCCGGGATATCGGCAACAAACCCTGGGAAGCAAAGACACTCAGTCAAATTGGGTGCTATTTCCACCGACAGGGAGATTACTTGCGCGCCCAAAGCTATTACGATCAGGCCATCGAAATTTACCGTCAATTAGGAAACCAATTGAGTGAAAGCCGTGTACTGACTGATTTGAGCCTGCTCCACCATCACCTAGGTGATGATGAGACTGCCCTCGAGATTAGCCAGGCAGCCATTTCCACAGCTGAAAAGCTCAATCATCCCAGGTATCAAGGACGAGCCCTGATTCAACAGGGGCGCGCCTTTGCAGGATTGGAACAACATGGCAAGGCTGCTGAATCCTACCAAGAAGCCCATGAGATTTTTCTCGAAATTGGACAAAAGAATATCTCAATTGAAGCTACAGAAGGATTATCCGATACCGAAAGGGCTGAGGGAGAATTATCTACTGCATTAAATTATGTTGATACCATCTTGAACCATTTGCAGGAGTACCAGGTGCCAGAATTCAAGGTGTTAGGTGGTGATGGTGAAACCAGCACAACCCGCGAAACTGGCGCCATTCCCGGTCTTGAAGGAACAAGCGATCCGATGTGGATATATCTGACTTGTTATAAAGTTTTGAAAGCCAATAACGATCCACGGGGCCAAGATATTCTCTCCACAGCCCAAAATCTTCTCCAAGACCAGGCCGAGAAAATTACGGATCCGGATTTGCAGTATTCATTCTTAAACAACGTACTCGTCAATCGAGAAATTCAATCCGCAGGATATTCGGGAGGGAATTAGTGAAAGAGAAATTACTTGCGCAAGCACCGATTTTTGAGGGCTTGCCCGAAGGTGAAATTAAAAAGTTGACCCAAACCTTGCGGGTTTTAGAGGTACCTCCCAGCACAATCCTCTTCCAAGAAGGGGATGTGGGCGATCGCTTTTTTATCATCATTCAAGGCCAAATCGAGGTGATAAAAGCTATCGATACACCCGAGGAAAGATTGATCGGTATGCGCGGACCGGGAGAATTTGTTGGTGAGTTGAGTTTAATCAATCGCGCTGGTCTGCGAATGGCGAGTGTGCGTTCTTCGGGTCCCGCCCACCTTTGGGAGATGTCGCACGAGGAGTTTGATGACCTGCTCCACCGCCAGCCAAGTATGGCCTTCGAATTAATCGATGTCCTGAGCGAACGCTTGACCACAGCCCATGATTCCACCATCACAGATCTTCAAAACAAGAATCGAGAACTGACCAAGGCTTATGAGGAGCTAAAAGCTGCCCAGGCACAAATTATCGAGAAAGAAAGGCTGGAACGGGAGCTGCAAGTTGCCTTTGAAATACAAACCAGCATTCTGCCGCAAACTTTGCCAGAATTGGAGGGCTATGATTTCGGCGCTCTGATGGTCCCAGCCAGGGCGGTTGGTGGAGATTTCTATGATATTATCACCTTGAGCACGGATAAAGTGGGGATCATAATTGGTGATGTGGCTGATAAAGGCGTGCCATCAGCGATATTTATGTCCCAAACTCATGCCCTTTTATACGCCATGGCAACTCGTGACGCCCCGCCAGATCAAGTTTTGCAGCGCGTCAACCAGCTGCTGTTAAAAATCGGTGAATCGAGCCTTTTTGTGACCGTGCTTTATGGCGTGCTGGATAAAAGGACCAATCAATTCACATATGCTCGCGCAGGTCATGAGCTGCCGATCACCGTAACCGCAGATGGCAAGGCAGAAACCACACCTTATGATCAAGGACAGCTAATGGGAGTTCTGGAAGATCCAATTCTGGATGAACAAACAATCACCATTCCGCCAGGTGGGATGATGTTCCTCTACACGGACGGAGTCACCGATGCCCGGCATTCAAACGGTGATTCGTTTGGCATGCAACGCTTAATTAACGAAGTTGGAATTTCCCACGATGGGACCGCCCAGGACCAGTGCGATCGCCTCTGGCAAAGGCTGAGCGCTTTCCAGAGCAAGAATGCCCAAGAAGATGATGTCACCCTCGTGGTAATTAAATCAACCAGTTAATTAAATAATGTCGCATTTCCACATTACATGGTTGGAGCGATTCAAACCACGAAATATCTTTCTGATTGTAGCGCTTATCTTAACCACATTATCCTTTACCAGCGGGTGTTCATATCTAGACCGGATGAGGTCGTTGAATGAACCTACTGCAATGCCAACTTCTTCAATCACTCAGGCGCCTGCTCCAACAGCAGCAAATGAACCAACCCCACTACCAACGCGAGTATTTATCCCGATGGGATTAATTAGAATCCCGGTGACCTCGGGTGCAGTTCAAACTGGTTTAAATATTAACACCACCAGGAGACCAGCTCTCGATCATTACCGCCTGGCTCGAGAACTCAAAGGGATTACATCACAAGAATTAGTGCCGGTTAATCTCAATGAGACGACCTTCGAGGTAAATAGCCGCCAGAATTTCATCATTGACAAAGATCTTGCCGGGGATCATCGCACGCTCCCAGCAATCCTCCGCCATGTCAGCGAAAATGCTTATTGGTGGGCAGGAGTAACCACACATGCTGAAGAGGATGAGATTATTGCTGCAGCTCGAATCTTTGAAGAGCAGACCGTTAAGACAAACCGGGCAACCTTCGGCACAGAATTGTCCCCCGGAATTGACCATGACTACCGGGTTCACATTCTGCTGATTGATGAACCTGGCTGGGATGACACTATCGGTTACTTCAATAGCATCCATGAATACCCATCTAGTATTGAACCAAACTCCAATCAAAAAGAGATGATTTATATGAATTTGGGTGCTGTGCCCATCGACTCGAAAGCATTTGCTGGAGAGCTGGCAAAGGAATACCAGGACATGATCCACTGGAGCCAGGATCCAAACGAGGAGCCCTGGTTTAAAGAAGCCATGTCGAAACTTGCTGTATTCCTTAGTGGGGCGCCGCCAGCGACCAACGGCTCGCGGCATTCAAACACAGAATTGTTCGCCAATGACCCAGCCACCCCATTAAACTCCCGGCCTGGTGTTCGTTCTGCGCAGGATGAGGCACCTTTTTTCCCCCATTATGCTGCCGAACAGCTCTTCGCAATTTATTTATATGAACAGTATGGACCCCAATTGATCAAGGACATCGTCGAAAATCCTGCTCCTGGTGTCTTAGGAATTCAAGAAGCGTTGGCAAAATTGCCCAGTTCACCCAGATTCGAAGATGTTTACGCGGATTGGATCGTGGCAAACCTGCTCAACCGCACTACAATGGATGAGGGCCAATTTGGTTATCAAGAGATCCGTCCCGCGCCTCCACAGCTTGAAGCAGTAGAATCATTCGCTGGTGAGAAGCTTGCGGATCAGCTTCCGCCTTATGGCGCTCGCTATTACGAAGTCCGCCGGGATGGTCCGCTTCGGGTTGATTTTGCTGGATCGACTATGGCCAGGTTGACCCAGGCAGATCCGGTGAGCGGTGATTTTGCCTGGTATTCAACTCGTGGAGATGGCAGCGAATTCACACTTTCTCGTATACTCGACCTGAGTGTTGTGGATTCAGCCACCTTGAGATTTAAAGCCTGGTACCAGTTGGAAGAGTATTATGATTACGCGTACGTGGAGATCTCGTTGGATGGTGGGCGCACCTGGAAAATATTGGATACCGTACACGGCACAGATCTTGATCCTCATAATGTGGCCTTGGGAACGGGTTATACTGGTTCCACCCCTGATTGGAAGTTCGATTCAGTCGATCTTACCCCGTATACTGGTCAAAAGGTTCATATCCGCTTCCATGTGATCACCGACGATAACACGAATTGGGATGGATTCCAGGTAGATGACATCACTATCCCCGAGATTGGGCATTTTGATGGCGCTGAGGACGACCTGGGTAGCTGGAAAACGGAGGGATTCATCCGCAGCAGTAATTTTGTTCCAGTCGAGTGGATTATGTGGTTGGTGAAGAACACAAATCCAGTCCAGGTTGAACGCCTCAATCTCTCGCCTGATCAGACAGCATCCTTTGAAATCTTTGGCCTGGGCGAGAGTTTTAACCAGGCTCGCATTGTGATTTCTCCCACTGCCCCAGTTACAACCAAGGCCATAGATTACCAGATCAATTTCGAAGTACCTTAGACTTCATGGGATGATTACCGCAGCGCGGAAGAATTGCTTGGAATGCGACCAGATCAACAATTCGTAGTGGTGCCTGTCCCCAGCGGGGCGGGACTTGCGCCCCGCAACAAGTGCGGGATTAAAACTTGGTCGGCCAGATTTTAATCCTGGGACGGGACCGAGGGACTTCAGTCGCTTTAATCATTCCTCAAGTCGATTCAATTCATCACTTCCGGCCTCAACTTGAAAAAACTTGTTCAATTTCAAACTCCGTTGACGGCGCATGTCCCTCGTGATAGAATGCGCCTTAATCGGGCGCGTAGCTCAATGGTAGAGCAGTGGCCTTTTAAGCCATTGGTTGCAGGTTCGAGCCCTGCCGCGCTCATTGATTCCCCACTTTGACCCCTAATTTTGGGGTTGAAATAAGGTTTTTCTCCCACCAAGACCTGCTGAAAGGCAGGTTTTTATTAACGCTTTAGCGAGTTGAGGACGGAACGTCCGAAACAAAAAACCACCCACTAAGCGGGTGGAAGGGAAGGGCTGATAGGAAAAGGAAATCACTCCGGTAGAATGGCAGAAGTTCAAGCCACCAAACCAAGAAGGAGTGATTTCCATGGCAAAAAGTCTAGCACATACGAAGTGGATGTGTAAATATCATATCGTGTTCACACCAAAGTATAGGCGGAAGATAATCTACAACAAAAACAAAGAAAGCATAGTGGAAATACTGAAAGATCTATGCAAATGGAAGGGAGTAGAAATCATAGAGGGGAAAGCAATGGTAGATCATATACATTAGTTAGTATCAATCCCGCCGAAAATAAGCGTATCGAGATTCATGGGATACCTAAAAGGGAAGAGTGCGCTAATGATATTTGATCGGCATGCGAACCTGAAGTACAAGTTGGGGAACAGGCACATTTGGGCGAGAGGATACTATGTGAGCACAGTCGGTCTGAATGAAGCAACCATAGCGAAATATGTGAGAGAGCAGGAGAAACACGATCAAATGATGGATCGGATCACGACGAAAGAAGCTGAAGACCCC
>CALBUI010000274.1 GCA_937968125.1 uncultured Anaerolineales bacterium | reverse complement strand
GGCTGCTGATCCACGAAGGACTAAACGGTGGTGTCGCCAGGCGGGTAGTTTGGACATCGAAGCTCCCCTTCTCGTAAGCTTGGCGAGACATCTCAATGAATTCGGTGGCTTTGCGAAGGCGATTGTTATCGAGTGGCCACCCGAGATCATCAAAATAAGTTATCGATCGAATTTTCATTTACTTTTCCCTCTTTGACGGGCGACCTCGAATAATAATATCCCTGCTGAAACGGAGGCATTGAGCGATTCCACTCCTCCAGACATTGGAATGTGGATCAACGAATCAGCCACTTTGTATGCTGTCTCACTCGCACCTTCAGCTTCGCCACCGATGATTAATGCTAGCGGCTGGAAAAAATCGCATTGGTGGAAAACCTCCCCCTTACCAACGTCAGCGAGATAAACTGTCAACTTCGAATCATTGACCATCATTTCGACTTCATCCCAGGCTTGAACCTGTACAGGGAGATCCAACTGCGCTCCCATTCCTGCCCGAAGAGTCTTCGGGGAATATGGATCCACAGTCCCTGGCGTCAAGATCACTAATTGAACTCCAGCTGCCATGGCTGATCGCAAGATCGCTCCCAGGTTCCCTGGCTCTCTGATTTGGTCGAGAATAATCACATAATCGAGTTGCTCAGGAACAGGTAGTGTTTGCATTTTAACGACGGCCAGGACACCTTGAGGATTTTTTGTATCACTCACTGCACGCATCACATTAGAACTCACCAGCTCAGCTTGAACCCTTATTTTTATGCATTCATCAACCAGATCTCGCCCCCTGCTGCTCAATTCCTCGGTATAGATTAGGTACTTAACCTCCCAACTCGAATTGAACGCCTCTTCCAGCAAACGCACCCCTTCTAATACAATCACACCTTCAGATTGCCTTTCCTTACTCTTCCCTTGCAGGCGGCGGATCCATTGGACCTTTGGATTCTTGGTGGACGTAATCATATTAATAGATAATGGATATTAGATATTATGTATTGCTGTCAAGTCCTGAATTAATCTGTATCTCCAGGTACCACGAACGTATCAGCGAAAACCTTGTCAAATTCAGCTACAGAATCTTGGTTAAAAAGGAACAATATATTTATTTTCGAATTCGATTCTGGGTGATTGCTGAAATTGTCTTTGAACACCATTCAGCGTAAAAGCGCCAGCTCCATGTTGGAGATATGCATTAGCAGCATTCACGATCGCATAAACTTTTTCTTGTGTGATGTCACCTTGGATGAGCTGTAAATGCTGGCCAGAGTCATGAATATGTTCAAGGGTTAGCTGGTTCATAGCGACTCTTCGGCGATTGTAGCACCTCGACAAGGTAGAGTCAACGCGGGACTAGATCCAGTTTTAGGTGGGACAGCATTGAAATCTCGTCTAGTTATGTTGATTAAATTACAAAAAGGCGGATAGTTATCCGCCTGGAAAAGCTTTTTCTATTGTTGATTTACTGATTTGCTTGGGCTTTTTCGACGACTGCTGTGAACGCCTGGGGATCACGCACGGCCATATCTGCTAACATTTTGCGGTTTAGCTGAATATCAGCTTGTTTCATCAAATGTATAAAGCGGCTGTAAGTGACACCATTCATCCTGGCTGCAGCATTGATGCGGGCGATCCATAACCTACGCAGGTCGCGTTTGCGGTTGCGACGATCCCGGTAGGAATACCATAAACTTTTCAACATCGCTTCATTGGCGATGCGGAACAATTTATGACGGGAGTTGAACTGTCCCTTTGTCATCTTTAAGACTTTTTTGTGATGCCGGCGGCGATGCGGTCCGGTTTTTACTCTTGCCATTATTTACACTCCTGCGATCAATTGAGCGCCAGTACCCGTGCTGACTGCTGCACGCTGTTTACTCGTTGCACACACCCAAAGATCACGAATAGTTTTTAAATTCCAAAAATTGTCAAACAGATTATTTCAGGTTTGGCGCTAAGCGATGAACTCGCTTCTTGATCCCACGACCTTTGACCGGGATCATCTCGGTGAACAGGCGCTTGGTTCGTTTCGAGGTTACCCGACGTCGGTGACTCTTGCCACCTTTTGTCCGAACCAGTTTCCCTGACCCCGTTAATCGAAACCTTTTTGAGGTCGCTTTGTGGGTCTTTAATTTATATTTGCCAGTCTTCTTCTTACGCGGCACTTTTTTCGCTCCTCTCACACAAAATTCCGCGGAATAAACTCCATCCGCGGATATCATCAGCAAATGTTAGTTTTTTCTTGCTTAATCTTTACTGTAAACTATTTCTTCTTCGCTTTTATTGGCGCTAAGACCATCAACATGCTGTTGCCTTCTAATGAAGGATTTTGCTCGACAACAGCAACATCTGACAGTTCTTCTGCGATGGATTTCATGTCATTCAACGCAATTTCCGGATATGTAATTTCTCGACCTCTGAAACGAATGCGGACCTTGACTTTCATCCCGTTCTCAAGCCATCTCCTGGAATCTCGAACTTTGAACCCGCGATGATGTTCAGTTGTCTTTGGTCGCAATCGGATTTCTTTGATCTCGACTTTTACTTGCGCTTTCCGTGCTTCTCGCTCCTTTTTCGTTCGCTCGTAAAGAAACTTTCCGTAATCCATCACTCGACAAACTGGGGGATCTGCATTCGGAGCAACCTCAACTAAATCGAGTTCAGCTTCTCGAGCAATACGAAATGCTTCGTCAGTTGATACCACGCCAACATTCTCACCGCTGGCGTCGATCAAACGCACTTCAGGGACGCGAATGGAATTATTAATCCGGAATTGTGATGAGCTAATATGTCACTCCTTATTGGTTCTTATCAAGCAAAATAGACGAGCGCATGATACCATGAGTCTGCGAGAATCGTCAACCACATCGACTGCTTCTCAATCTTCAAATCCTCTCCGCGATATCACTTTTCGCTCGCTCGAGAAACTCACTTATTGTCATCGCACCCAAATTCTCTTCTGAGCGCAAACGGACAGAAACCGATTCAGCTTCTATCTCCCTGTCACCTATCACAAGCATATATGGTATTTTCAGATTTTGAGCGTCTCGGATCTTTGCGTTCATCCGTTCCCCGCGTTGATCGACTTCTACCCGCAAACCCGCTTTGCCAAGCTCACCAGCCACCTGGTCAGCGTACTCATAATGGCGGTCAGCGATCGGGATCAGAACTGCCTGGACAGGCGCTAACCAAACTGGAAATGCCCCGGCAAAATGTTCGATCAAAACGCCCATGAACCGCTCCATCGATCCTAACAATGCACGATGGATCATATAGGGGCGATGATCCTGTCCATCTTCACCAACATAAGTCAGGTCAAATCTTTCCGGCAACGTGAAATCAAACTGAATCGTGGTTAGCTGCCACTCTCGTCCCAATGCATCGCGTACCTTCAAATCGATTTTTGGACCATAGAATGTAGCTTCACCCTCATCAACCTGGAAAGGTATTTCAGCTCGTTCTAAAGCATTGCGCAGCGCTTCCGTTGGCGCTTCCCACTGCACGGCTTCACCGGCGGCTTTTTGGGGATTGCGTGTTGAAAGGTATGCCTGGAAGTCCTTAAACCCGAACGCACGCAGAATGTTGAGGCTGAATTCCAGCACCTGGTCAATCTCTTCTGGCATCTGATCTGGTCGCACAAAAAGGTGGGCGTCATCTTGTGTGAAGCCACGTACCCGCAGCAATCCATGCAGCACACCACTGCGTTCATAGCGGTAAACCGTGCCCCATTCAGCAAAGCGGAGCGGAAGATCGCGATAGGAGCGCGTCCGGCTCTTGAAAATCTGGACATGGAAGGGACAGTTCATTGGTTTTAAATAGTATTCCTGGCCTTCGATGTCTAAGGGAGAATACATATTTTCCTGGTACCAATCCAGGTGACCACTCGTTTCCCACAGATGCGCTTTACCAATATGAGGTGAATATACGAATTCATAGCCGCCGATCTCGTGTTCCTCTCGGCAGTAATCCTCGGTTAATTTCCGCACCATTCCCCCTTTGGGGTGCCACAAAATCAATCCAGGTCCGACCTCCTCATTGACACTGAACAGATCCAGGTCACGGCCTAACCTGCGATGGTCTCGTTTGCGTGCCTCCTCCAATTTCCAAAGATACTGCTCAAGATCGTCTGCAGATTCCCAGGCTGTCCCATATATACGTTGTAGCATTGGACGGCTTTCATCACCACGCCAGTAAGCGCCCGCGACGTTTAACAGTTTCATTGCATCAGGATTGATCTCACCTGTATCGGAAACATGCGGGCCGCGACACAAATCAACAAACGTATCTTGCGTGTAAATTGAGATCTCTGGTTTTTCATCCAGGGGTTCCCCATACTCATCAAAACCACCCTCTGCCAACCCATCAATCAATTCGAGCTTGTAAGGTTGGTCGGCAAATAATTTGCGTGCTTCATCTGCCTGGAGAATTTCCTTCTCAAATTTATAATCCCCGGAAACGATTTCTCGCATCCTCTTTTCTAGAGTTTCCAAATCCTCTGGAGTGAGGGGCCGTGGTAAATCGAAGTCATAATAAAATCCATCCTCGATCGGTGGACCAATTGCAACCTTCCCATCAGGAAACATCTCGACCACCGCTTGCGCCATAACATGCGCAGCTGAATGTCGAATGCGGTAGAGGTTGCTCTCTACATAATCTGCTTTGCTTTGACTAGACATATTTCCTCCAACTGAATCAATCATACCTCGATTTCAAATTTTGACTGTAAACAAAAAACTCTCGCCCAACTGGGGCGAGAGTAAGTATCACGCGGTTCCACCCAGATTAAGCCAGTGGCTCATCTTAGTGCGACCTATAACGGGGTCTGACGTTTCCCTTAATCAGTCCTGAAAAGTGATGGACTTTTCGGGGTTCCGCTCGTGGGTGGTTTTCTCCAGTTGATCTCCTGAGGTGACTCTCAATCTGCGATCACCTCTCCCTGTTGGATTCGTCTCCGGGTACTCGTCCCAGTCTGCGCGTTTTTCTATATATATTGGCCGAATTATACCATTTTAGGATAATTCTTCAAGTGCCGTCAATCTATTTTGGACACTTAAAC
>CALBUI010000273.1 GCA_937968125.1 uncultured Anaerolineales bacterium | reverse complement strand
ACCCACATCCCCGAAGAGATCAAGTCCATCATCGTCGAGGATCCCACCCGGGATGGTCCTTACGGCGCCAAGGGTGTCGGCGAGATCTCCACCATGCCCACCGCTCCCGCCATCATCAACGCCGTCTACAATGCCTGCGGGATCCGGTTGGACCGTATCCCTGTTGATCAGGATTCCTTGGCCATACAGATCAAGAGTTCAATTGAGTGAAAAACTTGAGTGGAAACACTCTGTAGGATCGACCCCCACCCGCTCAGCTTGCATGAAATTTATCGATATAAAACTGGCCTAATTCTTCCTTATCAAAGCACGCCAGGCCAGGATAGTTAGGCCCCCCATAACAACACTACCGACAAACGCAGCGCCGGGTAAGCCCCAAAAAAAACCTAACCCAGCCGATTTAAGCAGCCAAATCGCAGTGTAAATTATCAATAGTGGAACAACCGGTAGTCTGCCCGGGCGAATGAAGATAGTGATTATTGCAGTAACCAGCATCCATCCGAGGAAATTGATCCAGGGGATGCCAAAGTAACTTCCAGGATAATCCCAAATCCACAGCTCCCAGGTAACCATCATCGGATCCAGGAACAAATCCCAGGCTGTCATCGCCAGAGCACTTATCGTAACAAATGCAGGGAACTTCCAGCGGGGATTTATCTGAACCGAAATCGCTTGCGCCACGGCCCAGGATGGCGGCAGCATCATCAACCAGCCGAGTGGAATTTGGATCGGAACATTGAGAATTTGGGGCTGCAGCGCATCCGTATAGCTATAGTTCCCAAAGGGCATACTGGTATGGCTGCCGATCACCTCGACAACCCAACTCAGGATTAAAATTGAACCCGCAACCTGCAGTGTGGTAGCAGCCCCCCATTTTTTCCATAGAAGACCTATCACCAGCAGGACTGTGATGCTCACCCCCACTGTGATTGCTTCTAACAATGCTGACCAACCTGTTGGCCAATCGGCGATAGGAAGCGATACCATCAATAGCGCCCAAATGGTTAGGATGGCGATTTGAAAAGAATTGAGCTGCAGAACTTGGAAACGTATTTGACGAAACACTGATCTATTTTAATCGTGATTATCTCAAATCACAATCACAACTCTTTCTGAAATGGCCTCAAGGATCAGCAACCAGAAGAACCTGGGATTGAGCTATTAACCAAAGCCACTCTCCTCATACCATTTTATGAGGTCTCAGGTAGCTGGCGGTTAATGCCTATTGACTCGCCAATTAAATACCAGATCGCCACCCCTGCCAGGATGTAAATTATCCAATCAATCGGAGTTCTATAGCGGGGTAAATACGCAACGAAATAGTAAATCAACGGATAGGTCACCAGCGGGATCAAGAGTACTGCCTTCTGCGGAATTGCGAGTCTGGGAAAAGATTTCCAGGCACCTGCAATTGCAAACACAGTCAGGGCGAACACACCAATCATGTTCTTTACTGGTCCAGGCAGTGGTCCGAACCAGAGATTGGCAAATCGCTGGGCTGTCAACCATCCAAATTCAGCCGGGTGAGCGCGAATCCAGGACACGGCTTCTCTCCCCGCTTGGCGCATGTACTCAATCTCCCCCAATTCAATCAGCAGGCGTGCTTCATTAGCGTCGGCACGAGGATGGCGGTAAACTGCATACGTTGAATTCATCAATTCAAAAGTGGCCGCGGATTTTGCATTATTGGCAATGCGCAATTCTAGGCCAAAATTGCTGCGAATGAAAAAGATCTCCTCGAATGTATTGTAGTTCCGCCAACCCCACGGCAGGCAGGCGACAATAATCCCCAACGTCATCACCCCCAGGTGCGCCCACTTGCTCGGATTTTTCAGCCACCAAATTTCAAAAAGGATACAGCCAAAGATTACCGGCAGAAGGGCTGGTTGAACAAGGAAACCAATTCCGATCCCCAATCCAAGCAGCAGCGAACCATACCAACTCCCATTTCGCTGTTGCCAGCGCTGCAGGAAGGCTACCAGCAACAAACCCATTATCAAGCCTGTCGGGAATTCCCCATGCCCAGGTAATTTATCCCATATAGATCCGAACAGGCCTCCTATCGCAACAATCAGCCCACCAATAACTCCAGCTGGCCTACCTGTGCCAAACTGTTCAGAGAACCAGGGCAGAAGGCCATACAAAACTGATGCGGTAAGGATAATGAATAAAGATCTCACATAGCCAGCTTGGGAGGTCAACCCAAATGCTCTGTATATCAAGCTGTCGATCAACGGGGGGATTGGGGGTAAATGTGCAGTCGCTCCGGTAGGGATAATATAAGGATTCGCAAATTCTCCGCTTCTCGCAAGGGATATCGCGATCGCCCCCAGCTCGCGTTCGCTGGTCGGCACCAGAGATCTTCTGCTAATCTCATCCAGTTGTTGAACTCTAATTGCAAAAGACAGCAAAAATATCAGGGTGAAATACCGCCAGGCTGAACCGGCAATCCACTCCACAACTGCCCTCATGTAATCAAAGAGCCGAATCTCCCGGAGATTCTCCATGAACTTTTCCCCCCTCCTAAAGTGCCAAAATTGCTAACGACATCATTCCCAAAATTTTAAATTGCCAATTTGAATCATATGCTGCTTGACAACTTCTTAAATGATGATCAAATTTCATTCTTCAAATATTTATCATACCCTGATCTAAGTAGTTTGGGACGATTTTTACCTTTAGAAACAGAATGGTATATATTATTATCTGAAACAATGGGTATAGGTTCAAATTCAATATTCCGTTTTTACTCGATTGGTTACATTTCACAAAATACGATTGTATAATATTTAGTATTGAGCATTCTTCAGCGACTTATTTTTCAAGGATTAAGACAGGCAGAAAGGATTCGGAAAATGGCGCAAAAGAAAAAATCAGACAAGCACTCAAATCCTGGCAAAGAAAAATCGGTTTCTCCAACAAAATCAGATTCTGGTGGGGGTGTTGATGAAAACAATAAATATTTTGATGAAATAAAAAACAAATGGTTGAACAAATATCGCAAAAATGGGAAATTGACGGAAAATTATTATTTACATGAGTTATTTCATCGTCAAGAGGAATTAGTCAAACTGCAGTATTGGGTCAAAGATAAAGGCCTAAAAGTAGCGATATTATTTGAAGGCCGTGATGCGGCTGGTAAGGGGGGAGTTATTAAGCGAATTACCGAAAGGACCAATCCCCGCATAATCCGTGTTGTTGCGCTTGGAATTCCAACCGAACGCGAAAAATCCCAATGGTATTTTCAACGATGGGTTGCCCACCTGCCGGCTGCAGGGGAAGTTGTTCTCTTTGACCGCAGCTGGTATACACGTGCAATAACCGAAAAGGTCATGGGCTTTTGCAATGAACCCGAGTATAGGGAATTTCTCAGATCATGTCCGCAGTTTGAAAGAATGTTGATTCGATCCGGAATCGTTCTCCTAAAATATTGGTTTTCAGTTAGTGATGAGGAACAAGAACGACGCTTTCGCCAGCGAGCCGAAGACCCGAAAAGGCGCTGGAAGCTCAGTGAAATGGATTTAGAATCGTGGAATCGCTGGGTTGAATATTCGAAAGCAAAAGATAGGATGATGCAATATACCGATACCAGGCAATCCCCATGGTATGTTGTACCTTCAGATGATAAGAAACGGGCGCGCTTAAACTGCATTAGTCACATTATCAAAAAAGTCCCTTATGAAGATATGCTGCCCGATCCGATTGAGCTGCCACCAAGACAGGATCATGGTGGCTACGAGCGCTCACCTTTTGAAGATCAGACATTTGTCGATGAAAGTTGCTAACCCAAAATCCCATTCAGATGAATTGTCATATCATTTTAGAAAGATATCTTCAAGTAACAGGCTGAAAAAAAGGTGTTAACACCATCCGGGATCACCCGACTATTTCAACAAAAAAACCTGCGAAGTCGACTTGGCAGGTTTTTTTAGTTAGAAGTTGATTGGTACTCGAAACGGGCTTTGGATAAGGCAGATATCACACTTATTATACTAGGTAGGTACAACCATCTCCAACACCTGGGGCATGGCGTTGACTGTTATCGGAGTTTTGCCACCATACTCACCGTCGATCCAGACAGATTGGACCGGGTCAGCTTCAAGGGTGATCTCTTTGGCGCGCCAGTGATAGACTCCCGCGTCTGAACCCTCGTGTTGGAAAATGTGCTTAGAGATCGCTCGCAGTGGCTTTACACCCTTGGTGATGGCGAATAAATCCAGGTAACCATCACTGATGCTGACATCACCAACTTTCGGGATTTCTACCCCCATCACCCCTCCAATCGAACCCGCGTTAAGGATGAAGCAAGTCAATGCCTTCCCCTCGATGACTTCCCCATCGACGGTGGCTTTATAATCCGATTCCTCGATTTCCCTCATAAATTGTAGAGACGCTTTCAGGTAAGCCAGCTGGCCTAATTTATCTTTTTCTTCCCGGCTGACTTCTTCATCCGTTTCCAATCCGGTGAAGGCCCGCAGCATAAACACTCGCTCCTCTGTTTTTACCAGGTCTATGGACCGGCGCTCATTGCTGGAGACGATCAGGTCAGCTGCTTCTTGTAATTTAAGTGAGATCCCCAGATCGTGGGCCATGACATTGTCCGTGCCGCCAGGCAGAATCGCCTGGGGAACACCTGTGCCCAACAATCCGTTGGCAACTTCCATTTGCGTGCCATCCCCGCCATAGGCTGCCACCAGGTCTACCCCTGATGCTGCAGCTTCGGCTGCTAACCGTGTTGCATCGCCTGATTTGTGGGTCAGGGTGTTATCCCATTTTACTCCTGCTGAATGAAATACATCGTTGAGTCCATTTAGAATAGGTTGATCTTGCCCGGCAGCCGGGTTGATCACAACGTGTACTTTGGGGTAAGGTAAATTAGCCATAATTCTCCTCTCTTCGCACAACGACAATAGCTTTTTGAATATTATTGCTGAAAATGAATTCAATTGACCGATTATACTATGCTGATTTTCTATTCAACATAGCTAAAATGCGAAAGCCAAACTCAATTCGCAACCATGAGTGACAAATTTTTAGAGAGAGAAATTCAACAGCGAGAAGTGAATAAAATTTGAATGTATTATCAATTGAGGTCAATTTCTGGATTCAAATAGGAAATTAAAAATACCTAATATTTTTCGCCATTAATATGCAATGCCCCTTATCGTGCTAGAATCGGCGCAAGATGAGAAGCCATCGAAAACGATTTTTCATCATTATCCTGGTTTGCCTGGTGTCTATTGGGTCGTTGGTGCCCCAGGCATATCAGGCCAAAGATCTTGCCCAAGAGGGAGATGTGTCTCGGAACGATCTGATCCTGGCCACGAACACCCTGCGCGTCTCGCGCGGCTTACCCCCTCTAATTGAAGATCCGATCATCAATTCTGTGGCACAAGCTACAGCCGAGATTATGGCCGCAAATTACATGTCCTGGCATATCGGTGATGTGCGTGGACGCATCCAGGCTGCAGGGTATGGCGGTGGTGAGAAAGTTTGGGCTACGGAGAATTTTGCGGTCGGTTGGAACAGCAGCATAGATGAGATTATGCAGGCCTGGGCGGATCCCGACCACATGCGCCCGGCTGTCAATCCGGCTTACTGCCATGTGGGCGCAGGCGTGGCCGAAGCAGCCGACGGCCGAATATATTATATATTACAGGCTGCCTATACCTCGAATAAAGCTTGTGGTGAATACAAACCTGCTCCTGGGGATGATCCTGGAGGCGGCGAAAATCCAAATCCACCCGTTTCGCAGATCATCATCCCGGTCAAGATTGCCACACCTGATATCGACGGCAGAATTTACCACACCGTCAAGTCAGGGCAGTCCTTCTGGTCAATCGCTATCGCATACCAGATCACCATCCAGGATCTCGAAGTTTGGAACAACCTCTCAAGGGAAAACGGCCTGGTTGTCGGTCAGAAGCTTTTCATCCCTTCCAACCAAACAGAAGGATATGCAACACCCACGCCGATCGGGATGGTTATAAAAGCGACCCCGGATGCTGAAGGCATAATTGTCCACGAGGTGCAGCCGTACCAGGCTCTGATCACGATCGCCGATGCATACACCGTCACATTAGATAGGCTTCTTTCTTTGAATGCTTGGCAAGCAGGTTGGCCATTACAAATCGGACAAAATGTACTGATCGATCCCGGAAATGTGACCCCCAGCCCCACCCCGCGCCCCCTAACCCCGATCGAACAGCTCACTCCCGCCAGCGATGGTAACTATTATCACACTGTTAAAAGCGGTGAATATCTCGCCTGGATCGCCGATCTATATCTGATCGAGGTGACCGAATTGATAGCCTGGAATGGACTCACCTCAGCCTCAGTCATCCAGCCTGGTCAGGAACTGCTGCTGAAGGTTACCCCGCCTGCCACAAGCACCCCAATTCCCACTCAACCCAAACCCATCCCTTCCCACACCCGGACTCCAGCCCCCCCGACACCCACTCCAGTAAAAGCAACCCAATTTCCCAGCATTACCCCTACCGCCGTACCGGAATCTCAATCCACATTTTCAGGACTTGCCCCAACACTTGGGATCGTATTTGTGGTTGCCAGTTTGTTCCTCCTGGGATGGGCTTTGCGGCGCCGGCAGTAGATACCTGGATTTTCGGGTTGACAGAGATTTTTCTCACGGGAATTAGCCAATCCACGGTGGCTAAATTACTGGTTACCGGAACCTCACCCTCGAAGCAACCACATTAATCTAAAATCAGCCGGTTCTCGGTTATCATTTAAATAATATTGACTAAGGTTATCCAATATGGTTGAGAAATACATCCTCGCAGGATCTATCGCCGAAGCGCTCGACACTCTGGGTGTTGAAGGCCGGTCAAAAGCTGTCATCGCCGGTGGTACTGACCTGCTGATCGACATCCGCCAGGGAAGACACTCCCAGCCAGATATCCTCCTGGATGTCTCAGAGATCGATGAAATGCGGGATATTCGTCTCGAAGGCGACCATGTCTATCTCGGCGGATCAGTCACCCACCAGGAAATTGTCCACAGCGACTTGCTGATCGAACATGCCCAGTGCGTGGTTGAAGGCTGTGGATTGAT
>CALBUI010000272.1 GCA_937968125.1 uncultured Anaerolineales bacterium | reverse complement strand
TACGGGGCTGTGCTGCCTGATCCCGAGGGATTATTAGAAGGGACGGGTAAGAATCTGCGCCACATCAAAGTCAGGGAAGTGGGAATGGTTGCCCAACCAGCCCTGCGCGAGATGATTGAAACCTCGTTGGATGAGCGGAAGAAAACCTTAGGAATGGCGCAGTAGAACGAGTTATAGTCTGTGAAAGGATAACAAAATGCCTGAGCCGATTGTCTTCATAAGCCACAATAAAATAAAGGAGGGCAAGCTGGAGGCTTTGCGAGAGAATTCCCAGCAAACCATGCCACTCCTGCGGGAGCAAAAGCCGGATACCATACTGTTCCTGGCTTATGTGAGTGAAGATGGCGGAGAAGTGAGTTTTCTGCACGTTTTCCCAGATGCAGAGGCGATGGATATTCACTTTCAAGGCGCCGAGGAGCGCTCCAAGAAAGGATATGAATTCATGCAGCCCCTAAGCATGGAGATCTACGGCTCCCCAAGCGACATGGTTCTGGAGTCGTTTAGGAAGATCGCCGAGTCTGGTGTCAGAGTGAGCATCGATTCAGATTACCTAGGCGGCTTCCTGCGCCTCAAAAAAGGAATAAAGCCAGACCTCCCATGAAGATTTTGATTGATTGCCCTAAATATACCTGTGGGGCGTTTAGCGGTGCGAATAAATCTGGACCAAACTGGAGCTTATATGCCAGACAGACCCCTGCCTGAAAACCTTCAACGCCGATTCAATGTCGATACGGTAGAAGAGATGTGGCAAAAGAATCTCAACGAAGGCAACATTTATTGGAGGCAATATCGCCACGTATTCGGTAGGTTTCCTTCCAATCCCCGCTGTGTAAACTGTCACCGGCCCTTTGCAGGCATTGGCGGCGCTCTTTTTCGATCCTTGCAAGGCGTTGAAAAGTCGGACAAGAATCCACGCTATTGTTCCGGGTGCCACTCCTTTGTCAACAATTTCCCAGGAGGGGCTGAGATCGAGCTGACCATGTTATTCGTGGATGTGCGCGGCTCGACCACCATCGCCGAGCAGATGGATACGTCGGAGTTCAGCCGCCTGATGAACCGCTTCTACGAAGCGGCGATCAATGTGCTGGTGCACGCTGACGCATTTATTGACAAGTTGGTCGGGGATGAAGTCACAGCCCTGTTCGTCCCTGGTTTCGCGGGAGAAGAGCACGCCCGCAAAGCGGTCGAAGCAGGACAAAAACTGTTAAGGGTGACCGGTCATGGTGATGTGGGAGGTCCGTGGGTGCCTGTTGGTGTGGGTGTCCATACCGGTACAGCCTGGGTGGGATCGATTGTGGGCGCGTCGGGCGAGGCGGCCGATTTCACCGCGCTGGGGGACAATGTCAACATCGCCGCGCGCTTGGCTTCGAATGCCGCCCAGGGGGAGGTCATCGCCAGCGAAGACACTTTTGCTGCGGCGCAATTGGATCCCGTACAGTTAGAGAAACGCGATCTGGCGCTCAAGGGCAAGAGCGAGAAGGTCAGCGTGAGGGTGCTGCATGCGCGCTGAGGGAAGAAATCGCTGTGTTCAAATCTTACCTCCTGTAAATATATATCAGGACGACTTAAGACACATCAATACCTAGTATCTAATTACCAATCCCCACAACCTCCATTCATCCCCCAAAAACATCCATTCAACCCCTCTAAAGCGCCTCCTGGCGCTTTTTTGTTGCAAACCGGATTCTATTTAAGTATCCTATAGCCAGAAATTTGAGGCACATTTTGGGCATCCGCCTAACAGGAGTAGAAATCATGGCACAGAATACAAACAACCAAATTATTAATAAGCCAATTTACACAATCGCCGGACTCTTCATTGGGGCTTTACTCGCATTGACATTTGCTAAGACTGGCAACCCGGGTTTGATCGGGGTCGGGGCGGTAATCGGCATGTTGCTGGGAACAGCATTACAGCGGCGATTCAACAAGAATGATTAGGAGCCAGACATGTATAAGAAAGCAATGTATCTCACCTTTGTTAGTGGATTATTGATCCTTTTGCTGGCAGCTTGCAGCCAGGGGACCCCGGAACCTGCTGCCACTCAGGAGAACCAACCAACTTCAACACTGCTCGCTGAACCAATTGAAACAATTCTCCCTGAACCCACTGCCAAAGAACAGGTATTTGTCCCAGCCTTCGAGGAGACCGCTTGTCCTTTCGATGTCCCTGAGGGTGCCGCGGTTTCCTGTGGTTTTGTCGTGGTTCCGGAGGATCACTTCAATCTGGATGGCAAGACCATCCGCATCGCGGTGGTAGTCGTAAAGGATGAGAGCCCCGGTCACCAAGCCGATCCGGTCATCCTCCTGGCTGGCGGGCCTGGCGAGAAGACCGTGGCCAATGCTCCCCAGATGGCCTCCTTCTTAGCTCCCCTGCATCCCAATCGCGACTTGATCATTTTTGACCAGCGCGGGGTCGGTTTGTCAGAACCTGCGCTGGAGTGCCCGGATTGGGAGCAGGCTCAATTTGAGGTGCTGGATGAGCCTGATGTGGAAATCTCCTTGCAGACCACATTTGAGGCTTTGATGATCTGCCGCGACCAGTTGATAGAGGAGGGACATAACCTGGCGGCGTACACCACCCAGCAAAATGCGGGCGATGTTGACGCCATCCGGGAGGCGCTGGGGTACGAACAGCTGAACCTGTATGGTGGCTCCTATGGTTCCCACCTGGCGCAGGCGGTCATGCGCGATTTCCCGGAAGCTGTGCGCAGCGTGGTGCTGACCTCGGTCTACCCGCTGGAGAGAAGCCTCTTTATCGATGCGACTACATCCACCGCGGATGCGCTCCTGTACCTGGTTGAGCGCTGTGCAGCGGATGAAGCCTGCAAAGAGGCCTATCCGGATCTGGAGAAGGTATTGTACGAGGTGGTTGAGCGGTTAAATGCCGAGCCGCTGGAGATCACGCTCACCAACCCACTCAGCGGTGAAGAGTATGCCGCGGTGCTAACTGGAGATGCTGCCTTCTCCCACCTGGCGGCCTTGCTTTACCAGACGCAGCTGATCCCGGCTGTGCCGCAGGCCATTTATGATGTCTACAACGGTGACTATGCCCTGATGACGCAGCTGCGCAGCATCAACCTG
>CALBUI010000271.1 GCA_937968125.1 uncultured Anaerolineales bacterium | reverse complement strand
GCTGCCAGCAGTCGGATGCCTGGATTGTAGCGGTAGCGGATGGCCTGGTCGTGCGCTCCGAACATGGTGCGGTGGTTTTAGATCTGGATGGGGATGGATTCGAGCAAACTGGATGGGCGGTTCTTTACATGCATGTAGAGGATCGTCACCGGACACCGGAAGGCGCCTATCTTCGCCGGGGTGAGCCGATCGGTCATCCTTCCTGTGAGGGGGGACCGGCTGATGGCACCCATGTGCACATCGCCCGGAAGTATAACGGTGAGTGGATTGCAGCTGATGGTCCCTTACCCTTTACGATGAGCGGCTGGGTAGCCCAGGCAGGATTCCGTCCATTTGAAGGCAGCCTTACGCGTGGAGTTCAGGTCGTGGTAGCGAATCCACTTTCACCGGGTGGGGCCTTCATCAGCCTGACAGCTGATGATTTAATGCCAAGTGCCAGGATTTCTCGCGACCTGTGGTGTGAAGAATAGCTCGAGTCTAGAGCGCGTCCCCGAATAAATCTCGCAATTGATTAAATATCTACTCATAAAGTACTTGTTCCCAACCTGGATTGTGGTTTAATGTGAGCCAATGATGCAATTACTGAGAAAATTTCCGGTTGGCATAGTGCCAACCTACATCTGGCTTATTATCCTAGGACTGACCGGTGGGTTGGTGTCTGCCTGTCAAGCACAAACTGATTCGGTAGCGATGGCGGGTGCTGATGAACTAGATGTAGCTGGGAACGAAGAATCTGTTGGGGTTGATTTAGAAATCACTCCTCTCCCTACTCGTCCTGCATATACTCCGGGAGAACTGGTCGACTACACCGTGCAGACTGGAGATACATTGCCAGCTTTAGCAAGTCACTTTAATACCAGCATTGGTGAGCTGCGTGAAGCGAATCCGATCATTCCCGAAGATGTGACCACCTTGCCGCCCGGGATGCCAATGAAAATCCCCATCTATTATGCGCCTTTGTGGGGTACATCCTATCAAATTCTACCTGATAGCCATTTCGTTAATGGTCCCGGACAAGTGGCTTTTGACAGCCAATCTTTTTTGGCGGATAACCCGGGCTGGTTGAACGGTTATATCGAATACGCCTCCGGAGATAATCGGAGTGGGGCAGAAATCGTAGATCTGGTGGCGAATAATTTTAGCGTCAGCCCAAGATTGCTGTTGGCTCTACTGGAGTACCAGACAGGCGCCTTATCGCAGGCTGCTCCAGCTGAAGGGATCGGTGACTATGTCTTGGGCAATATTGATCGCAAACATCGTGGTTTATATCTGCAGCTGGTCTGGGCAGCCAACACTCTGAACAATAGCTTCTATGCCTGGCGGAATGGTGATCTGGAGTCGATCACTCTCCTGGATGGGACTTTGGAGCGCCCTGACCCCTGGCAAAACGCTGGTACAGTGGCACTGCATTATTATTTTTCGCTGCTCTACTCGCCAGAAGAATATCGGCACGCGGTCGGAGCCACCGGCCTGGCGGAAACCTACCAGAATTACTTCGGGGATGCATGGGAAAACGACGAGCCTCATATTCCAGGCAGCCTGAACCAGCCAGAGTTATTGCTGCCGTTTGAACCTGGGGAGACCTGGGCCTATACTGGCGGACCGCACACTGGCTGGGGTAGCGGCGCTCCTTTTGCTGCCCTGGATTTCGCCCCGCCATCAGTTAAGGGGGGCTGCGTGCCGTCCAATGAGTGGGTCACGGCGGTTGCTTCCGGGACGATTGTGCGTTCTGAAACCGGAATTGTCGTATTGGACCTGGATGGGGATGGTGATGACCGGACCGGTTGGGCAATATTTTATCTGCATGTAGCGACAGATGACAGGGTGCCGCTTGGAACAGAGGTAGAAATCGGTGATAAGATCGCTCATCCTTCTTGCGAAGGCGGGACCAGCACTGGGACACATGTTCATATTGCTCGAAAATACAACGGTGAGTGGATCCTGGCTGAAGGACCATTGGCTTTTAACCTGGAGGGTTGGGTGGCCAAGAATGGAGACCGTCCATATTTAGGTACCTTGACCAGGTTCTCAAAAATAGTAACTGCTTGTGAATGTTCTGACAGTGGGAGTTTCATCACATCAGAGGAGAGGGAGTGATTTTAAAGCGTTTCAAACGCAGGATTTTAATAATTTTGGGGGAAATAATTAAATAAATTGAATATAATATTGAGAAAATTGAATATACCCCTTGACAAATCGAATAAAATGTCTATAATATTTATGATTTTAATTATAGTGTTTGATTTTTTAATGGAGGATGCCATGAACCCCAAGTTTGAGTTCTTCACCAATCAATGGAAGCAAAATAATTCCCAGCGCAGTCCCAGGATGGAGAAGGACGAGTATCAGAGTTCAGAGCCGGGGTTTCGTTGGAAGCTTTTTGACCTCTTGGGGAATGCAATGATCTCGGGCGGCACCCGGTTGAAAAAATCATCCAAATCACAAATTGATGATCAATCGGTGGCAATCTAAATCCGGAAATAATTACAAGGAATTAATCAATGCAAACTTTACCAAATAAATGTCCAATCTGCAGCGGCGAGATCGTCGTCACCCGATTGCAGTGTCAGGATTGTGACAGCACGATTGAGGGCCGCTTTATACATGGCACATTCGAATCTTTAACCCCTGAACAGCTTGGTTTTGTTGAAACCTTCATCCGCTGCGAAGGAAAAATTAGCCGCATGGAGGACGAGATCGGTTTGTCCTACCCTACCATCCGCAACCGGCTGCACGAGATAATTCGTGCCTTGGGATATGAACCTGGTGGCGAGGAGCCTGGGATGAGTGATGAGGAGCGGCGACAAATCCTGGATGATCTGGAACAGGGAAAGATTACCTATGACGATGCGATGGGCATGTTGAAAGAAGGGGAGGAATAGCAATATGGACGTCAGATCTGTACAAACGAGCGAGTCTCCAATCATCACAGTCAATGTATCCGGGAATCTTTCCGTGAAAGGTTGGGACAAGCTGGAGGTCGTTGCCAAGAACCCCACCCCGGACAATTTGGTGATGGATGTACAGGAGGATGAGATCAGCGTGAACTGCCACAGCAATTGCAGTCTCCGTGTTCCTTATGGCGCAGTTTTTCAGGATGCTCATATCTCTGGTGATGCCACATTTAAATCCCTGGAAGGGGAAATTAATATTTCCAAGTTGTCTGGAAATCTCTCCCTGCGCAGCATTGACAGCGCCGCGATTGGCACTGTCAACGGGAATATTTCCGCCAAGAACGTGAATGGCAGTATCTCCATAGAAAAATGCCAGGGAAATATCTCAGTACGTGATATTCAGGGTGACTTGACCATTGCGGAAAGTATTGCAGGGAACTTAACCCTGAAGGAAATTGATGGAAATGCTCAGGCGCAAGCTCGAGGCAACGTGAGTGTAGAGCTTGACCCTTCCCCAGAAAGCAATTATGCCTTCCAGGCAAAGGGGAATCTTTCATGCCGCGTGCCTGCTGATGCGAGTGTGGCAGTGAAAATTCTAAATGGCTCCAAGATCAGCGTGAAAATTCCAGGTGTAGAAGTGCCGACTACGATCAAAGCGCCTTATGAGTTGGTCTTGGGGGACGGAGATGCGAATTTATCGCTTGATACCCTCGGAAATGTCAGCCTTGCCAGTCGGCCAGCAGATTGGAATATGGGGGAATTTGAAGTCGAAATGGGTGAGGATTTCGATCTTATGGCTGATGAACTTAATGAGCAAATCACTTCCCAAATCGAAGCTCAGATGGAGATGATGGAAGAGGAATTAGAGCACCAATTAGATACACTATCTTTTTCATTAGAGAAAACTGCAATGAGCGCAGAGCAAGCTGAACGGATTGCTGCCCGTGCCAGGGAGGCCAGCGAACGAGCAAACCGACGGGCACAGGAAAAGATCAGGCGCTCCCAGGAGAAGATGCAGCGCAAGCTGGAGGCTGCCCAACGGCGGGCTGAGAGAAAGGCGCGGGCAGCAGAACGGGCTGCCCGGGATCGCCGGCGAAGACCGGAAGCTCCGGAACCTCCACCTCGACCGAAGGCTGAACCGGTTTCTGATGAGGAACGCATGATGATCCTCCAAATGCTGGAACAAGGGAAAGTTTCTCCTGAAGAGGCAGAGCAGTTGTTGGCTGCTTTAGAAGGAAGAAGTGGATGAAGGGATTGCGATGACCGATAAAAATGAGCGAATCCAGATATTAGAAATGATTGAGAGCGGTGTAATTACCGCAGATGAGGGTGCTCGCTTACTTCAGGCACTAGATAAGGATGATCGCTTGGAGGAAATATTGGAGAATGGATCTGAATTTTCTGGTGGCTTTGAAGAAGCTGAGGACTATGTTCCCCCACCAGATGGCAGTGAACCGGGCGCAGTGAGCGGAGAAGTATTGGAAGAGGTATTCGAACCGGAAATCGATAAATGGCGCCGCTGGTGGATGATCCCATTATGGATCGGCGTTGGGATAACAATCATCGGCAGCTTATTAATGTTTTGGGCGTACCAATCGTCAGGATTTGGTTTTTGGTTCATCTGTTCCTGGCTCCCATTTATGCTGGGCGTGGCAATAATGGCGATGGCCTGGGGAAGCCGGTCGGCCCGATGGCTCCACCTGCGGGTGCAGCAAGAACCAGGTGAATGGCCCAGAACCATTGCATTCAGTTTTCCACTGCCTCTACGCTTTGCAGCCTGGTTTATGCGCACCTTCGGTCATTTTATTCCCAAAGTTAATGATATGGATATCGATTTCGACCAAGTGATCGAGGTATTCGAAAACAGCACTACGTCAGATACACCTTTTTATGTCGAAGTTGATGAAGGTGATAATGGAGAAACTGTCCAGATTTATATTGGATAATCTGAGGAGGTTTTATGATGGCGACCACAGAAGAAAGAATGAAAATCTTAAACATGATTAGAGAAGGCAAAATCAGCGCTGAAGAGGGTGCCAAGCTGTTAGCTGCCCTCGGTGACAGCCAAAAAGCTTCCCGCAGCCCTGCAACAAAAACACAAGGTGAACCACGCTGGTTTCGGGTGCGAGTGACCGATCTCTACAACGGAAAAACCAAGGTAAGTGTCAATATACCTTTTGGATTGATGGAATGGGGTATGCAGATCGGCGCCCAATTCGCTCCGGAAGTTGGTGACCTTGATTTTGAGGAATTGAAGGCAATGCTTCAATCCGGCGTTGAGGGTAAGGTGGTTGATGTTATTGACGAAGAAGACGGGGAACACGTCGAAATCTTTATTGAGTAACCCAGGAGATGAGAGATGAGTACACAGACAATAGAAGAGACGTTCGAATGTCCAGATTCAGCTCGCCTCAGCCTGTCAAATATCCGTGGTTCGGTAAATATCCAGGCTGGAA
>CALBUI010000270.1 GCA_937968125.1 uncultured Anaerolineales bacterium | reverse complement strand
GGAACAGCTTCGCCTGAAAATTGGCGATGATGCCATGAAGGCTGGTTTGCGTGATTTTTATGTTACGCATGGTAACCGGAATGTCGACTATTATGATTTCGTCAAGTGCCTGGAAAAATATACAGAAGAGGATGTGGCAGCATTCCTTGAGCAATGGACTCAGCACAACGCAAGGATAAACCTGATACTTCATGATGTAAAAATCCAAGAAGCGGGAGAGGTTTATGAGGTTGAGGCAATATTAGAAATTGATTCTGATCGACATTACGAGTTGTTCACCGCTCTTGGATATAAAACATCAAAATCTGATGATTGGCAGCTTATCGATTTGCACTTTGAAGAGAGTGGTCGATATAATATTGTTTTTTCAAGCAATGAGAAACCGCAAGAGATTTCATTTGATCCCGAATTTCGAGTCCCCCAAATAAACCTGGATGATAATTATTGGGCTGAAACTACCTACTGATAGTCCGCCCCCGAGCGGCTCGGGGGTGAATTCTTATATAGAAAACTGGCGCTTATTAGAGTTTGTCTGCCTGGGTGCCCTGACAGAATTTCATATCCGAAGAGACGGGCGATGCATGACAGGTACTCCTGGGATACCGGTTATCCATGCTGGGTATAAAAACAGAGAAAAATTATTCAATTGTAATGACCCCACTTGTTCACTTTTGATGTCGGCCAACATCAGTTATAACCACGTGTCTACCGGACAGGGGAGATAGGAGAGATGCTAGCATTATCTATTTTGGGGAATGTATTCAATCTATTACTAGTTGAAAAAATAAAAAGAATACTATATACTAGTTTTACTGTTGTTCATCCATCACCAGTGTTAAAGGAGGGAGTTATTGAGGAACTAGGAGGGAAACACCTCTAAATATTATCTGCAAACACAAATCATTTTACTCGGCGGCGACGAACCAAAGGTCTAATCTGGTCGCTTGCCTCTCATCACAACATCATCATAAACAGGGGAAGATCTTTGGGAAGCCAATAGCGAAACCGGCCAATGTGGTCGGTTTTATGTTTCAAGAAGGAGGTGGTGTGGAATGGGTTAGATTGTAGACAAAGATTAGGCTAACTGGTTCAGTTTAGATTAGATAATGTGGGCAATGGAGGTGTATCATGAAACGCCCAGCCGTATTTCTATTTGTATTAGCACTCACCTTAGGGACTGTAGTAACTGCATTCGCTGAAGGCCCTGTCCAAGTACCTTTCGAAGGGGGAGAGACATATCAGTTAGAGTATTGTGGGGATGGTGACTTTTGGATTATGAATCATGAGGTGTGGTCAGGTACCGACAAATTGTGGTTCGACGAATATGATAGACTGACAAGGATAAAGTGGCGAACCGGTGGTACTGACAACCTGTTCCGTGAGGACGACCCCGATAATGTCCTTTCCGGGGACTATGGCGTCAGTGTAGATATTAGAATCAACCCAGAGACCGATCTACCAACAAAAGAACATTTCGCCGGATTAGTATGGAATATACACATACCTGGACATGGGAATGTTCTCCATGTCGCTGGTTCTCAATACTTTGAGGATGGTGAATTTGTGAGAGAAGCTGGTCTGCGTGTTTTTGACATCGAAGCCTTGTGCCAATATTTCGGTCCATAAACAACTAGTACAGATAGAAGAAACCAATGAATAAAAGGGCTTGCTGGCGAAGGCACTCAGCCAGCCCTTTCCTTTTCCAGCAACATACATACTGGGGGTGATCCCCCTCCTAATCCGGCAGTTGCCCCCCAACCCAAAACACGCTAAACATAACTACCGCTGTCTGTAGGATAGACCCTTGGAGCTTGTCCGCTAAGACGATTTGACGTTCTGTAAGATGGGCGCAGCCACTGCATGGAGGCTTTCTGCTTAGCGGTAGTTCGATTATTCCCCACATCCACTAGTGGAGGGAGTCATGAAGGTTGCACCACAGCTTTGACGTCCTCACCTTCACATTGCGGGAAAGATGAACTAAACGTTACTCACAAATGGTAGAGTGAATCCATGAAAACCATTGCTAAGGCTTCTCGTGTCAATACAGCACTTCAAGTCATCCAGCACATGAATAATGGGATGACATTAGTGAATATCGAGAGTAGAGTGGCTGTCGCAACTGGTAGCCTCTTTTCGTTTGTCTGAACTGATACCTGGTACTCGCTCGTTGACTTGTGAGTACCTTCCAGGTCTCCGCTGGGTATGGCTGGTAGCAGGGGCCTACCGAGCATCACTCTCACCATTATTCAAGAGCTGCCCCGCAGGTTTCCAACCTGGTGCAATCGTGTTGAGAGCCAGTCTGCTGTTACTCACCCTTTGGCGAGTGAGTAGATCTCGCTCTGTATGCGTTCTCCCCGCTTACCTCAAAATGACAACTTCACCTTCGAACCACTCGGGGGTGAGTTCTCATAAAGAAAACTGGCGTTTAGTGGGGTTTTTCTGCATATGTGACCTAGCATAAATTTGTATTAGAAATTCCCTTTAGTGTTGATCAACTTCATTTATGATCATCAACTACTGGATGGGGATGATAATAATGCCTTGAGTTTGGAAGTCTTACTTTTATTGAGAAATTAGCTGTCCACATGCTAATCTAGCTTGGCAAGCACGTTTGTACTTGCATACGAAGTGAATTTTCTATATACTGATATTGGCTTATAAGTACATAATGAAATTCTTGAATTGGCAAAGGGAGTAACTCAACCCTGTTCATAGCCCTCCTCACATATGAAAGGAGGGCTATTTGTGTGTAATGGTTATACGTACATATACGCTTCCTGCTCAAAGAAGCGGAAATCCTCGCTAAGCTCAGACTTCGCTGCATTGCGCCCCACTGCGGCGCGATTGTGATTAATTGAGCAACGCTCCTTGGAGGTTCCGCATACCTCGCCCACCATTATGCTTCCGGAATCAAAGATGAAAGGATTAAAAGAAAGCTTGAGAAGATTTTATGACTACCTGCTTTTGACTTTCTCGTAATTGGAAAAGAAAGGGGGAGTCGATTTATAACCACTTGAAGGAAATTTATGACAGTGAAAAAGAAAATAATTATCACCTTGCTTATTATTCTTGTACCAGTGGCTATTTTGATTCTGTTTATGCTGCAACCAGAAGACGATCTTTATTCAATTTCTACGGAAAAAGACAGTTCTTTTGACAAAAAGGTTGAGCGGATTTTCGTAATTGCCAAGGTAGAAGAACGTCTAAAACCAGTTTTTGCCCACTCTTTTGAGCACAGCATGATATCAGCCTTCCAATCGAATGGTGTAGAAGCGATCGTCACGGTTACGTCTCCAGAATCAGACAACCTCTCTGATTATGACAAGGAAGCCGAGGCGTTCGCACCCGACGCCACGATGCGCATAAATATCAATCCTCTATATCGCACGCGTGATGACGGATACCAAGCGATAGTTGGCACCGATTTCGAGGTGAGCTTGATTGACACGGCGACAGAGAAAAGGGGATGGCATGCAACCGGTAAGGTGGACTTCATCAGAATGTTTGGACCCGATTATATTGAAGATGCTTTTCTTGAAGATTTTGCATGGTTAACTTCCGCAGCTATCGTAGAGGCGTTCATAGCCGAGGTTAATGATCGGAAACCCGCGCCAATTCCCACCCTCATTGAAGACTGACAAACCATGGAAGTCGAGTTGACAAGGAACATTGCAGATCTCAGAACAAAGTTTGAAAGAAATAGTTCAATCTATTGATAGGAAGTCCTGAATTCTTACTCACAAAAGCTTTTGCGACCAAACGCAGAGGGAGCCAAGAATCCAAACTAACTACCTTTCCGATAATGAATTATGGAGGTTATCATGTCGAACATTAGCTCTGCAGATGCAAGGCCAGTAAAGTTGATGCGTTGGGTTGCCCGATTTCTGTCGATACCTTGGGCGATCTTCGCGCTTTTATTTTCAATGTTCGCTTTTGCCTATGGTATCGAAGAAAGAACTTATTCTGTAGCGGTTTATACAATCATCATTATCATAGTTGCTCTGATGTCTTTAGGAGCTGCCATCATCGCGAGCGTGTGGGGAAAGGAAGCAATCGGGGGAGGTATGCTGATATCAGCTGGCGTGCTGGCACTAGGGGTATTTATATATTCTCTTACACAATATTCCCTTGTAGAGCTTCAAATTGGTTGGTTGGAATTTGCACTGATTCTACCTCCATTGGTTGCAGGCTCTTTATTCCTGGTTTGCCATCGGAAATCAAAAACGTCAGAAGAACAACCCGTACCAGAAGCTTAGTTGGAGTGATAATCATTCTGGTTGTGCGCTTATTTCGGTGGTTAGGCGCATAAACTGTTGGAGGTGCGTGATGAAAGATAAAGAAAGTCAAGCTGGATGGGGCTTTTGGCTAGGGTGGGTAGCGGCAAGCACCGTAGGCATGTTCATAGGTTTCTTTATGATATTTCTCATATACGGCCTCCTCGAAGCATTGTTAGGGAGTGCCGTCACCGATGATTTGTTTGAGATTGAATGGCTCCTGGGACTGGTTATGGGAATTATGCTCGGGATAGTGGTCGGGATACTGCAATGGCTTGTCCTGCAGGGGCGCGTCTCCAGGGTGGGCTGGTGGATATTGGCAAGCGCTGCAGCCGGTTACGGAATAAGCCTGGCCTTTTTCATAGGCATCGAAGAGTCGTTGAGCTTTGGCTTGTTCTTGAGGTTTACCGGGGTCGCGGCCTTGGGTGGGGCTGTGATGGGAACATTGCAGTGGCTTGTCCTGCGGGGGAAGGTCTCCCGAGCTGGATGGTGGGTATTAGCAAGCACCGTGGGCTGGGCGTTGGGCATGGCAGTGTCAAGAGCAATCCCGTGGAGGGGCGACACCGAATTATTGGCACTTGTCGTGGCTGCGGCTGTGATGGGAGTGGTTACAGGAGGAGCGTTAGACTGGCTGTTGCGACAACCCGTACCAGAAGCCTAGTTCGAGTGAGAATCATTCTGGTTGTGAAATTGGTCGTTAGATTGCAATTGAGAGCCATCTAAATAGACATTTTAGGGATAGTGTTCACGGAGTAGTAACCAAAAGGCTGATTTGACTGCCTTTGATTTCTTACATCCAAATCTGCTTCGGTGTTCCTAGTGGACATCATCTAATCTGGCATAGCACACTAATTATGGGGCTGTCGTAACTGGCAGCCCCTTTTCGCTAACAAGATTTCAGATAGATTGGCATGTTCTACCCAACTGGAACCAGTGGGGCTTTTTCGTGAAGGTGGTCGGTGGGTTCAGATGATAATGCAGAATACCTTATTCCACCTTTTCCCACAATCTACAATTTCACCCCCCAGGATTTGGGGGGTGAAACGA
>CALBUI010000269.1 GCA_937968125.1 uncultured Anaerolineales bacterium | reverse complement strand
CCAACACTTGACCGCCAGTAGGGCGGTCGATGCCGGTAATCATGTTTAACAAGGTTGATTTACCGTTGCCAGACGGGCCGGTGATAGCCAGGAATTCACCCGGCTCTACCGATAAGTCTAATCCTGTCAGCACGGGGACTGTACCACCACCAACTTCATATTCTTTCTGGACATCTTTTACCTCAACAATTTTTTCCATATGCATCTGACCTTTCATCGTGAATTCTCCTGGTAAGAGGTTATTGTTCTTGATAAGCAAATGAATTGTACACTAATTGTACATATTTTGTCAAGGATGAAATTGAGTCACGATTTCGCATTTTCAGTGTATGTTTTTTGCCTGGTGATCCACCTGGTAAGGGTTAATAAACGAGGTGTCTGATTGATTAACTAAAACACCCAGGTCTCATCAAGACCTGGGTGCAAATAATTAAGTGAATGAGTTGAATATCATTGAATTGGATAACCTGCCGCTTGCCAGGCTGTCAATCCGCCGGACATGCTGGTGACCTGCTCGAAACCGTTATCCTGTAAAATATCGCGACCAGCCTGGCTGCGGTTGCCGGACCGGCAGACAACGACGATCGGTTCATCCGATGGCAGTTCATTGACCCGGCTTGGCAGCTGGTCCAGGGGAATTAATGTCGAGTTGGGAGCGTGGAAATCATCCCACTCTTCTTGAGTGCGCACATCCAGGAAGAAGACGCCCTCTTCGTAGAGCTGGTGGGCCTCATCGATCGAGATTTCGGATGGCAGGTTGGCAGTGTCTATCGCCACTTGAGCAGGTGCTGGTCCACAGGCTGCGAAGCTCAGGCTGAAGATAGCCAGTATTGCCAGCAGTAGTCCTATTCCCAACCAGGGGGAAATTTTTTGGTTCTTTATCGTTTTAACTTCTGTTTCGGGTTTCATCTATTTCTCCTAATGACAGATAGTGCATTACTTCCATGCATTAGATGCTGATAATCCAGGAAGGTTACATTAGTTCAGAGAAATTATTTCACCTGGCAATGACCGGTAATTCGACATACGATGCGAAACTGGCATTTCGCTGAATCGTAATGGTAGGGATCTCCCCTTCAGGGACAGGAGCAAAGGTATCCTTGTCGTGACCGGCAATAGCAATCCGCAGCCGGTGGCCTTTTCTTATCTGCACGGAGGTGGGTATCAATGCAAAGGAGATCTCAGTCACTTCTCCTGGAACCAATGGGGACGCATCCTTCTTCTGGAAAGAATGATAAGGACCAAATGTGCGATAAGGCGGCGAAGCAGACGAGATTTTGCGATGGATCGCCCGCAGCTGACCTTCGGTCAGGTAGGTGACCACCCCCTTGTGATCTACTTCCTCCAAATATCCATAAAAGGCGCCATCTGTCGCGGTGGAGGTAACGTGAAGCGTTACCAGGGGATGACCAGTGATTTCAACATCAGCAGGCAGCGGTTCACTGGTATATGTCAGTAGTTTCTGGTCGGCTTTGGCGCGGTCTTTGTAGATAACCGGGGTCATCCCATCCGGCGTGTGCCAGCGATTCTGAGTGCCAGATGTGGCTTGAAGGTCAACTTTGTAGCTATCTTGTCCATTGTCAATGGTTGGTTCGTCAGTGGATAATTTCCCGTTTTCCTCCATATACCAGCGTTGAGTTTGAGTGCCTTCTGGTGGCCACACGGCCGTCTTCTGCCATTTCTCCACACCAAGGGTGAAGTAATACAGCACCTTTTCTTCAAAGCGGTTGTCTTTTTGAACGAGCAGATGGTGATCGAAAAAGCTGAACACCTCGCGCCATTGACTATTTTGATCCGGGACTGGTTGGGCTTTCGGCTCTGCATAAGGACTGGCGTGGGTTTTCATGTTGTGGCTCCAGGCTCCGATGACGGCCACCTGGGGATTATTCAGATTGATGAAACGGTGAAGTACCGCATTGGCTGTATTGCCATCCAACCAGCTTGCCCAGCTGAAAATCGCCACGCCGCTCCTCTCGGCAGCCGCGCGATGATTGAAAAAACTCATCTCGTCCAAAGTTGCACCGGTGGCGCCAAACAGGTCGTCCCGGTAAGTGATGCCACCCACAGCTGCATGAACATCCGGATTTTGTTTATGTTCCTCGATGGCCGCCTGCAGCTGCTGCTTATCCACCGGGCGGACACCGGTAACGAACAACCGGGCGGACCAGCCCCATGCCTTGGGTACTTTATTTCGATCTAATTGCAGATTAGTATCATTCCAGGTTTCGATGAACCATTCGTTGCGGATGCCCCCCGGAAAGACGATGTCGGTATACAGGTCGAATTCTGTCTCCTGGGAGACGATGGCGCGCACGGCTGGCTCCCCACCAGCAGCCAATAATTCGGCTGTTGATCCTTCATAGGATATGCCAACCGCGCCCACGGAACCATCACACCAGGGTTGCTGGGCAGCCCAGGCGGCGACTTCAGCCATATCGGCCATTTCTGTGGGCGAGGTAACGTATTCCCAGGTGCCAAAAGAGGCACCGCTGCCGCGCACATCCACCAGAACTACAGCATAACCATGTTTTATCAAGAAATCTGCAATTGGATCCCTGGGACCCAACGGCACTTTTCCTGGTTGGTCTGGCGTGCGAGTGGCAAAACTGCGCCAGTAGCGGGCCATGATGAGGATAGCAGGAAGTTTTGTCTCTGCTGGAAGATCCTTCGGCAGGCACAGGTCGATTGCAATCTTGACGCCATCCCGCATGGGGAGATATAAGGATTGGGTTACTGCACCCTGGTATATCTCCGTTCGCTGACCAGGTACTTCCCCGAACTGAACATAACTGCCATGATTGATCATTTTTTCTCCAGGTATGTTTTACCAGATCAGAAGTTTGACTATATTGCTCCCGATCCCAGCAAAACGATATTCCCCGTGACTTCACCGCTTTCCAGCTGCTGGTTGGCTTCCGCCGCCTCCAGGATGGGGTACTTCGCGGCGATGATGGGTTTGATCTTACCTGCTTCTAACAGATTGAAAAGGGTCGCCCAATCATCCAGGAATGGTTGCCTGTTAAAACGGGAGATACCCGTTCCATAAAGCTTTGCTGACCTGCCATTCGGGAGTAAGTTCAACCAGAGAACCAGCCCAAGATAACGGAACATTCCTGAGAGGCTTTGAGGATTGCAATAACCCACATAAGTACCACCCGGTTTGAGCAGCGAAAAACTCCGCCTGATATAGTCCCCACCGACCCCGTCGAAGATGGCATCCAGACCACCCGGCTCAGTTTCCCGGATTACTTCCAAGAAATCTTGGGAGCGATAATCGATCGGCATTGCTCCATAATCGGATAAGACTTCATGTTTGCTCTTGGAAGCAAGCCCATACATGGTGAGATTAGCAAGTTTGCCCAACTGCAGGAAGGCCGTCCCAATGCCGCCGCTGGCACCGATGATGAGCACTTTGTCTCCAGGATTAACCCTGGCTGAGCGGTGGAAGGTCTGGTAGGAGACAATGTAATTGAGGATCAGTGGGGCAACCTCCGCTGGGTCTAAGGTAGGGGAAACTGGGACCAGCTGGTTTTCCTTGAGGTATATATATTCTGAATATCCGCCAAATACCGTCAGAGCTGCTACTCGATCGCCAACTGAAAAATTCTGGATCCCTTCACCAATCTCATCCACATCCCCAACAATGGCATAGCCGGGCACGAAGGGTACTTTGAGCTTGAAGGGCGAACGACCATAGCGAGCCTCGACGTCAGGGAGAGAAACAGGTGCAGACAGAATTTTTATCCTGACCTCTCCCGGATGTGGGGCACGCAGGAAATTCTCGACCACCTGGAGAAATTCCGAGCTGCCCCGCTGGGTGACAATAACGCTTCTATATTTCATCCTGTAAATGTTATTCATCTTTTCAGGCCGGTGTTTATTCGGTTTTTATACCGTCCCAAAAAATACTGAATCCGAACTGAATTAAGTTTTCTTGTTGGTCCGGGTCTGGCTCAGCAGTTAAAAGATTCATCACCGCCACGATATCCTGGTAAAGCAGGCTACCGATAAGTTCCATTGGATAGGGTTTGATAAGGTCTTCGTTTAGTCCCCTCTGGATGGCCTGGTAGTAGTACTCAAAGTACTGCTCTGATTCTCGGACCACCTCCGGCGCGATCAAGCCTGAATCTCTCACTTGTCTGAAGTACTGGTATGCCTCACGGTTATCCAGGAACCAGCGGATCGAGCCGTACCAAATAGTAAAAAAAGTCTCCCAGACCGATAAGGAGGCGGCCAATAAGGAGGTGATATATTCAGACTGCTGCCTGCCAATTTGGGTGACCAGTTCGTTGATCAAATCTTGTTTGGTGGGGAAGTACAGGAAAAAAGTGCCAGAGGCTGTGCCCGCGTCCTTGGCGATGGCCGCGGTGGAGGTGTTTTTTACGCCATTGGCCACAAAAAGATTTAAAGCAGAATCTAAGAATTGTTCTCTTTTCTCAGGGCTTAGTTTGCGGGGCATATAATTCGCATTCTTATAATGACTGACTGCTCACTCATTATATACGAGCAACAATAATCTGTCAACTGTTACCTTACCTATGAAGGTTGTCAATAACTAATAATCACTACCCTCATTGTATTTATTATGATTGTTCTTGAATTTCAGGGTAGACCTTCAGTCAATCGGATTTGATGTGGATAGTGGTCCAGTTAAGGGTCTTGTCTGCCAGGATTTGAGTGCCGGTCTACAGCCCAAATTCACTTTCTAAATCTTCAAACTGGATTTTAAACTCGTTCTCCAGCACATATTTAGTATTTTGTGACAGCAGACTCGCATGAATCCCGTTTATGACAAATTGCTTGATCTGCGTGATATCAAAACCAAAAGTTTTCGCGATGCGGAGATATTCATCCGTCAGCGTTGTATTAAACATGGGGGGGTCATCCGAATTTATGGTCACAAACAATCCCTGATCGATTAACTTCGGAAGAGGATGTTCCGCCAATGTCGGGCAAACCCCCAGGCAAACATTACCCGTAGGGCTTACATCGAGAAGGATTTGTTTTTCACGAAGAAATGAAACTAACCCAGGGTCTTCTAAACAACGTACACCGTGCCCGATTCGAGCTGCCGAAAGTGTATTGACTGCGCCCCATATACTCTTGGGCCCTCCAGTTTCCCCGGCATGTGGAAGGCTTGGTAAGCCAGCCTCACGAGCCCGTTCAAACGCACCTTGAAAGATTTCAGGTGGATTACCAATCTCAGGGCCACCTAAACCGAGTGCGATGATGCCATTGCCCATGTTTTGAGCGGCCCAATCAGCAACACGAAAACTGTCTTCAACCGGGCGCATTTGTCTCGATATGTCAGGAACTAATCCCATGCGTACTCCCAGATTTGTTTCGGCACTCTCCCGGGCCCGATTGATGGCAGCTAGTTGTTCATCAAATGCCACATGCTCATGATGCGTATAGGGTGTAAAAATAACTTCGCTGTATTTTATATTCTGTGCGGACTGATGTGTAAGGAATTCAGCTGCAATTAATTCAAAATCATCCGCTGTGCGGATACAGTCGCAAATGGAAAAGTAAATCTCGATGAAATGGGCAAAATCTGAGAATTGATACCATTCTTCTAACTCTTCAATTGAACTCACGGGCAGAACTACCCCGTTCCGTTCTGCCAGATTTAGCAGCGTTTCGGGACGAATTGAACCTTCTAGATGAACATGAAGTTCAACCTTTGGCATACACCGAATGAATTCTTCGTGCACCATATCCTCACGCATTCCCGACAGCTAATAAGTACTCCTTTCTGAGGATGCTGCTCAAGCAGGGAAGACTTCGCGCCAATCATTTTTGATGCTGATGGTGGTCCAGTCATTCGCCTGAGCCGTGCTGATGACTTTTTCCGCACCAGCAATGTACTCAAATTCCCGATCTGCATCGTCGTGCACCACCAGAAGACGCAAAGCTGCCAGGGATGATCCTCCCGCGAAGGTCAGCATTTGCAGGTCGCCATTTGAGTTTCCGGCTGCCAGGATTGGGCGGCGACCGATCATGTTCCAGATTTGAACCGGCTTGCCAGGACCGTCGTCGATCACATCCAGTTCTGCGCGCTGCACGATAGAGCCGCCGTTTTCACCTTCCCGATATCGATATGCGACAGTGCTGCCGATGACCCGCTCCCGGGGGATTCCATACAGGTCCTGGGCAAAGCCGCGCATGAAGTCGCGGCCACCGCCAGAGACAATGTAGTTGATAAATCCATTATCTTCCAGGTATTTGAGCAGCTCCAGCATTGGCTGGTAAATGCAGTTAGCATAGCTAAATCCCAATGTTGGGTGAGGCTCGTTTTCGATGAATTGCTTTGCTTCTTCCTCAACCTGCTCGACAGACTGCCCTTCGGAGAGGGTCAGGATCCCGCCGAGTAAAACCTGCAGATCGCTGTCATCTCCCTGGTAGTGCTTGGTCACCGCGCCGCCCAGCCAGTCGAAGTCTTTCTCCCAGACCGCCTTCCAGGGTTGCTGCGATCTCAGCGAGGGTTCGCTTTGCGCTTGAATGGCCATTTTTCGCAGCAGGTAGTCGAACTGGATATACATCGGTTTTTCACACCACAGGGTGCCATCATTATCGAAGACGGCGATGCGCTCGTGTGGAGGGACGTAGCTGGAACTGGATTTGTCAGTAACCTGGGTGACGAAATTAACTATGGTTTGCTTTGTGTAATTATCATTCCAGGAGGGAAGAAGTTGAGGCATTAAGTTCTCCTTGCGAGAGAGTACCGGTAGGACGCAATCAGGGTTTCCGGATGAGGAGACTGCATTAACGCATTTCGGAATAGCTCCATTGCTGGGGATTGTTGAAAATAGTTTCCCGGAAACTTCGAGTTTCCGGGAAACGTGGATCATTAATGTAATCCTCCACCCGTTGTTTCTTCCATCTTCTCCAGGACACCATCCAGGTTGAAGGCACCAGGCTTCTGACGGGGGGGAAACTCCTTGAAACTCTGCAGCTGCTCCGCGGCCAGAGCCTGCATCGGATAAATCACAAAGACATGCTCGACGATCCAATTCCAGTAGCCATTGGAATTCTCGTCCGCTCGCTCAAATGGATCCCGGCGTAGATTGAAGATCTTGGGCATGCGTAAATCAACGAAAGGCTCTGCCCAGAGTTTCATCGTCTTGGCTCGCTGTTCAGAAAAGACAGCTTTCCAGTCCCCATAGCGAATGGCGACGATCTTGCCATCATCGTTGGTGTAGAAGAACCAATCACGGGGTGACTCATCCGTCTCACCCAACAAGTAGGGCAGCAGGTTGTAGCCATCGATGTGAACTTTGAAGGACTTGTCACCAGCCTGGTGACCCTGCCTCAACTTGTCAACGATGTCTGGCTCTCCAGCAGCAGCTACAAGGGTTGGCAGCCACTCCTGGTGGGTGACGATACCGTTGAGAATTTTTCCGGCTTCGAACTTGCCCGGCCAGCGCACAAAGGCTGGCACCCGGTAGGCTCCCTCCCAGTTGGAGTTCTTCTCACTGCGCCAGGGGGTGATAGCGCCATCCGGCCAGGTATTGTAGTGGGGACCATTGTCCGTGGAGTACTGGACTATGGTGTCTTCAGCAATACCGAGTTCATCAAGCAGATCGAGCAGCTGACCGACATGCCGGTCGTGAAGCACCATAGCATCGTTGTAGAAGCCCTGGCCGCTGATGCCCTGCGCTTCTTCTGGGATGCGGGTCCACAGATGCATGTGGGTGGCATTCCACCAGATGAAGAAGGGTTTTCCATCGGCATGGGCTTGCTTAATGAATTCGATGGTGCGTTCAGTGACATCATCGTCAATGGTCTCCATGCGCTTTTTTGTCAAGGGACCGGTGTCCTCAATGCGCCCATCAGCGAAGGAGTGGATCACACCGCGCGGTCCAAAGCGCTCGCGGAAGGCAGGGTCCTTGGGGTAGTCTGGATGCTCCGGCTCGTCCTCTGCATTCAGGTGGTACAGGTTGCCGTAGAACTCATCGAAGCCGTGGTTGGAGGGCAGGAATTCATCCTTGTCGCCGAGGTGGTTCTTGCCGAACTGCCCGGTGACATAGCCTTGTGGTTTGAGCAGCTCAGCGATGGTTGGATCTTCGGCCTGCAAACCCAGGTCAGCACCAGGGATCCCCACCTTGGTGAGACCCGTACGGACCGGATTCTGGCCGGTGATGAAGGCTGCCCGACCAGCTGTACAGCTCTGTTGGGCGTAGTAATCGGTGAATTCGATGCCTTCCCGGGCGATGCGGTCGATATTGGGTGTCTCGTAGCTCATTGCGCCGCGGTTGTTGTGGCTGATGTTGTACCAGCCAATGTCATCCCCCCAAAGGATCAGGATATTCGGTTTACCATCAGGCATTTTTTGCTCCTTGTATTGATTTACTTTCTTCCCTTTGGTTATTTTACATGATGACATTTTTAATGGATAGTACTCAGCAAATCTAATCTTTACGAGATGTGCTGCAGTGCAATAATAAAAAGGAAACTTCTTTAGGTGGTGGGAGCTGGCTGGACTAGCTGACCCTGACCGGGGGACGGGCCAGAGAGGCGACTGCACGGCGACGTTTTCGACGTCGCTTTGGGCGCTGCCAGCCATGGCAATCTTTATAACGCATTTGACTGCCACAGGGACATTGCTCGTCAGGCTTGGCTTTGGCAAAGGCCTCTGTGAAATGGGCTTCTCTATCGGCCACGATAGCCATTACGTCAGAAGCAGGGCGGCCGGAGCGCATCAACATGGTCAGGATCTTGAAAGGTTCATTGATGCGGTGGAAGAAACCTTTATAACCTGCGCATAAATAATTGAGACCGGGATCCCCGGAGGGTGTCTCGATAAACCTGTTTTTGGGACATTCACCATGGCAGGCGAAGCGGACATCACAATCCAGGCAGTATTGAGGAAGTGAATCACGTTTATCCTGCCCGAATTTAGTCTGTTCATCTGAGACGACCATTTCCAGCATGTGCTCATCCTTGATGTTGCCCAGCAGGTAGTCCGGCTCGACGAAGTGGTCGCAGGAGTACAGGTCGCCGTTGTGCTCGATGGCCAAACCCAGGCCGCAGGTCTCCTCGAAGACGCACATGCCCGAGGAACCAAGCCCCATCCAATTGCGGGCTGCAGCTTCAAAGGTCTGCACAAACATCTCCCCCACGTCGTCCCTAATCCACTCGTCAAATACCTGGATCAAAAAACGACCGAACTGCTCTGGGCGCACCGACCTTTCGGTGACGGTGTTTCCCAACTGATATACGTTGAAGCCATCTGGGTTTACCCTTTCAACGATGGGAATGAATTGGATCCACTTGGTACCCAATTCGTCGCGCATAAACCGGTAAATCTCACGCGGATAATCGGCATTGAGACCGTTCACCGTCACCAGCAAGTTGTACTCCACCTCGTGTTTTTGCAGCAGGCGCAGCCCACGCATGACATTATCAAAGGTGCCCTGGCTGCCCTTGTCGACCCGATGAGCGTCGTGCAGGTGCTGAGGACCATCAATGCTGATGCCGATCAGGTAGTTGTTCTCTTTGAGAAACTCACACCACTCGTCGTCCAGCAAAGTGCCGTTGGTCTGCATGGTGTTTTCGAAGGTCATGCCGGGTTTGCGGTATTTCTCCTGGTACTCGATAGCCTTGCGGTAGAAATCGACCCCCATCAGGGTCGGTTCTCCGCCCTGCCAGGCTACGGTCACCTCGGAGGAACGGTGAGACTCGATCAGCTGGCGGATGTAGTTTTCGAGTACCTCATCCGTCATGCGGAACTTGCTGTTCGGATAAAGCAGTTCTTTGTCGAGGAAGAAACAATAAGAGCAGGCCAGGTTGCAGGTGGCGCCGCTGGGTTTGGATAAGACGTGAATGCGGGGAGGGGGCGGATTTTGGGGCATAGTAAATATTTGTTTCAATGATTAAAGTCTACCAAGTATATCTCATTATTTCGGTAAGATTTATCCACCTGCTGGCATCAATGGACGGATTAGAATGGCGAACAACTGGTATTATTTGACGAACAGATATCTCGTTATTTGGATTTAGGTGTTGTTATTGAATGCTACATTAGTGGTCCCTGCGCTGAATGAAGAAGAGAGCCTGGGAACTGTTTTAGAGCGAGTAGATCGAAGCCTGATCAGTGAGATCATCCTGGTTGATGGGGGATCCAGTGATGACACGATCCCAATTGCAGAGGCAAAAGGCGCCCGCGTAATACAGGAGAAACAGCGCGGCTATGGACGGGCCTGTGCTGTTGGGGTTGCCAGAGCGCAAAGTGAAGTGATCGTCTTCATGGATGCGGATGGCGCGGATGACCCTACCCAGATTTCCGATCTTGTGGCACCGCTCCTCAAGGACGAAGCAGAAATGGTGTTAGGATCCCGGCTGGCAGGGGTGATCTCTCCCGGGGCGATGCCCTGGCATCAAAAATTCGGCAACCAGCTTTCTGCCAGGATGATCAGGCTGTTATACGGATTACCGATCACCGATTTAAGCCCATTTCGGGCCGTCCTGCGTTCGAAATTACTGGATTTGGATTTGCAGGAGATGACTTATGGCTGGCCGACAGAGATGATCACCAAGGCTGCCAGGCAAAATTGGCGCATCCTTGAAGTCCCAGTGGATTATCACCCCCGCATCGGAGGCGAATCAAAGATCAGCGGGACTGTGCGGGGGACGGTCTTGGCGACTTACTATATTATGCGTACAATCCTCCAATACTCGAGGACGTAGACTCTCCATGAAGAAACCTATCTTGATCATTATCGCTAAAGAGCCACAGGTTGGCACAACTAAGACCCGCCTCACCCCGCCCCTGGAACCGTCACAAGCCGCGGCTTTGTTTGAGGCGCTGTTGGAAGATACTATTGACCTGGCTGCCAACATCGCAGAAATCGATCTCGCAGTCGCGGTGACACCGCCTGAGTCAACCGCATACTTCGAAAGCAAGACTCCAGAAGGGACGCTCTTAATACCTGTGACCTGCGCGGATATCGGTGACTGCTTGAAGCAGGTCTTTGCGGAGCTGTTCGAACGAGGTTATCCCAAGGTGCTGGCCTTCAATTCCGATGGTCCCAGCTTGCCCAGTGAGTACATCCACCAGGCAGTGGAACTGCTCGATTCACAAGATGTGGTCTACGGGCCGAGCGATGATGGCGGTTATTACCTGGTGGGATTGAAGGAGCTGCATGCGAGGCTGTTCAGTGACATCCAGTGGAGCACACCCCTGGTTATGGAGCAGTCTCTGGCCAGGGCAGAGGCGGAAAAGCTGCAAACTGCCTTGCTGCCGGAGTGGTATGACGTTGATACTGCTGATGATTTGGAGCGGTTATTGAGAGATATTCAGCGTTATCCCCAGGATAGACTCAAAAACACACGGCGTTACTTCGCCGAGCAGGCGCTGGATTTGAGAGCGAGACTTGCTGATTCAGATTCACAAAGCGGTGCAATTGAGCGGAAAGATTGATGCTGTTAGGATTATGGGAGGGCGGTGATATTTCCGCGCAAGGTGCTGTCCCCGCCGCCCTCCCCGGCGGCATGAGCATTTTGGCTGGGGGCTCGAACGGTGGTGTTGCTGGAGATAATTGATATTAGTTTCTTTTTTTTAGTATTTAGCCATTCGGCTCCAGGCGGCGTACTGGCCGCAGAATCTTTCCCGAGCAATCGCCGAGGACGGCGATTTGAGCATTAGAAATGGGTTGATATTTAAGCTGGAAGAGATGACATTATTTCGAAAGATCAAATCCTGGGGTGGGATCTCATTTATTTCAGGAATAGTCCTGGCGGGTAGTCTGTTATTTCTCATCCCCCTGCCGGGTTTGCGGGGGCCACAGGTCACAGCTTTTCTTCTCTTTTACCTGATCGCTGCGGTCGCATACATTTTGGCCGTGATCAGGATCGACAAGGACCAATTGCCATTGTTCCTGATTTGGGGGTTTGCGATCACCTTCCGTATCTTGTTCTTATTCACTGAGCAATCTTTATCAGATGATGTCTACCGGTTCATCTGGGATGGGGTCCTGTTTCGCCAGGGGGTCAATCCTTATGCTAATGCAGTCAACTCGCCGCAGCTGGATGCCTATGAAATTCCTTTGAGAGCATTAGTCAACCATGACTGGATGGCCTCACCCTACCTGCCGGCGGCTCAATTCCTTTTTCTGCTGGTTTCAGGCATCTCCCCTGAGAGCGTCATATCCTTTCAAATCAGTGCAGTCATATTAGACCTGGGGATCGGTTGGCTGGTATTTGACAGCTTGAGACGGTTATCCATCGCTCCGGCAGGGGTATTGATCTACCTCTGGAACCCGCTGATCATTTCGGAATTTGCCAATGGCACACATGTGGTCGATGCCTGGATGATCTTCCTGCTCACGCTGGCATTTTGGCTGATGATTTTGTCAGCAGGTAAGGTCAAACGCAAGGGTTTGATCAATTTCGGTGTCGTCCTGGCGATGGCAGGTGCAACAATAACCAAAGGTCTGGTCGCGCTGTTAATCCCCCTGTTCTTGAGGCGCTGGCGTTGGAAATGGCTGTTTCTGTACCTGGGATTAACCCTGGGCGTCCTTGTTATCTTCGCAAGGGGCGCTGGTTGGGGCATCTTTGGTCCCCTGAATGGCGTTGGTGTTTTTGGTGCGCTGAGAATCTATCTTAGCCAGTGGAATTTCAACAGCAGCCTGTACCATTGGCTGGAGGTCGTGATCAGCGGCTACAACACTCCCGGGGCTGTACCTGTTGAAATAGTTGGACGGACACCGATCCTGGTAGCGAGGTCCATCACCTCAGTCGGTATCATGCTAATCTCATTGCTGGCCGGATGGTGGGCCTGGCGATTGGATGATCCGCAAAGGGGATCCTATCTCACTCGTACATTAAACTTGGTTCGATTGTCAGTCATGCCCATCGGAGCCTATCTTCTGCTTACGCACACGGTCCACCCATGGTATGTCACATTTGTCGTTCCCTTGCTGCCATTCTTACTGCCGAGAGAAGATGAAGATTCTCAAGTTTCACGCTTCATCTGGCCCTGGATATACCTTTCACTTGCTGTTTCGCTCTCATATTTAACCTATCTCGATCCAGACAACCTGCAGGAATACGACCTGGTCCGCCTTGTCGAATACCTGCCGGTATTTGGGCTGCTGATCTGGGCGGGATGGCCCTGGTTCGCTCAGGGATTCACTTTTATTTTCGAGAGGGGGATCCGTGGGGAGCGCATGAAGCGCAGATAATTCCCCAGCCAGGCGCCTAGAAAGGTGAAAATGGTGGCTGTCAGGCTGCTGAGGGCGAGCGTTGGTACGCCGGTGAAACCATGCCCAATATTACAGCCGCCAGCAATAGCCGCGCTAACTCCCATGGCTAAACCAGCCAAGAACATGCGCAGGGTGCTGGAGAGGTTGGGGATCTGCCAGCGCAGTTGTCTACCGCGCCAGGCGGCAATAAAAGCGCCGAAGGGCAGCGCCAGGACCAGGAACGAGCCCCAGTTTAAGATTCCGGGACCATCAAAGAACATTTGAACATATTCTCCCGTTCCACCAACCACGCCGACCCCATAGGCCCAACCGGTTGGCTGGGAAACGATCCAGGCTAAGGTTCCGATGACACCCAAAATCAGGCCGCCTTTGCGCCAATCCCACCCACTCAAATATGAACCGGGCTTGCCCCGCAATAACCACCAGCCCAAAAGTATAGCCAGCGGGATGATCACCAGCCAGACATTAACTCCTATTGCGTTAGGTAAGGTAACTGGTTCTCCGCTGGTGAGGGTCACTTCGAAGGACTGCAATGCCTTCCCCAAAAAGATCAACGGCCCGTAGCGGATCGCCCACTCACCCAGGGCGAATCCGAGTAATGTGACGAATGCGCCCATGTTGCCGTTGCCAACTCGATACCAGACAGTGCTCGAGCAGCCCTCGGCATAGACCATTGAAAGACCGAAGAAAAATCCTCCGATCATGGCTGCGATGATGAAAAAGGGGACGATATTGGTGCTCACACCCCCTATATTGAACTGGATCAAGATCGCTAAACCGATCATTTGAACCAGCACTGCCAACCCGATCAATCTCAGCAGTACTGTTCTGCGGTGGACGACTGCTTCCCGGTAGGCGCTGTTGAAGCACAGATTCGTTTTCTGAAGCGCGTAGCCGAGAGGTAAACCAATGACGGCGCCAAGTAAGGCCAGCTGGAGTAAACTCATCTATATATCCAGATAAATTTCATTGCCATATTGTGTCCCTTCGAGGGAGGGCTTTAATAAAAGCAGCTAATCATAAATTCATATTTGTGTAATGAATATCTCTTATAATTCTAATCTAAAAGGTATTAAAAAATATTGGTTGATATTGATTTAATCCTTTTGAAATAAGTTTGGAGGAACAACAAATTGTCGACTGACATCCTGCTGGTAAACCCGGTATTTCTCAGTGAAAATGAAACTGAACGGGAGCTGATGAGCCCGTATTTCCCGCTCGGCTTGCTGTATTTGGGCGCCTTCTTGCGCGAGCACGGATTTGAAGTAGAAATTTTTGATGGCACATTTTTAGCTGGCGACCAGGATTTCGTTAAATCTCTTGAGCATCATAATCCGAAAACTGTAGGCATTACAGCTATAAAACCCAATGGTGAAAAGGTATTGAAGCTGGCGGAAATCGCTAAAAAATCTGGTGCATATGTCATCATAGGGGGTCCTGATCCGACTTATATCCCCGGATATTATCTGGAAAACCACTCGGTTGACCTGGTAGTGCACCATGAAGGGGAGTTGACCCTGCTGGAAGTTCTGCAAACTTTGAAGGATGAACGACCAGCACCTGCTCTGTCGGGTATGCCCGGTATCGCCTACCGGGATGAGAGCGGCAATGTCCAGGTCAATCCACGCCGGGATTACCTGCTCAATCTTGATGATCTGCCGCACCCAGCCCGAGATATGGTGGATATGGACAGGTACTTGCAGGTATGGCGTGAACAGAATGGCTATGCTTCCCTGTCTATCTCTGTTTCGCGTGGCTGCCCATATGGCTGTGAATGGTGCGCTGAGGCTGTGCATGGCCAGGATTTTCGCATCCGCTCTGTGGAAAGCGTGGTTGCTGAAGTGAAGTCGCTTATGCAGAGATACGATCTCGACCGGCTGCGGTTGGTGGATGATGTGGATGGCATCGAGGAAGTTTGGATCACAGACTGGGCAGATGCTGCTCGTGATGAACAGGCTGTCGTGCCATTTGAAGCGCTTTACGAAGTCGAGCGCCTGGACGTTCCGATGCTGGATATCAGAGACAGCCTTTGAAAGAAGCGCAACGTTTATTATCCCACCGTGAGTGGGAACCTGCATGCGCCACCCGAATAAAAACCTTCCGGAGAAACAATACCCCCCTAAACTTTGAGGTCCAGATGAAACCGAACTTCTTCCAGCAAGGATCTCCGTATCTCTTCCACCCGCTGCTTACACCAGAGAGGACTGCTGAGGAAATTGATTTTATCCTGGGGATCACTGGTATTAAACGGAGCGATAGGATCCTGGATATCGGCTGCGGCGCGGGCCGGCACAGCATAGAGCTTGCTCACCGGGGGTACGATGTGCTGGGAATCGATCCTTCTGAGGTAATGATCGCCGCAGCGAAAGAAAGAGCTGCAGAAGAAAGGGTGAATCCCGACTTTCGCCAAATGCGGGGTGAAGACCTCAATTTTGATAGTCAATTCGATCTATCATTGTGCTTATTTACTACCTTGGGACAGGTAAACGATCAAGAGGACAACCGCCTGCTGCTGTTGAACGCCTTCCGATCTCTGCGAAGTGGAGGTCACTTCATTGTGGAGTTACAACAGCCTGATTGGGTAGAAGCTCACCTAAAAACAGAAGAACGTTTGGGGAGTGGCGAATCTTATGTTGATGTTGAGCGAGATTATGACAAAACAAATAAGCTGGTGACTGAGGTTTTCACCCGGATTTCTCCAAGTGGTAAGCGGGTGTACATGCTGCGCTATCGATTGTTCAATCAAGATGAGATTAGGCAGCTCTTGGAATGGACTGGGTTCGGCAAGATCAACTTCTATGATGGATATGAGCAGACAGCGTTGAAGGTTGATAGCCCAGCAATGGTGATCGATGCTGTAAAAGGGATCACCTAGAAAAATCATACAAGTTTACGAATGTAAGAATTCTATTACCTCCAGCGTCTTAATATTTGTGCCAGGTGGGAAAACCCTTTCTCTCACCTCGTATGGGAATAAACAAGATAATTTACTTCACATTTCACTCTCGGTAGGCTATGGAATTTGAGTAATCTCCGCCTGAATTCGAGAAAATTTTATTGGAGACTTAATGAAACGGATACTCATTGTTGGATTTATATTCTCGCTCCTCCTGGCTGCATGCGCACCCAGTCAGAGCGATCAAGTAAATGAACCTTTCGTCATTGGCGCCATCCCTGATCAAGATCCGGAAAAATTGCAGCGCCGCTTTGGATTATTGGCTGATTACCTGGCGGAGGAGTTGGGCGTCCCAGTTGAATATATTCCAGTTACTGATTACGCCGCCTCGGTGACTGCTTTCCGGGTTGGGGATTTAGACATGGTCTGGTTCGGCGGTTTGACCGGGGTGCAAGCCCGGCTGCAGGTTGATGACGCTCAGGCGATCGTCCAGCGGGATGTTGACGAGCAGTTCCATTCGATATTTATCGCCAATCTGGACAGCGGCCTCACCCCCATTGATGATATTTCAGAATTAAACCAGCTGGCAGGACACAGCTTTACCTTTGGTTCCGAGTCCTCAACCTCCGGCCGTTTGATGCCCCAGTACTTTTTGAGCCAGGCTGGCGTGGCACTGAGCGATTTTCAAGGGGAAGCGGGCTTTTCAGGTTCGCACAACACTACCATTGAATTGGTGGAAGCCGGTTCTTATGAAGCCGGAGTGGTAAATGAGCAGGTTTGGTTGAGCGAGGTCGAAGCTGGTGAGGTGGATTTAGAAAAAGTGCAGGTCATCTGGCGCACACCATCCTACTATGATTACCATTGGGTGATTCGTCCAGATGTCAT
>CALBUI010000268.1 GCA_937968125.1 uncultured Anaerolineales bacterium | reverse complement strand
GATCTCGGCCGCACCTGTAAGCCCGGTACTGCGCATGTATTCCTGGTGATTACTCAGGTAACCCCCTGCTTGTGAAACATATTCCCGGATATCAAATCCAATGGCAGAAGGTGAGTAAACCACATCATGATCATCTAGGATCCACTCCATTCCGTCGTTTGGTTGTTCGGGTCTGGGAATGACCAGTCTCAATCCCGGATTGAGGAGTAGATCTGCTTGGATTGGTTCAGAGGAATGAACATCCCCTGGGAGCACCTGGAACCGAGCCGCGATACTCTCCAGGGTATCCCCGGGTTGGGTGTAGTAAACCCATCCATCTTTTTGGAATTTGGATTTTTGGTCTTCCCCACTCCCAACTGGATCAACGCCAGAATCCCCAGTCCGATGTACCTGGTTTTCGAACCCAGCTGCACCCGAAAAGTTAGCTATGCATAAGATCAATCCCACTGCCAGGATTGAAAAAAAATGGCTGCCTGGTTTTCCTTTCATCAATTAATTCCGCCCATCTAATGTTTGGGAATCCTTCACACGAGAGAATATCAAACTAGGGATCGGTGCTTCTGCGGATAATCCTCGATTCGAACGGGCTGAGTGGATTAGCTGGAACTATCCGGTCACCGCGGGTTAAAGTACCTTCGTAAGCTTCATCCCCTGCATAAACCATCCAACCGCTGAGCACAAATGGCAGCGGCCCATCCGCCATAATCCACTCGCCATTATACTTTCTCGCAAAATGGATATGGGTTCCAGTAGAAAATCCACCTTCGCAGGAGGGATGTCCAAGGAAATCGCCTCTATCAACCCAGGTCCCGACAGGTACCCGGTCTTTTTTTGCGATATGCAGGTACATCAAAACCCAGCCAGTCTGTTCGCGACCATCGCCATCAAGGTCAATTGTAACCACGCCATTTTCAGATCTGGCGACCAGGCCAGAGGCAGCAGCCACAGTATAAACGTCTGTATCAAAGCAGCCTGGTTCGAGGCTGCCTGGGGCAAAGTCGAGGGCTGCCCATGCTCCAACTCGCGCCCAGGCGCCATGTGGGCCACCGGAAAAGCTCCAAATTTGATTGATCATGAAAGGTAAAATTAGCGGCGGTTGTACCAAATCTGGCGGGTAAAGCGGTTCCACGCTCAATGCCCGCACCCAGGGACTGCCGAACATAGCCTCATAAAGGGCTGGAAATCCACTTTCCATGTCCAAAGCAGCGATCCACTGCTCACTATCGTAAAACTGGGCAAAGTAATACTGCAAGGCAGCTGTTCCGGCATTCAAATCTGGAGCGAGGCGGGCCGTGATGCCATCATTGAATTCGATCTCGGTGAGCCTTCCCTCTCGCCAGCCGTAGTAACCGATCGATAACTGGTTGACGGCCCATGCCAGCTGCTTATACAACCCTTCATCGCGTTTAACTACCCTCCCCAATGGGTAATCGAGCGAACCAGCCGGTTCAGAACCATATACCCAACCGCTTTGGTATTCAAGCAGCGCCAACAACAAGCGAGGATTAATCGAGTTTTCGGTAGCAATGCGTTGGATTACATCTGCCCCATTTGTGATTCCAGTTGTAGCCAGGTACTGGCTATAACCGCTTAGATAGCCTCCAGACTGATCAACAAAACTCTTGACATCAAAATCAAGCGCGGATGGCGAGTAAACTACCTCACTATCCGGCATCAAGTGCTGCGAGGAGGTCGTATTGGCCAGGCGATTGGGGATGACCAGTACCTGTCCGGGATCGAAAAGGGACCGCTCCGGGATCTCCTCCGGGGAGCTAATCTCCTCCGGCTGTACCCCGAACCGCACTGCGACGAGCGGTAAGGTATCTCCAGCTTGGGTGTAATACAATACTGGAGTCGTATTAATGATTTCCTCAGTGGGGGTCACCGTCGGAACAGGAGCAACTTCCGGTCCTTGCGTGGCAGAGATTTCCGTCGATTCCAAGGGACTCTCATCGGTGAAATCAATCTCCGCCGTTGGGGCTAAACCCCCACCGATCGATGAAACTGCCACGGGGGTGGAGGTAGGAAAATTTTCCCCACCCGGAGCCATAAACACGGGTTCAGCTGAAGAACGAGGTGAGAGTGAACAGGCCAAACTGACTCCGGCGAGGAATAAACCCAACCAGGGAATGAATTTCAGCCATCGTATTTCTAAGCGATTAACGTTGGATTTCATTTATTGGGTTGCGACCATCCCAGGCTTCAACAGTCTGCCCTTGTTTCTGTAAAAGGCCATCATACTCATAACCGAGTCCAACAGTCGTCCAGCCATCTAATACAAACGGCACATCCTGATCGGCAGGGATCCACTCACCATTATACCGGCGGGCAAGATGCGTATGGGTGCCAGATGAGATGCCTCCCTCGCAAGAGGGGTGTCCTATCCGTCCTCCAGCAGGCACAAAAGTACCCGGTCGAACCCGGTCACGCGTGGCCACATGCATATATAAAACTGTCCACCCGGTTTGCTCCAAGCCGTCATTATCTAAATCTTGCACCACCGCGCCGTTTTCAGCACGCAGAATTACTCCATCAGCTACAGCAACGATCCAGGCATCGTTTTCCACGCAGCCTAATGCTTCTCCTGGTGGCGCGAAATCAATCGCCGCCCAGGCTGATCCACTTCCCCAGCCGCCATGTGGACCGCCTGTAAACGACCAGGTGTCCCCAATTTCAAAAGGCAGCTGCATCTCTGGCTGTAAGAGCCCGGGTGGAAGGTTCGGTTCAATACTTTTATGAAATGGATAACCAAAGAATTTTTCATAAGTGGCGAATAACCCCTCCGGGCTCACTGCGACCTCCCAATCCTGGCCATCATACAATTGTGAGAAGAAATGCTGCACCGCTGAAGTACCCGCATTGATCGATGGATCAATGTTTAATAGAGTTCCTTCCGACAGGATCCAGATTGCCAACCCATTCACCCGCCACAGGTAATAACCCCGGTTGAGATTATCAGCCGCCCAAGCCAATTGGTGGTAAAGGCCTTTGCGCCATTCCACCGGGAGACCGAGTGGGTATTCCAGGGTGGATTCGTCTGGATCTTTTTCTGTCACCCAACCGCTCTGGTACTCCAATACAGCTAACAGTAACCTGGGATTGACGGAGAATTCTTCAGCCACACGCTGCACGATCTTCACCCCACTCAGCTGGCGTTCATCAACTTCTTCCTTGTATCCTGAAAGATACCCCCCTTGTTGGTGGACAAATTCTGCGATCTGAAAATCGATATTGCCTGGGCTGAATACCAGCTCTGAGTCAGGTATGATTTTGAATCCTGGTGCGGTTCCCTCTGGTTGCGGGGGTGGAATGGTGAGTACCTGGCTGATCTCCAGATGATCTGGATTGCTGATTTCGTTGGCTTCCAGGAGGGTCTCCACGCTGACAAAATATTGCTGGGCGATAGTGTGCAGCGAATCGCGCGGCTGGACAGTATAGATCTCGGTTTCCGCACGCAAAGCTGGCAGCTGCCTGGGTGAATCGGGCGTGGGGATTACGATCGGTAATTCCTGGGCTTGGGTACTGGTGGGGATTAAAGCAAATTGCGCTTGGGTTTCCGGCACCTCGACCTGATTCAACTCGTAATTTGGAGGGACCCAAAGGCTGCTTTCCACGGAAACAGCTAAGACTGCGACAAAGAGGAGGCCAATTAAGACCACCCCAGATAAAATGATCTTTCCTGGCGTGATTATATTACGCACCATTCAGGGTATTCTATCCTGAAAAAACTCTATTCACGAAGTATTCTCATCTTTTCGTTAACAGACACCTAAACTTTTCTGCTACTTTAGTTTATTGCAAATATGATGCCATTAAGTTGATTTGGGTTCGGTGGGCCAAAGGGCAACTTTGTCGCCGATGTCAACTCATCCCCTGAGCCTCCGGTCTCTTTTGGAAGTCAAACAGGGACCAGCTTACCGGGAACAATGGTCGATGGTTCGATCTGGATCTCCAATTCATCAGCCACCCGGATATTCATACCAATATCGGTTGACACCAAATAGGTTTGGATAAGCTTTTTCAGAGAATTGGAGTGGTCGGGAAGAAAATACCCGATCGCTCCACAACTCTGATAATCGTTGAGTAGTGCTCTACAATGTATTAAGGTGAATCGCACACCTTGATCTTCTAACAAAGATAATATCGAAGAAATCATAGATTTATTTCTCAGATTTTGTTTGGATCAATGGTTGGCATTTTCCAGAAGGGAGATCATATGCGAACGATAATGAAAAGGCTTAGTGCGATCATAATCCTGGCCCTCTTGTGCATTGGATTATTGGTCGGGGGAAGTGGGGTGTATTCCTGGGTGCCTAATATGTCTGCAGTTTCAGCCAATGGTCCTCAACTGTCAATTCAGTGGACACACAATTCTCCTCTGGCGACTTTCAGTATATTCTGATCCTTGACCAGAATAACAACTTGCTTAATATCTTGGACATAGGATTGAGCAATAGTCAAACCTGGACCCACAAGAGTTTCGACTTACTCAATTACTCAGGTTGGCCTCCGATTAAGGTCCATATCGGAACCTATAACAATGGCTATGGTGGCATCTCCTCCATGTATGTTAACGATGTCACGCTTGAGGTTTGCAAGTAAAACTTAGATCTTTTAGACTCTAGACACCAATGTTGACCGGATCATCCTTGGGATCTTTTGTTATCACCCTGTAAAGCTTGAAATAATTGGCGTGGAATAGCTGGCGGTGATGAGAATTGGTGCAATCTGACAGTCACTAAAGGTCAAACTCAAGGCATATTCGAGAGTATAATTGCTGCGGAAAGTTCGAAAAAACCTCATACTTTAATCATCTACCATTGAGAATTCGATATAGAGATCAATTTCCAAAACGGATAGCACCATGCCACCAGCACTGATTGAATGCGTACCCAATTTCTCAGAAGCTCGCCGTCCTGAAGTTGTGGACGAAATCAGGTCGGCGATCTCTTCAGTCATCGGAGTGCGTATCTTAGACCAGCACTCCGATCTTGACCACAACCGGAGCGTGATTACATTCGTCGGCGCCCCCTCTCAAGTCGAAGAAGCTGCATTTTTGGCGATAGAGGTGGCAGCCGAGTTAATCGATCTGGACCAGCACACTGGTGAACATCCCCGGATCGGTGCAACCGATGTGGTGCCGTTCATCCCGATCTCTGGTACCAGCACCGAAGACTGTGTCGAGATTGCCCACCGATTGGGTAAACGGGTTGGCGAACAATTAGATATCCCTGTATACCTATACGAAGCTGCAGCCACGCAACCTGACCGCCGCAATCTCGAGAATATCCGCCGCGGCGAGTATGAGAAACTGAAGAGCGATATTGGTTCCGATCCAAAACGGGTGCCAGATTACGGCCCCCACCAGGTCGGTCCAGCCGGGGCAACAGTCATCGGCGCTCGCCCATTCCTTATTGCTTACAATGTCTATCTGACGACTGAGGATGTGGCAATCGCGGAAAAAATTGCTCGCGATATCCGCCACTCATCTGGGGGTTTAAGATTCGTCAAGGCACTCGGGCTGCTAGTTGACGGCCGCGCCCAGGTATCCATGAACCTGACCAATTTTCGCAAAACCCCAATTGCTCGCGTGGTGGAGTTGATCCGCATAGAGGCTGCCCGTCATGGGACAGCAGTTCATCACAGCGAACTGGTTGGATTAATCCCCCAGGAGGCGCTCGAAGAGGCTGCTGTCTGGTACTTGCAATTAGACCAGTTCGAACCCGATCAGGTATTAGAGAAAAGGTTGTATTCTGCAATTCAAGAATCACCCACTCCTGTTGAACAACCTGGCTCCCCTGGCCTGGATGCTGGCAGCTTCATAGCTGAGCTAGGTTCAGCTGCTCCTACGCCTGGTGGCGGATCAGCTTCTGCCTATGCAGCCGCTATGGCAGCCGCATTGGTGTTGATGGTTGCCCGTCTGACGATTGGAAAAAAGAAATATATTGAAGTAGAAGATGAAATGCGCGCTGTTGAACAGCGGGTCGAAGTTCTCCAGATGGAATTCAATCAAGCTGTCACTGAAGATGCACAAGCTTTTCAAGCAGTGATGGAGTCCTTTCGCCGGCCCAAAGAATCTCCAGAGGAAAAGTCCTTACGATCGAATCGAATCCAGGAAGCCACCCTCTATGCAGCCCAGGTACCGCTGGAAGTCGCGACCAAGTCGGTCGAGCTGCTTGATTTTGCCCTGATAATGGTGCAAAAAGGGAATCTCAACGCGATCAGTGATGCTGGTTCTGCTGCAGCGCTGGCTGGTGCAGCCCTCAGTGGCGCCGCTTTAAATGTGCGCATTAACACTCCAGGTCTAAAGGATCAAGGAATCGCTTCCGACCTGCTTGAAAAAATCGGACACCTTGAGGCACGGGCTGCTGAGCTACAGGCGGAAATTCGTACCCAGCTGATGAACCGGGGAGGTTTCGCCTCGGAATGATCACCCAACGACGACTTGGATTTCTCATCGCGGTTATGATCATCACGAGCGCATTGCTCAATGCCTGCAACTTCATTCAGCCTCCAGCTAGTATCAATCCATCACCCTCGACTCCCCTTTCATCGGGCACGGTTACCTTAACCCCATTTCAACCAGTTATCAACTTGGGAACTCCTGTCCCAACCTCTGCAGAGCAGATTCCCGCAGAACCAACCGCCGAGCCTCTACCCGCTTCCGAATCTCCTGTTCCTCCGACCTCAACAACAGTTCCCCCAAATAACGCCTCAAATTCGATCTGGATTGCGCCGTACCTTCCCGAAGCGCTGGTATCAGGCTTGATCCTGCCGGATGATTTTGGGCTGTCCGAGTCACCCGATAATAGCCAATTTCAGCTGGTTGCGGGCGCTGAGCAGCCTATCAGCCAATGGATTTTTGCCCTGGTGGCGCCCTATCCCACGATCACTGACCAGGTCTCAACCAGCGATCTGAAACAGTCCTGGAAAGGAAATTCAACTGGTCCTCTTGCGGGGCAGCCGCTCTTGATGACAGAAAGTACCTACCAAATTTTATCCGCCTGGTGGGGAGAACCCGGTTCTGGAGCAGCACAGGTGCTTCCTAGCGAAGAAATGATTGAGTATGCCTGGGACCAGGCCAATTCTTGGGGAATCGTTCACTTTGAAGCATTGGAACCGGGTTGGAAGGTAATCAGCGTCGATGGCCAATCTCCCTTGAGAAAAGATTTTGATCCTGACAGCTATGCCTTGTCTGTGCCAATCTCCCTCCAAGGGAACCAACAAATGGTGGATTCGCTCCTTGCCGCTTCCAAATTACCTGCTTCAAACCGCGATCCAAATCGGTTAACCACCATTGCCGTCACAGGCGTCACTGCACTGGTTCGGGCAACTGCTTTTGCCATGCACCGCAACGGTATCACCTATCCGGCCAGGGACATCGGCGAGATCTTGCGCCAGGCTGACATCACGCACGTAAGTAATGAAATCCCATTCACCCCAGACTGCCCCTTCCCGAACCCAGTCCAGGCTGATCTGCGTTTTTGCAGCCGTCCAGAATATATTGAGTTATTGGAAGAAATCGGCACCGACATCGTCGAACTAACCGGTGACCATTTTGGAGATTGGGGACCGGAAGCAATGCGTTACACCCTGAATATGTACGAGCAACGAGATTGGATTTATTATGGCGGGGGGTATGATCGCAAGGACGCTCGAAAAGCCCGGTTAATTGAGCACAATGGCAACAAAATCGCCTTCATTGGGTGCAATGGCAAGGGTGGGGGTTATGCTACCGCCAGTGAAAACCAGCCTGGAGCAGTAGCTTGTGATTTTGATTGGATGCAGGAGGAAATTGCCCAGTTGGTTGAGGAAGGCTATCAAGTAATCGCTACTTTCCAGCACTTCGAATATTACACCTATTTTCCCCAGCCCAACCAGGTTAGAGATTTTCAGTCATTAGCTTCCGCGGGGGCATCGATCGTCAGCGGCAGCCAGGCACACCAACCACAAGGAATGGAACTCTTTAAAAACTCTTTTATCCATTATGGATTGGGTAATCTTTTCTTCGACCAGTACCATTTCTGCACTGATTACGCGTGTGATGATGGTTTTATTGACAGACATGTTTTTTATGATGGGGAATATCTCGGCAACGAATTAATCACCATCGTGTTTGAGGACTACGCCCGGCCTCGCTTGATGACCCCCGAGGAAAGGGCTGTTATATTAAACAAAGTTTTTTCAGCAAGTGATTTTCAATAATATAGGAGGTAATTATGGGTTTAAAACCAGATCATTGGATTCGTAAAATGGCGCAAGAGAAAGGCATGATCGAACCGTTCGCTGATAGCCAGAAGCGGGATGGAGTCATCTCCTTCGGCGTTTCTTCGTATGGCTATGATATCCGTGTGGCGGACGAATTCAAAATCTTTACCAATGTGTACTCTGCGGTGGTCGATCCGAAACACTTTGTATCGCATTCGATGGTGGATTTCAAAGGCGAAATTTGCGTGATCCCGCCAAATTCCTTCGCTCTAGCACGCACGGTTGAATATTTCCGTATTCCGCGCGAGGTATTAACTATATGTTTGGGAAAATCGACTTATGCTCGCTGCGGGATCATCGTCAATGTGACTCCTTTCGAGCCTGAGTGGGAAGGTTTTGTCACCTTGGAGATCTCCAACACCACCCCGCTCCCAGCCCGGATTTACGCTAATGAGGGTATTGCACAAGTTCTCTTCTTTGAAGCAGATGAGGTCTGCGATGTCTCTTATGCAGACAAAAAGGGCAAATACCAGAAGCAGGAATCCATCGTTTTACCAAAGTTATGAAGGAGTAAATTTATCGCCCGCACCCCGGATAGTATCAGTCAAGATGATGTCAACGCAGGAATGCCGGATGACAAGACGCTTGAGACTGATAGCAGGCGATTCGTTCATATCGAAATCAGCAATCTGATATTGCTATTTCTGATCAGGTCAAACGAAGAGGGATCGGGAGCTATAGAGAATTCCTAAGTGGGGAATTTTAATTCCCTGAACCTCCTCTGACAGTGATATTGGATCTGATTTTCTCAAATGTAACTGGTCCAATCCCTTTTACTTCTTGAATGTCCTCAATTATTTCGAAAGGACCATTTTCTAGTCGATATTGAATAATCGCCTTTGCATACACTGGTCCAATCCCAGACAGACTCTCTAGCTCAGTTTGTGTTGCTGTGTTGATATTGATCAAGCTTATCAAATGACTTTGTGTCGGCTTTATGCTTACAATCTCCACATCATCCTGGACGACAATTTCTTGTATCTGGTAAGGGACCCAAATCTGCTCGCCGTCTTCAACGAGTTGGGCGAGATTTATCAGGGAACTATCCGCATTCGTTGATATTCCGCCGGCCAGATCGATTGCCTCCCCAACACGCGAGACAGGTGGTAAGGTATACACGCCTGGTTTTTTGACCGCTCCGGTGATATGAACAACAAGTGGTGCAGGAGTTGGTGGCGGCAACAACTGAATTGGTTCGCCACGTGGTTTGCCACTAGTCAACAGCAATAATCCCACCCCCAAGAAGCCAATGATTACACCAAATGCGATCCCCCATAAATACTTCATTGCTTAATACATAAACAAGCTAAGAAACTTTTCTTATTGGTGATTTACCGTCCCTATTTTTTCTATCAATCCCGCTGGAGTGCAGGATGGATTCGCTTAATCTTGTGGATTAGTGATCAAGCTTAATCCCAAGCGTTGTTTCCCAGCGTCAACGTGCAGAACGCGAACCTGGACATGCTGTCCCTCAACCACAACTTCTTGAGGTCTTACCAGTTCATCCCCAAGACTCATTTCTGAGACATGGATCAGCCCATCCAAACCTTCCTCCAACCGGGCAAAAGCACCGAAGGGCATAACGCTGGTGATTACCGCATCGACCTCCTGACCTGAGTGATAGCGTATTTCGGCTGTTTCCCAGGGATTTGGATTCAGACGCTTCAACGACAACGCCACCCTTTGGCGATCCTGATCGATACTGATCACATAAACCTGAACGTTATCTCCTACGTTCAACACCTCGGTAGGGTGTCGTACACGTCCCCAGGACAATTCCGAGACATGTATCAGACCCTCTAAGCCTCCCAGATCAACGAAAACTCCGAAATCAGTGACATTCGTTACCGTTCCGAAAATTCTTTCTCCGGGCTGCAAGTTTTCGAGCAATTGCATCCGGCGACCGGGTTCAAAAAGCGCAGCTCGTTCAGATAATACTACTCTGCCTCTTTCTGAATCACATTCAATCACTTTCAGGCTCAATGAAGTTGCCAGATAGCTGCTTAAGATTTCTTCTCTCTCTTCATTTGTTTGGTCACCAGGATCACTCTCTATATTCACCAGGTGAGATATCGGGACAAATCCTTGCAGCTCTTCGCTTTCGACCAGCAATCCCCCGCGGTTATAGTCAACAACTTCTAACGTCACCGTTTGATCTGAATTATAGATCTTGCGAGCCTGCTCCCAATCAACCATCGCTTGATGGGGTGTCTCAGATTGAGATGGCGTTCCAACCGCAGGACTGGTTTTTTCTTCCTCGGCTAGAACTGCCGCCCACCATGATTCATCCAATGGCTGCGGACCCCCTTGCAGTCCTTCTGAATATGTTTTGTTTACCATTAATCGTTACCTCTTTGATTGATAGTGCCTTCTGGTACCCTCCGTTACAGCGACTGTTTCATTTCTTGTTTTTTCGTCTCAGTATTTTCCTCCTTTCTGGCCTGCTGTTCCATATTAATAATTGCTCCTGCCACAGACTCTATTGCTACACGCTGTTTACGGTACAAATCCGCCTCCGACATCGCCAATCGCATGGCGATCTCACGCACCTTACGACCCTCCAGGAACTTCAAATCTAATATATTATAGAGTATCCACTCACCGGTGAAACGGCGATCACCACTGGGTCGCACCTTTTGAATGCCCTCCAGTAAAATCGCCCGCAGGGCATTTGTTGGATTGCCCTCATGCTGTTTAATTGCTTTTTGAACTACTGCCAGTTTCATAAGGGGGCTTTGAGAAAGCTTGGGGCCACCCCAATAATGGCTCAACGCGTCCTTGACCCATTTGGACATATCCCGGTCATCCAATGAGATTTCAGAAGCAGTGAGCACATCTGTGCCATCATAGCGAGCTGCGGCGCGCAGCCTTTGGATCATTTCCACCTGAGGTGTCAACTCTTCAACCGAGGTGAAAACCTGCTGCTGCATCCGCACATCAAAAAGTGCCATCTCCGCTCTGCGAGATAAGATCTTTATCGCTTCCTTCTCATCCTCAGATAATGTCCCATCAGGATTGCGTTCTACCCCGATAATTCCTGATAAATTCTCACCTCTATCATTCTCCTCGAAGAGAGGCGCCAACCAATAGTTGTGCCAGGTAAACAGGCTTTCCGTATCGGCGCGTTTTACTCCGACGCCACCATTTTTCGCGACGGCATTGAGCAAATCAGCCTGTGATTCGACTTCCTCGAAGGGTTTTTCATCTCCGAGGGTAAGCAGCATCTCAGGACCTCCATCATTAAGTACCACGATAAACGCGTTTGTTACTTGCAGCCGGTCACAGAGAGCCGCCAGAACTGACTCTAAGAAATCTCGCAAATCCCCGGTGGTTAACAGGCGTTCTTCCAGAGATTGGATCAATTGCAGTTTATTGGGATTTCCACCATGAAACAACCATCTTTCCCAATAAGGAGCCGCCAGGGTAATCGAGTGTTCCATAATCAACAAACTTGTTACCATCAATATCGGGACCACAACAGGATTTGAAATACCTACCAAATCTCCGTACCGGTTTACCAATGTGATTAGCGCGAGAATAACGGAAGCCGTTGCTGGACCACGCATCAACCATTTAAACAAGCGCCGCTTAACTACTCGATCAGGCCAGGAAACGCCAAAGAATGCTACGGCATATGCCATTAAGACCAGCAGAACAGATACCAGCAGGTTGCTCACTGTCGCTGCAACCCAGAAGAGCAAAGGATTGTTTACTACTAAATTTGATCCAAATAAAAGGAATGGATAAGAACCCAGAACTGGAGCTAAAGCGCCTAACAGCAGGTAGCGCATCCTTCTTCGGCTGGTCCTGGTCACCGTCCTTTGGTATGCCCGCCACAAGTTAATTCCAGAGATGGTGATTGTGGTGACATAGAATACTGCAAACACCCAGGTCAGCCCAGTCCTTTGCAAGTGAGGTGCCGGTTCAATATTTTCAACAACCGGACCAACCAGCCAGTAAGTAGGCAGAGTTAGTACAAAGGCAAACGAAACACCGTATAAAATCCAGGCCAAACGACGGCGGCGACCACGAGAAGGTCGCCCAGTCGTCTCCAGAAGCGCATCAGAAAAATGGTAGTATGCCGGCGGCAAGAAAATAATTCCGATCCACTCGATACGCATCCAGAATTCCCACTGTAAAGATGTGCTGGAGTTGCTGGCGATGGCATCCCCCACTGAAACGAACACTACGCAAGTCAATATGATCGCAAACGACCTTGCCACCCGGTCTCGCAAGTTGAATGACAATGCATACAGCAGGAGGGAAAATGCCGTAATGGCAATCCCTGCTGCCAGCAGTTCATTGAACCCTTTGAGTATATCAATCGCGGATTGGATCATGATCAATAAACCAGAATCTTTACTCTACCATTATATTATCCATTTTGTGAAGAAAATTGCAATATCCCGGTTTGGATAGTAATGATCAATGTAGCCACAATAATCAAATCCCATCCGCTGAGCAAGATTGATGGCGGGGAAATTTTTCGTCTGCATACCGAGAATCAAGCGTTGGCTTTTCGTTTGTGCACCCGTCCACTCCAAGGCTGCCAGGACCATTGCGGTCCCGATCCCTTGGCGGCGGAGATTTGGGTGGACGACCAGGTCCATCACCCAAGTCGTGATTGGGATCATATTCTCCACAAGACTCGTGTATCCCACGGGTTCTCCGTCATGAATTGCCACCAGGACTCCCGAGTAGCTTTTCCAATGCTTGGTTAATAATTGGGGAGAGCGAGGATAATCCACTTTCGCTTTCCTAGGTAAACTCACCTCGCGAAAAACAGCCCCGGTTTCCCCAGAAGTGAAATGGGGATCCATCTGCCAGACATAATTGCTAGAATAACCATGATCCATCTTAACCAGCTGTTGGATATCTTCAGCTTGCGCGGGACGGATTTCGATTTCTGGCATTAAGATTTTCCTATTGTTCTAAATATTTATGGCGTTGAGGGGTTGTTGACGTGGACCCGTATCACACACGGTTCTAAGCTCTCTCCCTGGTTATCAGTGACAATTAATCGTAACATATAATCACCAGGGGCTAATGTGCGGGTATCCCATTGACCCAAGTCACCATCCTGGATGATGTCCCTCCCAGCCTGGATTGTCAGCCAGGTTGTCTCACCAGGTCGGGCTAACTCATACTTATAGAATCCAAAATTTTGGATGCTAGCCGTCCCTTTGACAACGATCACCCCATTTATTTCCGTTCCGTCAGCAGGCTCCGTCAGCATGATTTGACCTGGGATACATCCTTCTCCGACAACTGCGATTGTCGGAGTCAGGGAAACCTCTCCGGCAGTTGGAGTAGCGCTCTCTAGCTCAGTTCCTTCAGCAACTAAAGTTGTCGTCGGCGAAGCAAGCAAATCCATCGTTGGCGTAAGTAATGGATTGGAGGCTGGAAAGGTCGGCGCGACAAACGAGACCAGGACAAACACCGCGACTGCCATCACAAACAACAGCACCAGCATACCGGCTGATTGGTTTAAACTTGATTGGGCGCTCTCCCGCTCCAATCCAAACGCTGCCCGACGGAGCTCCTCCCAGGAGAGGATAAACTTGCGGATATAAACCAATCCTGCCAATGCCAGGATTACATACATCCACATCTCATACGTTCTGAAAAAGCGTAGGGCTTCTTCCATTGCTTATAGCATATTCCAATAATTGTTTTTAAGTTCTATCCCCCACCTGAGATTACAATTTTTGTAAAACACCTGTAACAATCTGAGTTAATTTCGGCAGCACGATCTTGCCAGCTTCGAGAACCTCTTCATGACTGGTAATCGTATTGCCATCCAGGTTCGCTTTATTACTAATGGTTGACAATCCCAAAGATCGCATACCACCATGCACGGCTACCGTCACTTCGGGTACTGTTGACATACCTACAGCATCAACACCGATCGCTTTCAAGAAACGCAAATCTGCTGGTGTTTCAAATGTAGGTCCAGCCAGACAGACGTAAACACCCTCTTGTAATGCAAAACCATTTTCCTCAGCCACCTGGCGTGATAACTCACCCAATTCGCGATCGTATGCAAATCCCATGTCAGGAAAACGGGGGCCAATCTCGTCAAAATTAGGTCCTCTCAGAGGGCTCTCGCCGGCCATCCCCAGCAGATTCAAGTGGTCTGTGATCAGCATCACATCACCCGGTTCGAAATTGGGATTGACCGCACCTGCCGCGTTTGTGACGATCAGTATTTCAACTCCAAGCCGTTGCATGACTCGTACCGGAAAACCTATCTGCGGCATGCTGTAACCCTCATAATAGTGGGAGCGACCTTGCATCACCAATACTTCCTGTCCTTCAAGCTTCCCAATCACCAATTGCCCATGATGTCCTTCTACAGTGGACACCGGCCAGGGTGGAAGATCGCCGTAAGGGATGGTCACCGCATCCTTAACCGATTCAGCCAGAGTTCCCAATCCAGAACCGAGGATCATGCCCACCCTTGGTTGAACCCCGATCCGGCTTCTAATAATCTTTACAGCACCATCGATTTGTTCTAGTTCTATAAATTCACTCATAACGATCATCCCTTCATTTGAATATTCTCTGATTTGGGTTGATTAATCACAGGCAGTTTGTAATCGCCTGATTAGGGCTCGCGTGGATATCGGGTTGCGATGACCCAAACGGAGCTGGATATCAGTCGTAGAAAAGCCAGTCTTACTCATCCGCAGCACCGCAGTATGTCTCAATATCCGCGGAGAAAGCGAGATTGGGGGATCTAACTTGCGACCCCAATGATTTAAGATTTGCCAGACTCCCTGACGGCTCAAGCGACCATCCATTTGACTGATGAAAAGTGCCGGTTCACCAGGTTGGAGTAATAAGTCTGGCCGCGCCTCCTGCAAATATGTTCTTACAGCCTTAATAGCCTTGCCCAACTCCAGCCACAGGTCACCTTTACCAACCAGGTTGAGGTGAAAGCGTCCAGCGCGTAAATCCAGATCGGTCAAATCGAGAGCGGTTAAATCTCCCACCGAAAGACCTGTTTCTAAGAGGAGCATCAAGATCGCCCGATCTCTCAACGCTCGAGGTCGAGGTGAAGAATCCATCAGTCCTAATAGAGAATTGACTTGGTCCTGATTCAAGCACTTCATGGAAGGCTCGATCGGGATCTGCTCAATGACTCGCTGGATTTCTCCTTCCTTTACTGAGAATGAATTTGCCGGAACTAATCCTTCTTTCTCCAAATATTCTTGGAAATATTTGAGAGTTGCCAGGCGGCGAATGAGCGTATTCCTGCGCCGACCTTCTTGACGTTCAGATTTGAGAAATGCGGTTACCTGCTGAGCGTTTAAATCGTTCGGTGAGGGAGGCTGTTCATGAGACCCATCTAAAAAATGCAAAAAAACACGCAAATCATTGGCATATGCCAATCGCGTGCTTTCAGAAGCGTCTAAGCTGTCCAGAAAGGCGTTTACCTCTGTCTCCATAAGCCACTCTTGACGATTTGGGAATCTGTGCCCAAGGCTCATAGAGCGCTCACCTGGTAAGGCGTTCGCCCTCCTTAGGCGCAATATTATATTATACACCCCCCATGACCTCTCTAAAGGCTCCAATCGCCATTTCGATATCCGCATCCTCAATCCCGTAATGCGTTACCAGGCGGAAGCGATTCTTTGAAACTACACCTACCTGCACACCACTTTCTTTCAGCCTGTCCGCCATTTCTTTCCCTGAAAATGGGACTCCATCGCCCAAGGACAGGAAGACCATGTTGGTATAAGGAGTACCTGGATCCAGTACCAAGCCGGGGATAAGTGATAGACCCCGCGCCAGCTGTTTTGCTCGAGAGTGGTCTTCTTCGAGTCGATCAACCATAGTATCCAGAGCAACTATCCCTGCCGCGGCGAGGACACCAGCCTGGCGCATGCCTCCACCGAGTTGTTTTCGGATGCGCCTGGCCTGGTTTATGAAATCATTTGACCCACAAAGTACAGATCCCACCGGGGCGCTTAATCCTTTGCTCAAACAGAATGTTACCGAGTCAGCCGGATCGACCAATTCAGTCACCTCCACACCAAAATAAACTGCGGCATTGAAAACTCTGGCCCCATCGAGATGTAGATTCAGACCATGATCGTGTGCCAATTCCCCTACTGCCCGAGTATATTCCACACTAAGAGCGGTCCCACCACAGCGGTTATGCGTATTTTCCAATACAACCAGGCGGGTGATCGGCTGGTGGATGTCATCCGGTCGAATTGCAGCTTCAACCTCTTCCAATACCAAGGTACCATCTGGTTGGTTACTCAAAGTGTTGGGGTGAACGCCACCCAACGCGGCTGCCCCTCCTGCTTCAAAGATGAATGTATGCGATAAATTTCCAAGAATGAACTCATCCCCCCGGCCGCAATATGCCAAAATCGAGGACAGATTTCCCATTGTTCCGGAGGCAACGAAAAGCCCAGCTTCCTTACCCATCCGGGCTGCAGACATCTCTTCAAGCCGATTGATCGAAGGATCTTCACCATAGACATCATCACCCACCTCGGCTTCAGCCATCTCAGCCCGCATTTGGGGTGTGGGTAATGTCACCGTGTCAGAACGTAAGTCAATCCAATCCATTTGAACCTCGTTGTTTCTATATTTGTGAATCTCAATGAAGGAATAATTGCCCTTGGATTTCTTCCTCTTATGCGCTAATGGATGAGTCCAACACCTCGAGAGTATTGGAGAGATCTTCTGGTAATGGAGCTTCAAACTCAGAGAGAGCTTCATCCCCTAGAAGGTGTATATGCAATTGCGAGGCATGCAGGAATTGACGCTTCAGGGGCAGACTGACCTGCCGTCGTCCATATACTCGATCTCCCACAACAGGACACTTTAGAAAAGCCAGGTGAACGCGGATCTGGTGAGTCCTCCCCGTTATGGGGTGCACTTCAAGAAAGGTATGAGCAGGATATTTGCGCACTGTGGAATATTCACTGACTGCCGACCTTCCTTTTGCAGGTGGAACGACTGCCATCTTCTTGCGATTATTTGGGTCTCTTCCAATTGCCGCTTCCACCCTCCCCCGGGAAGTGGGAGGAGCTCCATCCACCAGCGCCAGGTAAACCTTTTCAACCTGGCGTGAGGCAAATTGGTCCTGGAGCCATTGATGAGTGGCATCGTTTTTTGCCAACAAGATCAATCCAGAAGTGTCTTTATCAAGGCGGTGGACCACACCTGGTCGTTGGACACCTCCGACGCCTTCGATATCCTCAGCATGCGCCAAAGCGGCATGCACCAAGGTCCCAGATTGGTGGCCTGCAGAAGGGTGAACGACCATCCCGGCTGGTTTATTTACCACCAGCAGGTCATTATTCTCGAAAATAATATCCAGTTCGATATTTTCCGCTACCAACTCGGAAGGCTGCGTGGGAGGTATCTCGACTAAGATGTGAGAATCCCGATCGAGAGTTTGACCGCTCTTTGAGGCGATTACTCCATTCACTGTCACCCGACCACCTTTGATCAGCGATTGCAGTCGAGAACGAGAAAATTCTGGGATCTGTTCTACCAGGAATTTATCCAGGCGTTGGGGTTGATCTTGCTCATAGACCAATTGAACAATGCGATCATTCACCAAAATTAGCACCTGTAATTAAGTAATGAGGAACTGTATGTGGATCAGTAAGTTTGGAATTACTTAATTGATGGGACAGCGTCAAATTATTCCTTTTAATCCTAACTTCTCTATGTGTTCCTGATGCAAGGCTCTCTTGAATATATTATACTTCTCACTTGCCACATATAGATATCTGTCTTAATGCCTTTCATATATTGGTCCTACTTTGCCTCTAATTGGGAGGTGATAATTGGATTCTATCGTTTTATCTTTGGTGATCATTACCTACTGACGCTTAATCATTAGGTTGTGCAATCGAATCACTTGAGGTACAAATTATTCCCCGTAAAATAAAAGAATATCATCAATTTCTCTACAATATTCCGTTTAAACGTAGTCTATTAGTAGAAATTAGTCTAAGGCTAAACAATATTTATTGACCAACTGGGGTTGCATAACCAACATTAGCCTCAATTCGTGCTTGCAATTCGCTTTCCCTGTACGTTTTTTCCTTACGATTCTCAATTTCATCACAATTACCACAAATAATTATTAGGAATGTCAATACTAATTGGGTTTTCAATTCGGAATATCTCCTTTTGGTAATAAATACATCCTAACGGAATGTTACCAATTTCCCAATTTGTGATTAATCGTTGTTTAACTTGACTAACCAAAACCTGTAAATTATAATCCTGTAATAACGGGATTACAATTATATGTGGGTCAGATTTACCGACTCCTCGTAAAAGTTTAATGAATCACTAATCATTGTAGATGATCTCCAGGAAGGATTTCCTACGTCGCTGAAAAAAAGTAAGGAACGAATATGGGCAAACCAATTCGTGTATGCCTGGTTGGTGCGGGACGGGTGGCAAATGTGCATGCAAACTCGCTGGTAATCCACGTGCCATCGGGTTCACTAGTCGCAGTAGTCGATAATAATCAAGTAGCACTTCATTCTCTTGCTGAACAATTTGAAATAAGCATGCGTTTTCTGTCTCTCGATCAAGCTTTAGATGAGGCAGAGTTTGAGGCGGTTGTAATCACAACGCCCACATTTTCCCATACTGAACTAGCGTTATCCGCTGCTTCAGCTTGGAAACATATATTGTTAGAAAAACCTATGGCGCTTAATCTTAAAGATTGTGACGAGATTATTGCGGCCGCAGAAAATGGAAAGGTACTTCTTCAATTAGCATTCATGCGGCGCTTCGATCCTGAATTTGTCAGTGCCGCTGAAAGGATCGCGGCGGGGGAAATCGGACAGCCGATGATGATCAAATCCTTAACACACGGTCCTGGTTTGCCGCCTCCCTGGGCGCGTGATTTAACCTCATCGAACGGTAATTTGGCAGAGGTGAATAGCCATGACTGGGATTGTGTGCGCTGGTTGATGGGCTCAGATTATTTACGGGTCTACACAGAAGTGGCAAACTTTAAGGGGCAAGCAAGAGGGGTAGATACAGAGAACTATTATGATAATTCACTGGTAAATATCAAATTTGAGAACGGTGGCTTGGGCAGCATATCGGCAGTATGTCCTTGTGATTATGGCTATGATGCCCGTGTTGAAATTGTCGGTGAGAAGGGGATCATGCAAATTGGCAAGCTTAAAGGACAGGCTGTGACAGTGGGAATTAATCGTGATCAGGGTTTAGTCACACCCATTTTCCAGACATGGCCAATGAGATTCGAATGGGGTTATATTTGATAGATGGAACACTTTGTAAGCTGCATCCAGAATGAAACCTCTCTGAATGTTAGTGGAGAAGATGGGAGATGGGCAGTCGCAGGTGTGTTGGCTGGAACAAAATCCTTCCTCGAGGAACGACCAGTCTACTTAGACGAGGTGATGTCAGGGAAAAAGAAGTGAACCAAATGATGCTGGCAGCGGTCTACCATGGGCCGAATGATCTGCGGATAGAAGAGATACCCCTCCCTGAGATCAGCTCAGATGAGGCACTGTTAAAAGTTCTCAGCACAGGTATTTGTGGTACCGACCTGCGGATCTGGCATGGAGCACACCGCAAATATTCTCCTGGAACAATTCGTACACCGGGTCACGAAGTTGTTGGTGATATCGTCGAAATTGGTTCCGATGTAAAGGGATTAGATATCGGCCAACGAATATTCATGGCACCGAACATGGGTTGTGGTCATTGCCGCCAATGCATTTCCGGAAATAACAACCTGTGCATTGATTACGAAGCTCCAGGGATCACATTTGATGGTTCGTTTGCTGAATATATGCTTATCCCGGCCGCAGCAATAATACACGGAAACATCATTCCAATAAGTCGGGAAATCGATCCGTCAATTGCCACATTAATTGAGCCATTTGCTTGTGTACTGAGAGGTCAGGAAGCTGTTCACATTCAACCAGGAGAATCTGTTCTCGTTGTTGGAGCTGGTCCTATTGGCATCATGCATGTCTTGCTCGCAAAGCTCCATGGTGCTGGATTGGTGATCGTCAGCGAAATAAATCCAGGACGGGCATCACAAGTCAAAGAATTTGGCGCCGACCTGGTAGTAAATCCAGCTAATGAAGATCTGACGGGGATAATTTCTGAGCGTACCGATGGTTTGGGGGTCGATGTGATTTTGTTAGCAGCTCCAGCACAGGAAGCCTTTAAGGCTGCCGTGGAATATGCGTCGATAGGCGGACGCATTAACTTTTTTGCCGGCTTGCCAAAAGACGATCCAACCATTGAATTGAATGCAAACTTGATCCATTACAAAGAGATTTTCGTCACCGGTACAACCGCGAGCAGTACACAGAATTGCCGGCAAGCCGCCCAGATCCTATCTTCAGGTCGAATTGACCTGTCCAACCTCATATCGGCACGTTTTCCACTCAGTGATGCCATTCAAGCATTCTCAGTTGCTGATAGTGGAGAGGGGTTAAAAGTTATCTTGGAGCCATGAGGAGAGATAATGCCAGAAGAAATAAATCGACCATTCAGCTTTGATGTCATTCGGGAAGAAGATGTCACATTAAGCACCTATGATAATCACATAAAACGCAGCTTATCAGCGATGCGAAATCAATATCACGATGAACAGGCCTACGAAACTCTATTGCGCGAAGAAGACTGTATGCTTTATGAGGTCTATGAAGTCAAAAGACCGGAGATAGCTGGAGAGCTTTTACAGGGCATTTCAATTGTTCATCCTGGTAAGGTCGGCGATGAATATTTCATGACCAAGGGTCACTTCCATTCTGAATTGGGAACTGCCGAAGTGTACTATTGTTTAAAAGGCGAAGGGTTGATGGTCATGGAAACACCAGAGGGTTATTGGGCTATTGAAACTTTAACTCCAGAAAAAGTCCTCTATGTCCCTCCTCGCTGGGCACATAGATCGGTGAACACCAGCAGAGATGAAGACCTGGTAACTTTCTTCGTTTATCCTGGAAATGCTGGTCATGATTATGGCTCGATTGAAAAGCATGGCTTCCGCAAACTTGTGGTTGAGCGTGATGATCAAATTGAAGTGATAGACAACCCCAAATGGCTGCCTCCCGAGGTTCGTTAATGAGTGAACAGATTCAAGCGTGTAAAGTACTGGTGACACCAACTTCATATGGTACTAATGACCCTGCATTACGAACGCAGTTGGAAAATGAAGTCGGAGAAGTAGTTTATAACACGAGCGGGAAGCCTCTCTCATCCAGCCAGCTGGCCAGTATGCTCATTGGTATGGATGGTTTCATCGCTGGTTTGGATGATATTGATCGCGCTGCATTGAATGCTGCTGATAAGTTAAAAGTCATCGCAAGATACGGGGTGGGTATCGATGCCGTTGACTTGGATGCTGCAAGAGATAAAAATATCATCGTCACAAATACCCCAGGTGCCAATTCAGGATCAGTTGCTGAACTCACGATTGGATTAATGATATCTCTCCTGCGTAATATTCCAAGTGCTGTCAAGGCCACCAAATCTGGAGAGTGGAAACGTATGAGAGGAGTATCGCTTGAAGACAAGGTGATCGGTTTGATCGGATTTGGAGCTATTGGAAGACAGGTTGCCCAGAAATTGAATGGGTTTAATTGTCGTATAGTCGCATTCGATCCGGTCGCAGATACTGAGATTGCTGCTGAACTGAAAGTGGAACTTTTATCCTTAGAAGAAGTTGCAACTATCGCGGACCTACTTTCTTTACACTGCCCTGTGACCAATGATACTCGAAATTTGGTCAATTCTTCATTCCTGGAGAAAATGAAACCCGGATCATTTTTAATCAACACCGCGAGAGGTGAATTGATCAACGAAACTGCCCTATACGATGTCATTCAATCTGGAAGATTGGGTGGGGCAGCATTGGACGTTTTTTCAAAACAACCTCCAGATGCGAAAAATCCTCTGTTCAGTTTACAGCAGGTGCTGGCAACTCCGCACATGGGATCCCACACAGATGGGGCCACTAATGCTATGGGTTGGATAGCGCTAAATGATTGCCTGGCGGTACTCAGAGGTGAAGAGCCTTTATACCGGGTTGTATAAAAGAGGATTTGATAATGGGTGATAAAGAAAAGACCCTAGTAAGAGTTCAAGATTTGGGTTTATTGGCGGTGATTCGTGGACCCTCTCTGGAAGTAACTCTGGAAACAGTTGATGCCCTGATAGCAGGTGGAGTACTTGGTATAGAGATCACTTATACAACGCCACAAGCTGCGAAAGTAGTTCAAGCCTTGGATGAGAAATTTGGGGAGAAAGTCCTGTTAGGTATGGGAACTCTTACACAAATCGAACAAGTCGATGAAGCCAAATCCGCAGGAGCCCGATTCATTGTCAGTCCGCATCTGGAAACCAACCTTGCCGAAGCAATGATCGCAAGTGGGTTGGGAGTTATGATCGGTGCTCTTACCCCATCCGAGGTTGTGCAAGCGTTTAATTTGGGTTCAGATGTAGTGAAAGTATTTCCTGGCTCAATGGGAGGACCTGGATACATGAAGGCTCTTCGAGGTCCATTTCCTGATATCCCGATGATGCCAACAGGTGGTGTAAATCCTGATAATCTGGTGGCCTGGTTCCAGGCTGGAGCGTTTGCACTTGGCGCTGGTAGCTCCCTTTGCCCTTCATCCTGGGCGAAAGAGGGGCGGTTCGATGAAATTACCCAACGGGCGAAAGATTTTGTTTCGGCAGTTGAGGCGGCACGGAATGCCGCAGTATGATGCACGGGGGTTCCAGGATAGGCTGAATTAACACACTTTGGAGCAAGCACGATGACGAACACAAATCCATATCCAATAATCACCAAGACAAAGCCAACCTTTTATTTTGTTGGAGTTACGACAGGCAGTTCTTCCATCATGAAGGTTTTTCCACGCTGGATGGAGGCTTTGGAAAGGCATTTTCGGCAGCCGCCGAGGCTTTTGGCGATCGCCTGCGCTTGATCGTCACCCGGCTCGGCGAGAAACCGGTCGGCGGTCTCGTGGCGATCGATTTTGCGGGTGCGGTGACCGTCCCGTGGGCGTCGACGCTGCGCGAAGAGCGACACCGCTGCCCGAACAACCAGATCTACTGGGAGGCGCTGCGTTGGGCGATCGAGCGGGGGGTGCGCGAATTCGACTTCGGGCGTTCGCCGATCGGCGGCGGCACGTATCGGTTCAAGCGGGGCTGGGGAGCCGAAGAGCGCCCATTGGCGTGGAGGCGATTGAGTCCGGCCGGCGATCGGCTCGCCGCAAAGGCGGCCGGCGACAGCGCACTGCTCCGACGGCTGTCGGCGATCTGGAGTCGGCTACCCGTGCCCGTGACAGCGCGGCTCGGCCCGCACCTGCGCCGCCGCATTTCG
>CALBUI010000267.1 GCA_937968125.1 uncultured Anaerolineales bacterium | reverse complement strand
GGGTATGCGGCTTGATCGCCGAAAATGAACCATGAACGGAATGCTAGCTGGTGGCATACCAGTCCATAAAAGCGGTAGATTGTCGTTGCTGGACGGGTGTACCCTGCAGACATTAACAGCGGCGCCAGAAATGGTAAGCCGACATAGATTAGGACAAGTGTGTTCAATATGAACATATAATGTCTCGACATCCAGTAGGAAAAACGATCTCCTCGAGTGATCGTCACTGGAATCGAGGCTTCACTTTGAGCCACTTTTCTGTCGATCTCAGCGATATTCTTCTCCCGCTCCTCCGCTGCCCTGAGAGTGATCTCCAGGTCCTGAGCCGTGAATGGGGCTTTTAACCGGTAAGGCCCGACTTCAATTACTGGGATATCAAGAGCATATTTCTTATCTAATTCCGGGTTGCCTTCGATATTGACGATCTCTAACTCGTGTTGGATATCCTGCTGGAGATCATCCAAATACTGGAGCGCCTGATCACATAGCTGGCAATCATCCTTACTGAACATAGTGACGGTAATCATTCAAATGCTCCCATTTCGACGAGATAGTGATCTAGCTGTTCTTCGGTAATCAATCCGATATGGTGGTATCGAATAATGCCATTGTTGTCAACAATCAGAGTGGTTGGATATCCTCGCACCCGGTATAATTTTTGGATATTACCGCCCGGATCTAACAGAATTGGGAAATGCAAATTGTATTCATCAACGAATTGCTGCACCTGAGGAGGAGGTTCGTCGAAGTTAATTCCCAAAATCTCAAAATTATCAGATTTGTTCTGATGTAATTGCTCAAAAAATGGCATTTCTATTTTACAAGGTTCACACCAAGTTGCCCAAAAATTTAATACGACAATTTTACCCTGCAATTCGCTCAATCTGACCGTTTCATTTTCGAGGTTTACCAATTCAAAATCTGGAGCGCTGGAACCTACAGAGGCAGATTCGGGTAGATTGACCCCGGTAATTTCTTCAACATTTCCATCATCCTTTTTCCCGATATCAAGTACAAAATAAATAAATACCGCCAAACCGGCCCCTACTAAGAGGCCGGCAGCTAAAACCAGAAAATCATTTCGTTTCAATCTGAGTTTCTCTCGGATTAATTATGGAGACTGGCCTTCAGCAGGCAGTTCAATCTCCTCGCCCCCAATAGATGGTTTGCTTTCATCAGTATCATCGTTGGGCTTGATCAACAGGGAAGCGGGCAGGGCAACAAATATCAGCGCTGCTCCAAAGAACCACCAATCGTAGAATTTTCGACCTTTTGATCGGGCAATAAATGCTGGGATCAAACCCAGGATAATCAACAAGCCGATGACAACCAGGATAATAGTACCTACTCGAACCTCATCAAAGGATTCGAAGAAAAAGCCTAAGCTGGCCACCTGCTCGAAGCGACCAAAGAACAATAAGGCACCAATGGCGATCATGACGACCCCCATGGCTATCTCAACATACCTGACAACATTGCCGTATTTCTGGATAAATGAGGTCACCAGGCCAATTTCAACAGCTGCAATCAGGAAGGGGATTGCCAATCCAGCAGAATATGCAACCAGCAACCAAAATCCTTGAGTTAATGATCCGGTACTCAATGACAGGGTAAGGATTGTCCCCAGGATTGGTCCAACACACGGTGACCAGCCGGCGGAGAAAAATACTCCAAGTAAAAATGATGATAAGTAACCAAACTTTCTATCTGGCGCATCCTGGCGGCGGACATCATATTGGAGAAATGGTATTCTAATAATCCCTGTCATGTGCAACCCAAATAGAATCACCACAACTCCGCCAATCCGGGTCAGGTACGGTCGCAAATCAAACAACAAATTTCCTATCGCAGAGGCTCCCAATCCAAGAAGAATGAACACCGTACTAAATCCGAGGACAAAAGCCACCCCATGAGAAAGCGTGTAATAACGACTTTTATCGTTAGCTCCTACTGAACGACCACTTAAATATCCGATATATGCTGGCACCAAGGCAAATACGCAAGGTGACAGGAAAGACGCTAGACCTCCCAAAAAGGCGATGCTAAGACCAAAATTTGCTGCTTCCATTCAGTAAGTGCTCCTAGAAAAATTAATCCTCAACAACCATAATTCGTGTACTGGGTTGTCCAGTGACGGTGACATCATTATCGCCAGTATCAAAAGGTACCAATGGATGGGTCCAGCGAAAGATCCATTTTGCATCCTCGGGTGCCGCATTTACACATCCATGGGACATCGGTTCACCAAAATTATTGTGCCAAAAAGTTGAATGTATCGCGATCCCATCTCCATGGAAAAGTGATGTATAGCCAATTCCTGGCAGGTCCCAGCCCTCGGCATTGGTTCCCCCGGACATGTGGAGTGAGTGCAATTTTCTCCAAATCTGAAATCCTGGGCTCGAAATGGCTGATGTTGGAGTGGAATCTTTTGCGAGGCCGGTTGATACACGGCAGAAAAATACTTCGCTGTTCCCTTCATAACAGGATAGCAGCTGCTCTTCCCACCGAACCCTGACGACGACGCGTTTATCTTCTACATTCGGGCTGATCGGTTCCAACTCTTCCGGTGTGATGGGTCGAAATGCTTCACCAGGCGCCCACAACATATCCCCAGGATTGCCATAGCGTTCATTGACTCGATACCAGATCTTGGCGTCATCATCTAGACGAATTTTGTCTACCCATAATATCTGGCTGCAATAAAGCCTCAATGGCATACCGTTTTCTACCCGATATTGGAAAAAACTTGACCGTGGAGGAGGGTTATCCATGATCGTATCCACCCAAGGAACGGTCACTTCAACCCACATGCCTGTTTCCTCCCCAGATTGAGGTAAAGATGTTATGGGTTTGTTTATTTCATTTCGTACGGGGATCAAATCTCCCGACCAAATGTAACCCTGCGGAGTTTCTACATAGCGTTGGTTATTCCGAAAGGGTCTGCTCCCAGTGGTCTCACGCATCCAGGGCACGACTGTGTCTTCATAGAGAACGCCAAGGGTTTTACTCTCGTGGTCTGGTCTCTCTTTCAATTCAACCGTATACCATCCAACCCGGCCCAATCGCTCCGCTTGGGGAAAATCTTGTAGGGTGAAAAGATCTTTCTGCCAAGGACGCAAGGCTAACCCACCCAAGGATAAAGCACTTAATTTCAAAAACTCGCGACGAGATAATGATCTTCTCTGCATCAGATTATTGACGTTGAATACCTACCTTATCTTACCAAGAATAATATTTCGTTTTTCTTACAATAATCCGCATCTATCAATAAAAAGCTGGTGATCGACGCTAACCAATATTAACACCCGATAATTCAGCCCATCTTGGAATGAGATTAATGTTTGGTTAGAGAACGCAAGACCAATCAAACTAATCTAAAAGGCGATTAGATCCGCCCAAGGGTTAAATAGCTTACAGGTAGTGGGATCGCTAATAAATTCGTGAAAAATACAGGATTTTTCGCCATGTAACACATAATTTTACGTGGGACTTCAGAACTTATAGTATTTGACGCCCAAATCCTTAGATTTCTGGGGTAAACCGGCGTAACCTAAGGCTGTTCGTGACGACGAATACACTCGAGAATGCCATTGCTCCTGCCGCAAGCATTGGGTTGAGTAATCCTAGTGCAGCGGCTGGAATCAAGATAACGTTATAAAAGAATGCCCAAAAAAGATTTTGTTTTATTGTTCGCAATGTTCTCCTGGACAAAGCAATCGCCCGGGGAACTCCGCTGAGGTCGCCGCTGATCAATACAACCGGCGCCGCTGCAATGGCGACATCTGTCCCGCTGCCGATAGCAATACCAACATCCGCTTGGGCTAGAGCAGGGGCATCGTTTATCCCGTCGCCAACCATGGCTACAATCTGTTCGTCACTTTGCAGCTGACCAACTTGGCTGGCTTTATCCCCTGGCAAAACCTCAGCAAGTACATTAGCAATCCCAACCTGGTTTGCAATCGCTTGGGCAGTCTGTTGGTTGTCGCCGGTGATCATAGCCACGTCCAAATCCATTTGAACAAGTTCTTCAATTGCAGATCGAGATTCTTCCTTTACCGTATCTGCAACACCAATAACGCCCACAACTTGACCATCTAAGGCAATAAGCATGGCTGTTTTTGCTTCGTATTGGAGTTGCTCAACACTGGGTGCAAAACCATTTAAATCGAGATTACGGTCTATCATCATGCGTAAATTGCCAACCACTACTTCGTTCCCATCTACCTGTCCCACGACCCCATGTCCGACCTCGGCACTGAAACTCTCTGGTTCGCTGAGAATCAAACCGCGATTTCCCGATTCAGCAACGATCGCCTCACCTAAAGGATGTTCACTCCCTCTTTCCAATGAAGCAGCAAGACGTAAAATTTCATTTTCAGTTAAAAAACCAGGAGCTTCTGCGACTGCAACTCCCTCGGAAGGTATGCCTTCTGAATGGATAGATTCCAAAACAAAGAAATCGGTCACCGCAGGTTGGCCACGGGTGATCGTACCGGTTTTATCCAAGACAACTGTTGTTGTACCGCCAGCTCGTTCAAGTGCCTCACCAGACTTGAACAGGATTCCCATTTCAGCGCCTTTGCCGGAACCAACCATGACCGCAGTCGGTGTTGCCAAACCCATCGCACAAGGGCAGGCGATTACGAGTACAGCGACCATATTGATCAGAGCCCGAGTTAATTGTGTTAGCTCCGAATCGACCGGTATCGGGATCAAGAAATACCAAACCAGGAAGGTTCCGAGAGCGATCGCGATAACCACCGGGACAAATATCGCTGAAACCTGGTCGGCAAGTTTTTGAATCGGGGCTTTACTTCCCTGTGCCTGCTCGACAAGCCGGATGATTTGGGCTAAGGCTGTATCTTTGCCTACCTTGGTGGCTTCAAACTTAACTAAACCCAATTTATTTAGTGTAGCGCCAATTACTGGATCACCAGGTCCCTTTTCAACCGGTAATGATTCTCCAGTCAACATCGATTCATCAACTGAAGAGCGGCCTTCAATCACAACCCCATCAACAGCGATCTTCTCTCCAGGACGGACACTGACAATATCGCCAATTTGAACTTCATCTGCTGGTATCTCAATCTCCTGCCCATTTCGCACTACACGAGCAGTTTTGGCCCTCAAACTCATCAGTTTTTTGATCGCTTCGCTGGTTTGACCTTTTGCACGAGCTTCCAGATATTTACCCAACTTGATCAAAGTAATAATTACTGCTGCAGTTTCAAAGTAAACATGGCCAGGTATCAGTCCTAAAACTACCACCAGCGAATAAAAATAGGCTACTGATGAACCCATGGCAATCAGAACATCCATATTCGCAGAACCGTTTCTGAGTGCTTTGTATGAGCCAACGTAGTAATCCCAGCCCACATAGAATTGGACAGGTGTTGCTAACGCTAGCATGAGCCAATCTAACCAGGGAGCAGCGGCCAATGAAGGTGGCAGCAACCCCAAATCCCTGGCCATGGATATCAAGAAGAGCGGGATAGTAAATACAAGGCCAACAATTAAGAGATGACGCTGCTTGGCAATTTCAGCTTCACGGGCCTGTCTCTCAGCATCTTCAATCCCATCACCGGTTGCAATAGCTTCAAAACCAGCCTCGTTGACCGCTTTGCGCAAATCTGCCTGGCTGATCATCGTTGGAATATATTCCACCTGGGCCTTTTCAGCGCCATAAATAACTTGAGCGGATATGACTCCATTGAGCTGGTTTAGGGTTTTTTCCAAGCGCCGCGCATCATTGTCATCGCTCAGTCTTTGTATCAGGAGGTCCGCTTGCCCGGTAGCAATCCCGTATCCTGCCCTCTCTACACGACCAATTACGTCATCGAGTGATGCCACCTCAAGATCGAAATCAACTGTGGCGCGTTCGGAGGACAAGTTGACTGCTGCCTGACTAACTCCATCAACTTTCTTGATATTTCGTTCAACGGTTGCTACGCAATTCGCGCAGGTCATACCCGTAATTGGCAGGGTCACCTGCATTTCTTCGGGCATACCGCCTCCTATCGTCCAGAACCAGATCTAATACAAATCTCTCAATTCTCTGTCTATGCGGCAACCGGGTAATCAATTTCTGCCAACAGATTCTTAATCCCATCTTCGGTCGCTGGTGGTTCAAAAACTATCGTTGCCGATTTTGCCATTACATCGGCTTCAACGGTTTTTACACCTTCCAGATCGCTTACTTCCATCTTGACTGTATGAACACAGTGATTGCATGAAATATTGGGAATAGTGTACGTTACGGTGGTCATTTGAACTCCTTCTTATTTTAGTTTTTTTTAGTTACAGCGTAGATGATGTCGCGAAAACTTCCGAAATCTCTTTCAATACACGTTCACGGTCTTCCGGATCATCACCGCGTACCGCAGTGATCAAGCATGAATTTAAATGGTTATCCAAAATCCTGGTGCTCACCTTATCCAGTGCAGCCTGAACGGCTTGAATTTGGCGAATCACATCAATACAATATGCATCCTCCTCTACCATGCGCTCAATTCCATGCACATGGCCAGCGATACTCTTCAGCCTGTTTAGGGTATCTTTATTATCCATCATCTCAAGTAACACTCCTATCCCCCCCCAGGGGGGGGTGGGTCTACGCATATCTTACTATTTTCCCATGGATATGTCAAGCATATATGGATAAACAAAACTCAGGCAGTGACTGAAAAGTCATCCTTCACTGCCTGAGATTTCGAATTAATTTCGATTTGTTACTGTGATAAAACCGCCTGAAACACCTGCTCAAATTCCTCTCTTGGAAGTGGCCCGACCCACTCATGAAGAACCTGCCCATTTCCGTCAAGTAAGATCATCTGAGGTTGGTAAATGAACCTTAACTCACTCATGAAAGTTTCATTCGCGGGATCGTCAACATCCAGGTAAACAAAATTTATCTTGTCGTAATAGTCTGCTTCTAACCCATGCACGATGGGGGCTAATGCCTGACACCTAATTCACCAGAAAGCGAAAAACTCAACGAATTGAAGACCTCCGGATGCGAGCTTCACCGTCGAAGGATCTGTTGCGACCAAACCAGTTTTTACTGGTGGAGGGCTTTCCGAATCAGTGCTGGGAGACTCCCCTTGGTCTTCCGTGGGGGCAGGGTACGCCGGCATTAAGGTTGGTGTTGGTAAAAATTCAGCTGGTGCAGGATATCCGGTTTCGGGAGCTGGATAACCTGCGGATTCTGGTGGAGGATAGCTGCTGCCCGGAGACTGATTCTCATCCGCAATTGATTCCTCCACAATATTGGATTCACTCACTGGTTCGTCGATTGGCGTTTGATTTATTTGCCCCTGAGCGGCTGGGATATCCTGGGCAGACCCGGTTGGAGTCTCTCCAGCAGCCTCGGGTTCTATCTGCTGAACTTCTTTGAGAGGAATGTCTTGTTTTAATTCTGGGATGGAATTTTCTGCGCAGGCTGCCAAAACAAAAACCAGGGCCAGGCCGATCGCAAACAATTTTACTGATAATAAATGTCGCATAAATGTTCAGTTCTCCCGGTAAATTGTGACACAGTATGGTATCACATCAGCAAGATCTAATCTATTAAATATTGATTAACTGGTCCCCAACAAATACTTATCTGAAATGAATTCTTTCTCATAGTTTATTGTTCCTTCTTGACAGGTGTACTGGGTTGTATTTACACTTAGCAGCTCATTGCTGTTTTTTGTCCTTTCACCTTATGAACAATATTACTCCATTTAAATGGATCGTTTTTTCTCTCCTGCTCCTTTCGCTTGGAGCTGTCTGGATTTGGGTGAGCTCAGCTCCACCAGGTTCTACCACTCAAGGAGACATACCTGCACCTCAGAAAGGATTTCTCGCCCCTGATTTTGAGCTTGAGACATTAGATCATACTGTCTACAAATTATCCGATCTTCGTGGCAAACCTGTTTTAATCAATTTTTGGGCGAGCTGGTGCCCACCCTGCCGGTCCGAGATGCCAGCAATTCAGAATGTCTATGATGAGTATCGCGATCAAGGTTTTGAAGTCCTGGCCATCAATTCTACTCACCAGGATAACTTGGGGGATGCAATTACCTTTGCCCAAATCAGACAGCTGACCTTTCCAATCCTTCTTGACCGTGATGGCGCTGTCGGCAACCTCTACGAAATTCGCTCCTTACCGACATCATATTTTATTGATAAAAAAGGGATCATCCAAGATGTCGTTATCGGTGGCCCTATGGCAGAAGCCCTGCTAATAATTAGGGCTGAACAACTTTTCGCGGACACGCCTTGATGCTACCAATTATCCAAGTTGGGCCACTTGCTCTTCAGGTTCCAGGAGTGATACTCCTGGTTGGACTATGGCTGGGTCTGTTACTTTCTGAAAGGCGCGCGCGTCGCATTGGTGACAATCCTGCCGAATTGTATAATATGGTTTTTATTGGTCTAATCGCAGGTGTAATTGGTGCTCGTTTATCTTATGCGATCACATATCCCGATGCTTTTTCTGGCAATCTACAAAATTTAGTTTCGCTTAACCCTGGATTGCTTGATCCATTTGCAGGTGCATTGATCGGAATTGCAGCAGTTGTGATCTATATGTACCGCAAGAGTTTACCAGTCTGGCGAACCCTGGATAACCTGACACCACTTTTTGCGGTGATGGCAATCGCAATTGGTTTATCACATCTTGCCTCCGGTAACGCATTTGGTGCACCAACAGTTGTCCCTTGGGGGATCCACTTGTGGGGATCTCTCCGGCATCCAACTCAGGTTTACGAGATCATTACCGCCTCGCTTATCCTTATTGCCATATTAATCATTGATAGAACACGATGGGTTGAAACATCTGGAAACATTTTCCTGGCCTTCATGTCGCTGATGGCAATATCCAGGCTCTTCATAGAAGCATTTCGCGGGGACAGCATCCTGATCGCGAATGAATTTCGCCTGGCACAAGTGGTCGCCTGGCTAATCCTGGCAGCTTGCCTGGGTCTTTTTGGCTGGCGGGTGTCACTGCGAAAAAAAGATAAAGAGACAATCGGGTGAACAAGCAGTTCGTATTGATCCTATTATTGCTAATTGTCATTAGCCTTAGCTTCATTGGTTGTTCCCAACCAGGCCAAGAAACAATCGAATCGACAGAAGCAATAAATCCATCACCCACGAATATACAAACTATCACTTATACACCTCAACCAACTAACACTATCAAACCAACATCGACTCCTGAACCAAAACAAACATTTACTCCCTCCCCTCCCAAAGAAGTAAAAATCAAAGAAGTTCCACTAGCAGGTCCAATCGCTAATCCTAAAGCCCAAATTTCCGGGATGGCCTGGCACGGTGACACCCTCATAATCCTTCCCCAATATCCGGAAAAAGGTCCTGCCATCAGTACCAACCCATCCCTATTCATTCTGACTAAAAACGAAATAATAGATTTTCTTAATGGTTCAATTCCAGGCCCCCTGACTCCGACCAGGATATCTATCCTCGGCGGTTCTCTCCTTTCACAGGTACCTGGCTATGAAGGGTATGAAGCAATTGCCATCACAGGAGATAAGGTGTACCTAACTATTGAAGCGAATGACAGCGGCAGAATGGCAGGATATCTAGTTGAAGGCACATACATTCCTGAACAGGGGACTGTTCATATTGATCCTGCCTCATTAATCGAATTACCATTGCCAGCACAAATCTTCAATTACGCATATGAGACCTTAATCAGTACTGACAGCAATTTATTGACAATTTATGAAGCCAATGGCATTGAACTGAACCCAACTCCATTCGCAATCAGGGCGGACAAATCATCCAGTTCATTTGAAGAAATTGGTTTCAGGCATATCGAATATCGAATGACTGATGCCACTGACATGGATGAAAATGGACGCTTCTGGGTAACCAATATCTTTATGCCTATTGAGTTTTGGCTTTATACTGAATCGGATCCAATTTTCGAGAAATTTGGCAAAGGGGCAACACACGCAGAGACAATCAATGTCGAACGATTGTTGGAATTGCAATATAATGGAGAGGAGATTTCTTTAACCGAGACTGAGCCAATCCAGCTCGAATTAGATAAGGAAATCAACGCCCGAAATTGGGAAGCATTGGTCGCCTTGGACAATATGGGGTTTCTAGCAATGACCGACACCTATCCGGACACAATCTTGGCTTTTATACCCTTTCCAGAAAAGTAATCTCTTGCTTTACTTTCAATTGATAACCGCACAAAGAATCTTTGGAGACAAAATTGTGACGGAAGAATTTGGCAAGGTAATCCTCGGTGTGGAATCTTTAGGTGAGAGCGACTAATTCAAGCTGTTTTTCAAGAAGCAGAAGAGAAATCAATGAGGGTAGCTGAGGTGCTAGAAACCGCATGAACCTGTCTGGAAA
>CALBUI010000266.1 GCA_937968125.1 uncultured Anaerolineales bacterium | reverse complement strand
AGATTATGGGTTGGTTGATCACTTTTTGACCAATGGGAGCCAAACTTTTTGTTCCCCTTCAGCATTTACCGTAATCGTGACAAAGTCACTGGTGAAAAGTTCAGTATCGTGGGCTGTCAGTTGTAAACTGTAAATGCCAGGCGTGGTGAAGCTGGCAGTTGTCTTGGGTTTCGTATGATCGCCGAAGATCACTGGTCCAGGTGGGGTGCCTACTACACTCCACGTGGTGGTGAGGGTCGGTGGGAATGGTAAACCATCATCAGTTGCACTTCCATCCAAAATAGCGTCATTTGGCAAAGTGATAATCTGGGGGGGGCCAGCATCGACGACAGGGGCCTGATTGACCGCCAGAGATACCGTGACTATTACCTGGTCAGTGGTAATCTTAGCTCCATCATTCGCCTCCAATTGGAAAGTGTATTCGCCCGCTAGGGAGACGTTGGCGGTAGTATCGACTGCGCTTGCATCGCCAAAGTTCACAACTGCACCAGGTGGTTTTTCAACCACGCTCCAGGTGATGGTCACCCCAGGGAGTGCCGGTGAACATCCATCTGTCACAGTCCCATCCAAGTTTATATCGTTGGGGAAGAAGGGGACGCTGGTTATCTGGTCTGGACCGGCATTGACATAAGGAGGTGCATTGCGATCACCTGGTTCAAATGTGACTTCAAACATCTTGCCATCATTTTCGGCGGGATCACCCAGAATGATAGGACTTCCCGTGGGAGGCGGAGGGGGATCGTTATCGACCCCGCGAGCGACAATGTACAAATTGTTTTTGCTCGGGTCCCCACTTGCTGGAGCATAAGCCAGGCCAGCCGGATTTCTAGCATTCTCGCCACCATCGATCTTTTCGAATTCCAAATAGCGCAGAAGATGACCATCGATCGTGGTCTCAGCAATGCGGTGATCGGCAGTCCTGCTGGAAAGGATAAATAAGGTGCAGTTGTCCGGATTGAATTCGACACCTTCCGGGTTATTGATACCTAAAATTGCCGTGTCAAAATGTGTCACCGTATCTGTAAGATCTAGCTTGCCATTGGTTCCCAGATCGATGTGATACACTTCATCGTCCTTCTCATTAGTTTCACCCGGGATCAGCCTTTCATCAGCAATAAACAGGTGGCCATTTCCACGCCCGTCAAAAGCCGCGCCTGAAGGGTCTATACTGCCAAAAGCGTCTGAGTTGAAACTCTTTACGATATCATCGTCGGTGCTGTAAAGTCCATCATTCCCAGGGTTTACCTCGTGAATTTTGTCTCTGCCATCATCTGCAAAATATAGGTACCCATTCGCCGGGTTATATGCTACGCCAGAAGGTTCTCTTGAGAAATCTATGTCTGGGGGGTTGTGAGTCGTCAGCCGATAATATTTTCCGCCTGTGTCTAAGGTTGGGGTCACAGCCCCTGAAAGATCGGTCAAGAACAAGTTAACCCCAGCATAGGCAGCTGGGTTGGGAGGGAAGATCTCATCTACTTCGCTGTCGCTGATCAAGAGTTTATTCTGATACTCTGCTGGGGGTTCGTAATTTGGGGGGGGATCGTAGCTCAGAAAAGCTAATCCTGCTGGATCGGGACTGCGCGGGCCATCGTTTACCTTGGCAGTACCACTGGTGGGACCCGTGCACGTAGTGCATGTGGGGAAAATTGTGATCGGACCTGTTCCAGGACCGCCAGTGCCAAAACTATCATTTGCCAGAACATCGATATTGACCCAAGTATCCTGAGGCATTGTCACGTCGTCATTTTGGGGAAGCGGTGCCGCGATTGCGTTGGCTGATAATATTTGGGGAGAACTAACTGTAACTCCCACAGGTGCGGCTTCAACGGTGATACTCACCAGGGCCGTTTCGCAGAGTGGAGTAGGCGTGGTACCATCACAAATCTGGTAAGTAAAGCTGTCATCACCAATAAATCCTGGAGTCGGGGTGTATTCGATTGAGTCATCGATTGGATCATTTGGTGTGTTAAACTGAGACGTATCGGTGGTCTTGACCCAGGTCAAATTATCCGTAGGGATTCCGGGTACTGGAGCAGCAAGAGCAGGACTGCCACTGTGGGACAGGAACATCGTCATTCCGAGAGACAGGACCAATAATGATGTAGTAATTAATTGAAACGCTTTTCGGAATGTAGTTTTCTGGCCTTTTGTTCTAGGAAGTATTCTGGATGGCTCATTCATCTGTTTTACCCCTTTTAGTGGATAATGGAATTGATTAGTGGTTGAAATAGGCTGGAGAACATGCTCGTAGTTATCTGGCTTAGAAGATAGTCGATTTGTGAGATCTGATGATGTTTACGCTCAAATACCCTCCTTCTTCAACTTAATCTTTACCCCTGGTGCTTGAATATTGACTAAGTTTGATGACTTTCTGAGAGGAAAACTTAATATAGACCAAAAATCTGTCTAATAGCTTGATGCAATTCCTGCTTTGATTAGCTCTTGTTCAATTGATTTGGGGCTGATCTCCAAGCAGGTCACAGCTGCTCAAGATTGCTAATTATTTATACAACAATAATAAGAAAATGGATAGATTTTTGCCTTACATATTTGTAAAGCTAGGGATAATAGAACAAAACTTGTTTGCGCTTGATAATGATGATTTCCAGGTACTCAGATTAAACTTAAGTTGTTGAATACTACGCTTTCTCTCGTCTATTTTGAATCCATCCCCGGATTGAAGGGAAAAACTCCCTGTTCTGGAACCATTCAAACAAGGCGCGATTTTTTTTGTTTTTCAGCAATCCCTGGGCAGCATTAAACCCCTTCCCTCGGCGAAATTGCTCTCCCTTTATCCCTTCTTGTTCAGGGGGTGATTCACTTTGATAGTAATTATACGGGCTAAGTTTAGGTGGGACAGAATTTAGCACGGCACCGACAATGTTTGCGCCGACTTGCCGCAAGTTTGAAAGGGCTTGTTGAGCAGATTGCAGCTTTGTGGTCCCTGATTGAAATACGAGTACTACCCCATCTACCCAGGATACTAACGCAGCAGTATCAGCAATGCTTAAGACAGGTGGACTGTCAATTAAAATAATATCTGCGTCTGCGGATAAATCCGCCAGCATTTCTGCCATTGCATGCGAACCGAGCAATTCAGTAGGATTCGGAGGCAGCTTTTGACCACTGGTGAGAACGTTTAAATTCTCAACTTGAGTATCATGTAACCTTTCCTTCCATTTCCCATCCAACAAAGAACCTGTTACCCCTTGACCTGATTTCAGCTCAAAGATTACGTGTTGCCTGGGTCGACGAAGGTCAGCATCAACAATCGTTACTTTTGACCCAGACATCGCAATTGCAGCCGCGAGGTTAGCCACAGTAATAGATTTTCCAGCACCAGGTTCTGGACTTGTAACGAGGAGAATGCGCAATGACTTGTCAAGGCTGTAAAATCGGAGATTCGTACTGAGCATACGGAATGATTCCGCAGTTGGTGAACGAGGTTGGACTGCTACTACCAGCTCATTATCGCCATCAATTGTATTGGGTATCGACCCTAACGTATCAATGCCTAGTGAATCCGTTACATCTTGTAGAGTTTTTATGGTGTCATCGAGGTATTCCAGCAAGAATGCTAAACCACCGCCGACAGCCAATCCTAGCACTGCACCGATAATCAAGTACAGCCTACCCTGTTGGATGGCGCGCGTTGGCACCTGCGCTGATTCAGAAAGCATCACCGTTTCCGATTCATCCGTTGCTGTAATGCGCAGCTGCTCATAATCCTGCTGAAGGGACCGGTAATCGTTTCGATTTTCAGTGAGGATATTATCTAGGCGCTCAAGTTCAGTCTCAGATTGGATGTTCTCTAAGGTTAACCTTTCAATATCCAGCTGAGTGCGATCGATTAACCCTGAAAGTTCACTGAGTTGAGTCTCCAAATTGGTCAAGTTGTTGGCATAAGGCTCGATCACCAGCTCCTGGATCTGATCGATAAAAACCCAGGCCATCGTGTCTGCAACCAATATCGCCTGGGAAGCACTGACATCTTTTACCTGCAGACGGATTAAATGAGTACCAAAAACTGAATCAACGTTAACCCAATTTGCTAGTTCAACCGCTGTCTCAGTAAGACCCAGCAAGGCGATTGTTTCTTCTAAAACGGGTTGGCCAGTCAAGATGCGAAGATAGGTTGGTGCTAATGAATCATCGGTTAAGAATAATGTTACGGTAGCAGTATTAAATGATCCACTATCGCTTTCAACAGCATTAGCAGGTTCGATTACGTTCACATTTTCTTTTAACTGTGAAACAGTCAACTGCAAATCCTGGTAATCTCGTTGAAAAGATTGGTATTCAGCCCGGTATTCAGAGAGATTGCTCTCTTGATTTGACAAATCGGCTTGAGACTCAATTTTTGTAGCCCGATACTCGTTCATCGATGATTGAGTATCTTGAATCATCGTATCCAACTCATCGATCTTATCTTGCATACTGGATAAAGATGTAACATACCGCTCCGAATTCATATCCTGGATAAAAGCAGTAAATGCTTGCGCGACTTTGTTGGCTAGAAACGCAGCTTGCTCAGGAGAGGTATCACTCACGGTTAAACGCATCAACTGGGTGTCAGGGACCGGTGAGGCGCTAATCTTGGAGGACAACCGGTTTGGTGAAATCTGCAAGTTTTCCTGTTCTATTACCCTTTGCATGACAGGTAAACTTTTCAGCATCTGGCTGTATGTTAGTGCGAGGCGCTCTCCTGCAACGAGCAAATTAACTTCAGTCGATCTTGCATCCTGTGCAGGCTGAATTAATAGTGTAGCAGTTGCTTCATATGATGGTGTCTGGAATGAAATAAAAGCGAATGCAGCGACAGTGGTTACAAGAGTACAGCAAAGGATCACCCACCACCTTCTACGCAGTACTTCGAATATCCAGCGTAATTCAACTCCATCTTGATTTGGCATAGTTGTCATCCTTCCCAATGAACGATTAGACAATAATTGAAGGGGCTATTATTGGTCGCATTATTCATCGGTTTTGCATCCCGTTGTTCATATGAGGTTTGAATTAGTATAGAGATATTATTGATCTTTGTCATCGTTTATTGTGACAACCACCCATTTCCCTTTTATAACATATCTTGCTTGGCGAGGAGATTCACGAAGCGAGCATGCTCCGCCCTTCCGACATCGGATAATTTTGGAGCTGAAAAGGTATGCAGCGCTTCATCTTCTGCGAATTGATTCTCTTTCACTTCCTCCAATAAATTCCCAATTCCTGGAAATGCTCGATTTATTCTGGGAACTTACAGCAAAAAAGTTGCAGCTTGTTGAAGAGCGTTATGTATACGGCTGCCTTGCTCGCCTAATGAAACTTGCAATTAAACTTGCTATGTCAAACTATCAAGTAAATTAACTTAAATATTCGGATAGGTAGGTTGAATTTTGTCCGAATATCATATCCCGCACCTTACAGAATTTTTCATGCACATTGGAGATTTACCCTCCCCTGTGTGCACCAATTCAGCTGAAAGTTGCAGCTGAATCAAAAAAATTGGAATAGATCTGTAACGCTAAAATCCGATTAATAGATCGGGTTCGCTCCGGGTTTCCATCAGGATTAAATAATGAAAGATAACTGCAAGCGATGAGAATGTCCCTAATGGCCTACGCGTCCATCCCATTATCCCAAGGTGTATTTAGATTTTACTTAAAATCTAATCGAACCATCCTTTCTTCGATAGGCCAATATTAACTGTTGGGGTGCGACCAATGAGCTAGTTGTTGAAAAAGCTCCCCTATTGGCATCATTATAATTTATTAAGAGACGATGTACCAGTACGAAGTTTCTACCAAAAATAACGAATTTCATAGCCAGTTGTTACATTTTTTCACATTAAATTTCAATTTATTTTGAAACAGTTCATTGTCGAATGTGTTGCCATGATGAAAAATAAACCCTAATATTGTCATTACTGAAACAATCGTTATTGAGTTTCTTATTTCACCAGTCCCAACCCAGGATTGAGGAGGATCAACTCATTCAATCCAATGCCAAACCTGAAAAGCAAATTCCGTTGGAAAGCATTTGCAGAAGATTGCATTTGC
>CALBUI010000265.1 GCA_937968125.1 uncultured Anaerolineales bacterium | reverse complement strand
TCCACAAGTTTCAATCCATTCCTCAAAGTGCTGGTAAATAACTGAGTATGTGTAGCAGGATGGATCCCAGGGTTTGCTGCTGCTGCCATGTCCAATTAAATCTGGGGCAAGTACCTGGTATCCATTATCTAAAAGCTCAGGGGTGAGATATACCCAATCATTGTTTGAAGCAGCGAAGCCATGGATTAATACGACCGGATGGCCCTCGCCGAGGACAGAGCAATGTAGGACCTCACCATCACCGGAACAATCGTTTTCAAATGTCATTGATTGATGTAATAAAGAAACTGCATCTTTAAATCGGACCGTTGAGAGATTGTGATCCATGTTCAGAACGACGTTGGTGTTCTAACTGTGATTGTTCAAATCGTTCAGCCAGCTCTCGACGCAGTATTTTACCAATAAATGTTCGCGGAAATTCATCCACAAAAACAACCCTTTTGGGAACTTGCTGTGGGGGGAGGCGGCGTTTGCAAAATGCAATTATCTCATTCGCTTTGGGGCGTTCTTGCTTGGTAATCAGAAAGGCGATGGGACGATTGGCGATGGCAACTACGGCTGCATCTTTGACCTGGGGGATCTCAAACAAAACTTCTTCAACGTCTCTTGGAAAGGCCGGATCCCCCGGTTTATCTGGATACCACATATCGGCTTTTCTAGAAACGATGCGAAAATATCCTTCCCCATCCATCAAGGCAACATCACCGGTAAGCAAATAACTTTCAGGGTTGAACGCTTGGCGGGTGGCTTCTGGATCTTCCCAGTACCCGAGCATGACCTGGGGTCCGCTGATGGCCAGCTCCCCTATCTGGTCGACATTGACTTCTTTCTTTCCGGTCACCAGGTCGACGATCCGTGCGTCAGTTGATGGTAGAGGGATGCCAATCGATCCCACCTTTCTTAATCCGAATAATGGATTGGCATGCGTAACTGGCCCAGCTTCCGTTAACCCATAACCTTCTACCAGGCGACCCCTTGTTAATTTCTCGAATGCCTCCTGGATTTCAATAGGGAGGGGAGCAGAACCAGATATGCATGCTTTGATAGATGAGATGCCGTATTTTCTTACATTGGGGTGGTCTTTAATCGCCATGTATATTCTCGGTACCCCAGGGAAGATAGTTGGTCGATAACGCTGAATGGATCTCAATAAATCGGAAATATCAATTTGGGCTTTCAGAACGATCGTTGCCCCGATAGCGACAGGCAGATTTAACGCGGCAGTTAATCCATAACTGTGTGAGAAGGGTAAGGCCGAAAGAAATACTTCCTTTCCTTCTTCAGCGTCCGGCATCCAATGTCGGGTTTGAAGCACGTTTGCGATCAGGTTTTGATGGGAGAGCATGACACCTTTCGGTTCTGCAGTTGTTCCACCAGTAAATTGGATCGTCGCCAGACTATCAGTTGAAGCAGGCTCGTAAACCTCAATTTTTTTATCGGTTTTTAGCAAATCGACAAAATGGTGTTTGGCAACATCGGGAATCTGCTTCTCTTTGCTCTCGTTTGAACGAGCGGATTTTATCCTAACCAATAGTTTCTTGAAAACAGGTAAATAGTCATCAACTTCTGTAAGAATGAGATGGGAGAGGTCCGGTAAAGATTGAGACTCAGTTGCCTCGGTGAGTTTATCAATTATGTTAGAAAATCGTCTAAGGGTGATCAGGACTCGAGCTTGGGTTATCTGCATTTGGCGAATCAGTTCATTCTCATCGGTTATTGGATGAGAAAAGACTGCCACGGCACCAATCTCGAGAATTCCAAAGTATGCGATCACCTGCTGAGGCAAATTCGGCAATACGAGCATCACCCGGTCACCCGGTTTGACTCCAAGTTTTTGTAGGGCGTGAGCAAACCGATCCGAAAATTCTTGCAGCTCCTGATAAGAGATCTTTTTTCCTTCGAAAATCAAGGCTGTATGGCGGGGAAATCTCGTTGATGCCGATCTCAATAGCTCGGGGAGATGAGTCTTCGGAATAGCCACGGTAAATGGAATTTCGGTTTCATAATGTGCTAACCATGGTCGTGCTTTGAGCAAAATGGATCGTGTAGATGGTTTAACCTTAGCACTTTCCTGCCTCCATGTGCGAGGAAGAGACTCAAGGCTGCCTTTTATTACCCGGTTGACCGCTTGGCGGCGTTCGAGCATCACCAGGTGGCCTGAAGCGCCAACATCAACTTCATCAGCATTAGGGATGGAGCGGGCCACCTCGTCAAACATGCTCTTGGAGAACACAACATCCTGGTTTCCCCGGATGACGGTGGTTGGTACATTTAAGCTGCGGAAAAGACTCCAACCATTCCACTTGGCAACATTTTGGTGATACCAGGCATGCATCACCAGTGGAGGCGCTGACAGCCAACCACGAACGATGGGACTCAGGAATCTTAGGAATTCTTTTGGCAAGTTGAGTAAGAACCTGTAGAACGGGTTAAGCTCAAATTCACCTGCTGTCGCAATCAGGATCAGCTGAATGATCCGATCTGGATGCGCAGCAGCGTATTCAGCAGCTATTGCCCCCCCAAAGGAGTGTCCAATCAGATAAAACCTTTCGCTGATCTCCAATTGCTCAAGGGATTCCTCGAGATCTTCCTGGACCCTGCGCATGGAATAATCCCCTGAGGGTTTTGAAGACTGGCCGTGTCCCCGCAGATCAAGAGCAACCACTCGATTTGAAATAGAGAACTCATCGAGCTGGTTTTTCCACTGCCTGGCTTGACCACCATAACCATGTAGAAAGATTAAAGTGTGATCCTTGTATTCAGGATCGATGTCAATTACTGAGAGTTGTATCGGAGGCTGCGATGCAATGCGAATTTTTCTCCGGTACAGCTCGAGGTCTAGTGGCATGAGACTCTTCTCAATTCTTGGGAATTCTTCTTATCCAATACATTATGCATGAGAGATGAGTCGCTGTCAAATTTGGATTGTGATATGAAAGGATTGATCCCCTGAGGAATTTGGACTTTTCCGGATAGATTGATATCAAGGTTCCCTTTGACAGCCATGAGTATAATTCTAATTGTGCAGACCAAGAAGGCACACATTTCAAAAGTCGAGAGTTCACCTTAGAAATTTAATTACCAAGATAGGAGGAGAATTAAGGATGACGGTTAAAACTGAGACAATAAAACTTAGTACCCAAGGGAATGCGGATATTCAAGATATCACCGACCAGGTTTCCCAGGCTGTCCAAGGTAGCGGTCTTACAGATGGTGTTGTAACGGTATTTACATCATCATCAACGAGTGGATTAACGACAATTGAGTACGAATCAGGGTGTGTTAGCGACCTGCGTCGTTTATTTGATGAGATCGTAGATCCGGCCCGGCATTATGCCCACAATGCCCGCTGGGGGGACGGGAATGGTCACAGCCATGTCCGGGCGGCTTTACTCGGGGCTTCGTTTTCCGTGCCTTTTGTAAATCGCAGGCTGACCCTCGGCACCTGGCAGCAAATTATCTTCATTGATTTCGATAACCGACAAAGGCGGAGGGAGCTGGTTGTGCAGATTTTGGGTGAATAAAAAAAGTTGGCTTACAAATGGATCCCCTCTTCACCAGCCCGCATGGCATTGAAGGCTGCGATCGAGACTTCCAGCATATCCAAATCAGGTTCCCGCGTTGTCAGGTGCTGCAAAGCAAGGTTTGGTTTGACAATCCAATTTACGAAGGGGGAATCCATGTGATCGGCTGTCCAGCGAATGTACTCATACGCAATTCCGGCGAGGATGGGGATCATGACGATCCTGCTGGCAAGACGCAAACCAAGCGGCAAAGGACCTAATAACGAGAAGAACAAAATTGATAAGAGTACCAGGGTCAGAAGAAATGCTGTACCGCAACGTGGATGCTCAAGCGAAAAGCGTTTTACAGACACGGGAGTTAATTCTGCGCCGGATTCGAAGGCATTGATGGTTTTGTGTTCCGCACCATGATAGGCAAATACGCGCTTGATATCCGGGATCCGTCCAATGAACCAGATATAACCAACTAATATGGTCAAGCGGAGCAAACCCTCCAATAAATTACCAATCCAGGCGGCTGTGTAGGCTTGAGCCGGATCTAGATTAAAAATGGAGGTAATTAATCGTTCGAAGAAGTGACCAGCACTGGCGGGTAGAAGGAAGAACAAACCAACCGCAAAGGCCAGGGAAATTATCAGGGTTAGGATCAATGCCGGCCCCTCAATTTTTTCATCCTCATCACTTTGGGTATTCGCTGAGATAGTTAAAGCCTGAATCCCCAATCCCAAGGCATCCCAAAGTAAGATCATGCCGCGTAAGAATGGAATCTTGACGATCCTGCTGCGGTAAATACTGCTCAAGCTTTCCTTATGGATGACGATCGAGTCGTCTGGCGCCCGCATGGCAATCGCCAGGGATTGTTTGCCGCGCATCATCACGCCTTCGATAACTGCCTGTCCGCCATAAGTTGGTAGTTTCAATTCGTCCATGAAAACCTTACTCTCTCTATTTTTCGAAATTATAAATAAAATGAATTATTGTGTCGATACCCCTTGTCCAGGTTGGCAGGTGCAGCTTCTCATTTGGGCTGTGGGCATTGTCATCCGGAAGAGAAAAACCACAGTTTACAGAGTCAATGTTAAGAATTCCGCTGAACATATCCACAACCGGCACAGTACCTCCTTCCCTGCGGAACAATGGTTTTTTACTCCAGACTCGCTCCATCGCATCTTGCATCGCTTTTACCCCTTCAGAATTGCGATCGGAGATCGAGGCGGGGCTGCCCACCAGGTATTTGATTTCGAACTTGATTGTATCAGGTGCGTTTTCTTCAAAGTAACTGATCAGCTGCTGGTGGACTTCATCGGGATCTTGGTCGGGGACCAATCTCATCGAAATCTTTGCCATGGCCCAAGATGGCAGAACTGTTTTGGACCCTTCACCAATAAAGCCGGAATAGATCCCGTTTACTTCCAAGGTCGGACGAGCACCGACTCTTTCTACTGGAGAGTACTCTTTCTCACCCCATAAAACTGGGGCTCCAGTTTGTTTACGGTAGAACTCCTCATCCATTGGAAGTTCGCTGAGCTGATTCCTCTCTTCCACCTCCAAAGACCTGACTCGATCATAATATCCAGTTAAAGTTACAGAACCATTTTCATCGTGCATTCCGGCGATGAGCTCGCATAAAGCTTGTGCGGGATTATGAACGACGCCCCCATAAATTCCCGAGTGGAGATCATGATCTGGACCTTCAACCCGCACTTCGAAGTAAGCTAATCCACGCAAAGCATAAGTGATGGTTGGATTATCTGCTCCGATCATCCCAGTATCTGGATTTAATGCGAAATCACAGGCCAGCAAATCCTGATTTTTCGAGATAAACTCAGCTAAATTGGGAGAGCCAATCTCCTCTTCGCCTTCAATCAGAAATTTTATGTTAACGGGTGATGCACCAACCTCGAGTACCGCTTCCAGAGCATTGATTGTGGCGCATACCTGACCCTTCATATCTGATGCACCACGGGCATACAGGTTTTCTCCGCGCTGCTCAGGTTCGAAGGCTCCTGAAGTCCAAAGTTCCAATGGCTCAGCGGGTTGGACGTCATAGTGTCCATATACCAGGATTGTTGGCGCATCTGGTACGCTGGTATTTAATTCCGCATATACGACCGGATGACCTCCAGTGGGGAGGATTTTTATGTTTACCAAGTTTAATTTCTCAAATTTGTTGGCCACCCAATTTGCTGCCTCTTCCACATCTGCAGCATGACCAGGATCGGTCGATATCGAGGGGATGGTCAGAAAATCATTCAATTCTTCCAAAAATCGCGAGTTATTCTCCTTAGCGTAGCGAAGTGCCTCACTCCTTAGATCGGGCATGTAGTTCTCCTTATTAAACGAGTCAGAAAATTCGGTAATATCAATTGATATTTACATCCTTGCGGATTGATATGAACATGAGATAAGAGACAATTAAAAAGGCAGTGACAATAGCGGTAAATCCAAAAAAACCCAAATTGCTGAAGGGGTTAGCCAATCGAATTGCGACATCATATAGGATTTCCTTGGGTGAGAAGAAAATGTCCCAGCTGTTCCAACGGGAAAACCTCCCCAGGTAAATTCCGATGCCCCCCAATGTGAGTACCGCGCCAGCAAATAGCCAGCTAATCAGCCAGCCAACATGTTCCTTGATCAGCAGCTGCATGGTTCTCAATGAGGCAATAGCCAGGAAGCAACCCGTCCAGGCAAAAGCTGCCAACATCATTATGTCAAACCACAAAGGTATTCTTGGACGAACTGCAAGATGCAGAAAGTCGGTGATGATGTAGGGTGCATTTGGAAAGAAGATCAACCATAAGAAACCCGGGAATAAAAGAACCCACCAACGCCCAGAACGGGATACATAGAGCGCAGCAGCCCAGATGCTAAATAAGTATGGAAGCCAGGCCAGGAATAAATTCCAGACCAGGTTGCTGTACGCAAATGAGTGACTTTGTACCACCCGGAACGAAAATAGTACCAGGCACAAAGAAGTGGAGAGTATTATTGGATAAATTGAATGTTGTGAGAGAAATTGGTGCAATCTTCTCAAATCAGGTATTCTAGAACGCATGAGGCACCTCTTCCATCCGAAATATCAAGAATAGGAAATTGGATCGCCAACACGAATAATGCCATCTGATAGGATTTGCGCCCGTAAACCCCCGCGATGGACCAAAGCAGGTAATACTGAATCCTCAGTGAGGGAGGCGAGATGTGAGCAAGGCTCACACAGGCGGATGCCTTTAAGGGTTACATCTCCGATACGAAATTCCCTTCCAACCAGATGGTTTAAAGGCACATTTTCAGTGAGCAAATTCCGCCGGCTATCACCAGGACTCAAGGAGATTCGATTCTCAAATTCAAGAGCCTGTAAGGTTTCTTTTTCGATCAATGTAATCTCACGGGCTGGTTCAGTTCCTTTCGGTGAAATACCGGCAAAGTAATAATCCCCTTCTAATCCTTTTCCTGGCACAGCATGAACCTGGTCTACCTCTAAAACTGGTTCGCCAGGCTGAGGGCGAATGTAAATTGATAAAAGTCGTCCATGATTTGTCATAATCAAACTCACCTTGGATTTTGATTAATATGAAAGTAAAAATTAGTTGACTTGTATGGATAGAATTATCCGATTATATGATAAAAACCTAACCTGGTGGGCGGGATTAATCTTTACTATTGAAGTATTAATACTACCCATGTGTTAGAATGGTTTTTACCCGGATCGGTGGTCGTCGCAGGAATATCCTGCGGCGGCGTCGGGTTTAAACCCGTCGAAAAGAGCCGCCGTCCTCGTGGCATTTTCTCGGTTCAGCATTCTGCTGTACTTGAACCACCACACGCCGATCCAGGTCTCTCTGGAAGAATTATTACTTAGCGCAATCGATTGATGACGCCTTATCCATGATCTCAAATGGGGCTAGAGTGATCGCGGGCGGCACGGATTTGCTCCTTGAAATTCAACACGGAATCCAACAACCAGTAGATAGCTTGGTGGATGTGTGCAATATCCCTGAGTTAAATGTGCTGGAAGTCAGGGGTGAAGATATTTTTATTGGAGCCGCAGTCCCGCTAAGTGAGATTATTTCATCAAACCTGGTTAATCATCATGGTCAGGCATTGGTTGAAGCTTGCAACTTAATTGGCGGACCACAAGTTCGAGATACTGCTACCTTGGGAGGAAATGTTGCCCATGCCTTGCCTGCAACAGATGGGACAGTTGCCCTCTTAGCGCTGGCTGCCCAGGCTGAAGCTGTTGGTCCGAATGGGGAGCGGATATTGGATCTGCAGGAGTTATTCCTGGGTCCTCGTAGATCGACAATCGGTGAGAATCAGGAGCTATTAGTCGGATTTTATTTCCCAAAACGCAGCACGGGTCAGGCATCTGCATTTAGGAGAGTGATGCTTCCGCAAGGTGTAGCCCTGCCAATACTCAATATTGCCGTTTGGATGTATAGGAGAAAAAATAAAATAATGGACGCCCGGATCGCATTAGGTACCTCTGGTCCGAATTGGTTTCGGACCAAAGGAGCTGAAGAAATCATGCCAGGTGAAGAATTATCCTCTGCTCTCATCGATCGGGTTTACGAGGCCATGTTAGAAGAACTCCTATTTCGAACCAGCCCTTACCGATCAGCGACGGATTATCGCTCTCATATTGCCAAAGTCCTTTTGCAAGAAGTTCTTGAGGCTGCCTGGCGGAGATCTGAGATTTAGAAAAGTGATTGGCTAGAATCTTAATTATTTGAGGTTTATAATTCACCCGGTTGTGAGCGAAGACCATTGATTTTGGTTAGCTCGAATACAAGATTTTCTAATCTTTTTCAACATACAAACGCTAACAATGGTATCAAACCACCAAGAAGAGCAAAAATCTATCCACCCGGATTGGCTTAAGTGGGCTCGAGAGA
>CALBUI010000264.1 GCA_937968125.1 uncultured Anaerolineales bacterium | reverse complement strand
GATCTCCATGCCGACCGATAAGACCACCAGGTCGAATTCCTCCTCGCGAATTTCAGCCTGCTCTTCAAAGGGAGTAAAGTAGCGCACTTTGAGGTTCCCAGTTTGGGGATCTTCCTTGACTTCGCTCAGCCGGCAGCGGGTGTATTTCACACCATATTTGTTTTCTGCCCGGTGGTAGTACTCCTCATAACCTTTGCTGAAGGCGCGGGTGTCCATGAAGAAAACCTGGCAGGTGACATCTAATTCTCCGGTCTCGCGAGCATCAGCCCTGGCATGCTCCAGGGTCATGATAGCTTCTTTTGCGGCATACATGCAGCACACCGACGAGCAGTAATCGTGGGATTGGTCGCGGCTGCCAACACACTGCAGGAAAGCGATCTTCTTCGGCTGGGCCCCATCTGAGGGTCTTTGAACGTGACCATGCGTAGGCCCGGAAGCGGAGAGCAGGCGTTCGTACTGCAGTGAAGTGACAACGTTGGGATACCGTCCAAGGCCGTATTCTTCCGAGAGCTCGGCGCGATAAATCTGGTAGCCGGGCGCCAGGATGACTGCGCCAACATCGATCTGGCTCTGCCGGGGGGGCATATCGTGATCGATGGCATCCACCCCACAGGCGAAGGTGCAGCTCATGCACTCGGAGCAGATCCCGCAGGCCAGGCACCGGGCTGCTTCAGCCTGGGCGCTGATATCGTTATATCCACCTTCGACCTCGGCGAAATTATCGATCCGCTGATCTACAGCCAGTTCAGGCAGCGGCACCCTACCCTGGACCTTAATATCACCCAGGGCAATACGCTCATTGATCTCGTTTTCTTCGAGCTGGACGACAGGCAAAGGTGGCTTCGGGGGACGTTCGAGCTGGTTGCCCCGCAAATAGCGAATGATCGATTCTGCGGCTTCGTGCCCGCTGGCCACAGCTTCAATGACGAATGCTGTTCCGGAAACGCTGTCTCCAGCGGCAAATACGCCTGGTCGGCTGGCAGCGAATGTGTTGGGGTTGACCGCGATCATCTTTTGATCGGTCAAACCAACCCCGGCGTCATCCGGGATGAAAGCCAGACCAGCCCGCTGCCCAACCGAGAAGATGACCGTATCGCAGTCAATGATGTGGTTTGAGTCTTCAACCTTATCAACTTGTAATCGCCCTGCTTCATCAAAGGAGAAGGCGCTGACCTGCATACACTCAACACCGCTGACATGATCGGCCTCATCGGGCAGAATCTGTTCAAAGGACCGTCCGGCGTAAATTGCCACGCCCTCTTCTTCAGCGGCTTGAATCTCCCATTCATGGGCCGGCATTTCTTCCCGGCTTTCTAAGCAGGCCAGGGAGACTTTGCAGCCCAGGCGGACAGCGCTGCGGGCGACATCAATTGCAACGTTCCCGCCGCCCAGCACCAGGACATCCTTACCAAGTTCACTCGTGTCCTGGTCATATTTCCCGAGGCGGACATCACGCAGGAAGTGGGTATTGATCAACACACCATCCAGGTCTGCACCAGGTATCGGCAGGCGGATGCCTTCATGTGCGCCTACGGCGATTAGAACTGATGAATATCCATCAGCAAATAAATCGTCCAGGTTGTCCACCGTCGTATTGAGGTTAAGTTCAACCCCCAGATCGACGATATCCTGGACTTCACGCTCAATAATTTCACTGGGCAGGCGATATTCTGGCACACCCAGGCGGAGCATGCCGCCCGCGACCGGCATGGCTTCAAAGATCGAAACAGGATATCCTTCATAAGCCAGGTCTTGGGCGGCGGTCAATCCGCAGGGACCGGCGCCGATGATCGCCACGCGCTGGTCGGGGTATTTAATCTCTGCAGGTTCGACCTCCTGGCGGGGATTCTCATAGACCTGATCGGTGATAAAGCGCTTCAGCGCCCGGATATTGACCGGTTCATCGACCAAACTCCGATTGCAGGCCGTCTCACAGCGGTGGTTGCAGATTCGTCCGCAGATGCCCGGGAAAGGATTATCCATCTTGATCACTCGCAGGGCATCCTCCCAGCGACCTTCACGGATTAATGCGATATAACCCTGGGCGCGCTGTCCCGCGGGACAGGCATCCCGGCAGGGGGCAATACCTCGTTTTTCGATGGCGTATGCGTTGGGGACCGCCTGCGGGTAGAGCTTGAACGCCGCCCGGCGCTGGTTCAACCCTTCGTTGAATTTATCCGGGATCACGATCGGGCAGACTTTGGCACAGTCACCGCAGGCGATGCATTTTTCTAAATCGACGTAGCGCGGCTCGTGATAGACAGTGACCGAGAAGTCCCCGGCCTCGCCAAAAACATCGCTGACGGTGGTATTGGTGTGAATTTCAATATTGGGATGGCGGCCAGCCTCGACCAGTTTGGGGGAGATGGTGCACATGGCGCAGTCATTGGTCGGGAAAGTCTTATCCAATTGGGCCATCTTGCCCCCGATGGCCGACTTCTGTTCGATCAAATGAACCTTGAAACCCTGTTCAGCCAGGTCGAGCGAGGCTTGCATGCCCGCGATCCCGCCGCCGACGACCATGACTGCGCCGGTCGGCATTTTCGCTTCGGTATTGGGCATGTTTTGTGCCATTCTAACCTCTCGATATTCTATCCAGGAGTAAGACGCCGGCCGCGGAACACCACTTCGTCTTCTAATTCTGGTGCAGCGACAGGCTTTAATTCTCCCTTGAGTGGGTTTGGACCCAGCTCGCGAATGCGTGCGGTCATTTTTTTAACCGAGTCAGCGAAGGTATGCGCCTGGCCACCAGACATAAAGAACATTTCCAGGCGTTCGCTGCCCAGACCAATCTCATCTAATATCTTCTGGGCTCGCTCCAGGCGGGCAAGACCACGTTCGTTGCCGCGCACATGGTGGCAGTTGCCGATAGGGCAGGCGACCACATAGACACCATCCGCACCCTGTTCAAAAGCCTCTAATAAATAGCGAATATCGGTTTTACCGGTACAGGGCATACGCACGAACTTGACATTGGCCGGATATTGAACACCCATCGCACCGGCCGAATCAGCGGCCATGTAGCCGCAGTAAATACAATAAAAGGCCGTTATCTCTGGTTCAAAGGAATGCTTCGGTTGGTGTGCAGTCATCTATGTAAGAATCCTTTTGATTAATCTCCGGCGATGGGGATATCTTTCCAGGTCCCCAAACCGGCAATCTCCTTGAGCATCATTTGTTCATCGGTATAGTGGATCAGCTGGATGGCATTCGCCGGGCATTCTCCAGTGCAGGTTCCGCAGCCCTGGCATAATGCCGGATCGATGAAGGCTGCACCGCCTAATCCGCCGACGCCGACCCGATCTCCCTCTTCGATCACCTGCGGGATTTCGAATGGACAGGTGCGGGTGCAGGTCAGGCAGCCGACGCATATATCAGGATCAACTTCGGCGATCACGCCGCCCAGATAAAGTGTCTCCTGGGAGAGCAGGCTCAAGGCCCGCCCGGCCGCAGCGAGAGCATGGCTGATGCTCTCCTCGATGAACTTGGGATAGTGTGCCATGCCGGCCAGGAAAATACCGTCGCGCATGAAGTCCATTGGCCGCAGCTTCATTTGGGCTTCTTGGTAAAAGCCCTCGCTGGAGAGCGGCACGCGCAGCATTTGTGATAATTCTTCATTACCGGAGGCTGGGGCAATCGACATGCTCAATGGGATAATGTCGGCCGGTAATTCCAGCCAGCGGTCCAGCGAGATGTCATGCACCCGCACGAAGAGTTGATTTTCTCTGAGTACTGCTTCCGGAGGGTTCTCATCCGTGTAGCGGATGAAAACTACTCCCAGGCGGCGGGCTTCGGTGTAGTACTCTTCGCGAAAGCCGTAAGTGACGATGTTTTTGTACAGGACCGTAACCTGGCAGGAGGGGTTGAAGAGCTTCAAGCGGATGGCATTTTTAATCGTGTTGGTGCAGCAGATCCGTGAGCAGTAATCCGGTGATCCTTCAGGCGTGACGCACTGGAGCATGACCACGTCATTAAGCGCGGCGATGTCCTCAGGGTGGTGGATGATCTTCTCTTCCAGTTCCTGCTGGGTTAAAACTTTGGGGAATTCAAGCAGTGAGTGCTGCTTCGTCTCCTGTGCGCCGGTGGCGACGATGGTCACACCGTGCTCGATCTGGATCGAATCGCTGTGACCGTTGCGCCTGGTCTGCAGCTCGGTGACGAAGTGGCCTACATGCCCGGAATGGTTAACAACCTCGGTCCGGGTATGGACCATGATGCGGGTGTGGGCACGGACGCGGTTGATTTGGTCGCGCAGCAGGCGCTGCGGGTTGTAACCCTCCGCCACGTAATAAAGATTGCGCAGGTTGCCACCCAAACTCTGAGAGCGTTCCACCAGATGCACGTCATAACCGCTGTCGGCGATCGCCAGGGCGGAGGTCATCCCGGAGACGCCGCCGCCGATGACGAGTGCGCTGGGCAGGCAGGTGTGTTTATCTTTGGTAACCGGCCTGGACGCGATCACCCGTCCTACTGCCAGGCGCACCATCTCTGCCGCTTTGCGGTTGGCGAGCGGTACCTGCTCCTGGTGAACGAAGCTGCACTGCTCACGCAGGTTGACCACTTCCAGCAAGTAGGGGTTTAAGCCTGCCGAACGCACTGTTCGCTGGAAGAGCGATTCGTGGGTGCGGTTGCTGCAGGCGGCGATCACCACCCGGTTGATGCCCTCCTCCTGGATGCGCTGGGCGATATGTCCCTGAACCTCGGGGAAACAGGAATATTCAATCATGTCCACCGAGACCACTTTGGGCAGGTGGCTGGCAGTGTGCAGGAGGGCGGGGATATCGATCACTTCGCTGATCGTCTCGCCGCAGGTGCAGGCGAATACCGCCACGCGGGGTTCTTCTCCGCTGACATCTCGTTCCAGGGGCAGATCATTCGTAGCCAGGAAGGGGTTCTCGCGGGTAAATTCGTGGGTGTGCAGTCGGTCGTTGAGCAATCGCATCACCTCGGCCGCCGCGCCGCTGGCGTCGATAATGGTCTCGACGATCTCCTTCGGGGAGGAGAAAGCGCCGCAGACGAAGACACCCGGGCGGGTGGTCTGCAGGGGGGTGAATTTATCCGTCTGGCAGAAGCCATACTGGTTCAGCTCGATGCCCAGGTTGTCCGCCAGGTAGCGGGCCGATTCTGGCGGCTGCAAGCCGGTGGCCAGGACGACCATTTCAAAGCGGTCCTCGAGCAGCTCACCGTTGGGCGTGGCATATTTCAAGATCAGGTCGCCAGTTTCTCTATCTTCTTTGATCTCAGAGACACGGCAGTGGTTGTATTGGATGCCGTGGGAATCCCTGGCCTTGGAGAAGTAGGCGCTGTATTCCTTGTTGAAAGCCCGTTCATCCATGATGAATACGCTGCAGTCGACTTGCTCACCCAGGCGCTGCTTGGCCAGGATGGCCTCCTTGGTGGCATACATGCAGCAAATAGAGGAGCAGAAGGGATTCTTCTGGTCACGCGAGCCGATACACTGCAGCCAGGCAATTGATTTCGGTTGATTTCCATCCGAGGGGCGGGTGACGATGCCTTCCGTGGGTCCGGATCGGCTGGCCAGGCGCTCGTACTGCATGGCTTGAATCACATTCGGATAACGCCCGTGTCCCAGCTCCTGCAGCTCCGTAGAATCGTAAACCTTAAAGCCTAAGGCCAGGATGATGGCGCCCACTTCTACGGAAAGCAAACGGGGTTGTTCGCTCAGATCGATGGCCTCCGTCGGGCAGATGGAAACGCATTCCCCGCAATCGTCGCAGTAAGGACCCTTATCGATCACGTAAGAGTCAGGCGTGGCACGCGCGGCTACTTTATAAGCCGCTTTGCGGTTGGTCATACCCAGCTGGTAGCTGCTGGGCAGCTCCACCGGGCAGACTTCCTCGCACTTACCGCAACTGGTGCAGCGGTCGATGTCCACATAGCGTGGTTCCTGGCGTAGGGAGACGGTAAAATCGCCCGCCTGGCCTTCGACTTCTAGAATATTCGTGTTGGTGAGGATTTCAATATTGGGGTGCTGGTTGTGCTGGATGTAGGCCGGGGAGATGGAGGGCCGGGTACAGCCGTAGCCGTGGTCAGCCGTGCCGCGGCAGAGCACGCAGTCGTGCTGGGGGAACATGTAGCCCAGCTGGGCCACTCGTCCGCCCAGACAGGGTGTTTGCTCGACGAGATAAACTTTTAACCCTGCATCGGCCAGGTCTAACGCGGCGCGCATACCCCCAATACCACCACCGACGACCAGCGTTGCCGCTGGCTCGATCTGGTAATTTCTATTCAAAGTTTTCATTAATGCCTCCCCCGGAGAGGGTTGTAATGTTAACAGCGATGTTGAATAGGATAATTTCACCTATTCTTGTCAATATTATAGATAGGGGGGTGGTTTTTGTTAGGTGTCATTCGTCAATTAATTTCGGGTAATTTGTCCTTTGTTTAACAGGGGGAAAGATGACGGGTTTATGAGGGGGGATCTTGGGTGAAATTGGGTATGGTTCCATGAGAAAAAAGATATAAATTGGGTACAAACTCAGTTAAACTAAAAACAGGGCAGCCTCTAAAAGCTGCCCTGTTCTCTTTTTGTGGTCGATTTCTTAGACGAGGGTTACGTCTTGCGCCTGCAGGCCTTTTTCGCCCTGCACGACGGTGAATTCTACGCGCTGACCTTCATCCAGGTTACGGAAGCCATCCATGAGGATGGAATTGTAATGAACGAACAGATCTTCGCCGTCTTCACGTTCAATGAAACCGTAGCCTTTGCTACCATTGAACCACTTTACGGTGCCTTGCTGTTTTTCAGACATGATTTGGAACTCCTTTCAAAGATTACTGGGTTAAGCATGGGTTCCAAATCTAAAGGTTCGCCTCTATTATCAGAACAAATGGTTAAACACAAGCATAGTAGTTTAGCATACTTTATGGATTTCAGGTGTAATACTTTTATTAGAATTTCTCACCTGGAAAGTTGATTAATCCGGCCTTCCAGCAGCCAGATACCCTTATCTCTGATCCTGTTTTCTGGTTGATTCCTGCTGAGAATCGAGTTCGTCTCGCTCTTTTTGTCTCAGTTTGCGGTCCTGTTCCTGCTGGCGATCTATTTCTTGCTGCTCTTTCTGTCCCAGCTTCCGTTCCTGTTCTTGCTGCTTTTCCAGTTCCTGTCGCTGCACCTGCCTCCGTTTCCGCTCCTGTTCCTGCTGCTTTTCCAGGTCCTGTCGCTCCTTCTTCTGCAGCTTTCGTTCCTGTACTTGCTGCTTTTCCAGTTCTAGACGCTCTTTTTGCCTTTGTTTTCGTTCTTTTTCTTGCTGCTGCTCAAGGAGCTTTTGTTCCTGTTGTCGCTGTTTTCGTTCCTGCTCCTGTTGCTGTTCAATCTGTTTCTGTTTCATTTTTCCTCTGGCGCTCTCGTTTGCGGAACTATTATCTTGATTTTGGCTCATCTGGATATCCTTTTAGCCCACCGGTGTGGATAGCATTTCATCAGGATTTTCGAGAAGTGAGGCGTGAATATCTACATTTGATTTCATCGCCCACATCTCGGTTGAAGTCAATATATTAAAATTTGTGCGGGATTATCTTCGTTAATGGTGATGATACTGTAGACTTGTTCTCACCCATATTCCTTAGATGTGATAGAAATAGGATTTGGTCTACTACCCAATAGTACGTGACGACTTTCTCCCCCTGTCGCTTGCATCAGTTGGTTTTAATAAAATTGTACGTTTAAGGATTCCTGCAATTTCTTTCAGGGAACCTCTACCTTGACCTTGGCCTGGCTCTCCTTGATATAACCAAGCAACTCCGTGCGGAGATCCTCAATATCTTCTTGGGAAATTGAAGCCCATTCTCTTAACAGCCGCTCCTTAAAGTGTTCCAGGGCATTTTTCTCGGTTTGATTGAGATCTCTCACGATTTGTTGGGCGGATAAATCACGAACTAGCATACTTATCGATAATAAGTCCCCTTCCGCCTGCACTTCCTCAATCATTTTCTTCCAAAGGGTTTTATCTTGGTCAAGCATGTTCGGTTTTCTTTTCAGCTGACCGACGACTTTTTTCATCATCTCTTGCGTGGCGACAGGTCGGATACGAGGATTTTCGGTGTCTTTTGTGGGAAACCAAAATGTACTATCCTTGGTCTTGACTTTGAAACACTCCATATCCTCTTCGTTGATCGGTTTGACTTCTACCCTTTTAATTTGGCCAACACCATAATAGGAATGCACAACCCAATCATCTACCGAGTAATTGATATTAGAATCCATAATGGTTTCCTCCTTTGTGATTCTTTGTCCCAGATTGCAGGATTAGGGGTTGGCATAATAGTTTAGATGTTCTCAAGAAATGCTAGGTATCTGTATACCTAGTTTATATCAACATTCCCGATTTTACCGCGCACTTTTTTTGAAAAAAAAATCAATATCGACGATTGTTACTACCACCGAACCGGGTCCGGCGTTTATTTCTGCGAATGGCTTTCTTTTTAGCGATGCGCCGCAGTTCGCTCTTCGACACGAACCATCGCTTGCGACGGACATCTTTAAGTCTTCCGCTCTTGGCAACTTTCTTCCGGAATCGGGTGAGCAACTGCTGTTGAGATTCGTTATCTCGTAATTCAACTTTAGTCAATTTATTTCTCCAAAAATTATTATTTTGTAAATGCTATTCTGAAACATTAATTTGGGGAAAAATTCCAAGTTTGGATGATTAAAATTCAGAATTCCAAATAAATTTCAGCATTGCAGCAGCCTGGCTGTGTTATGGTTAGCTAAGCCATCTATATATCAATCTAATGAAAATCTCGCGGGATCTTCAATCAACAAAAAATCAAGCGAAGTGAAACACGTTCCCCCAAAACCGGTCGTTCAAAACAGACCAATAACTCGCATCATTAGATGTAATTCTCGCACCTAACCAGGCTCTTCAAGGTGCGAGGTGAACCCTTATTATAACACAGCCAGCAAAAATCGATTAATATTTGCTTATTTTGTCTGCCCATGCAATAAATTATGCGGAATTTGGGCTCCGACGGCGAAGAATCGATACCTTTTTGACCTTCCGACGTTCATTTTGGACACTGAACAAGGGGATTTGGCCGGCTCAGCTATCATCACCAATGCAGCTAGGTGAGAAAATGTCAGTCAAAAACCCCCGTTCCCTATATCCTTGGGAACGGGGGTTTTATTTATTACTTTCAATCCGAGCTTCTTTTATCTGCTCGTCCCAAACATTTTTTTGTTATAGCCGGGGTAAGAGGTACTCGTACGCGCTGAGGGCAGCTTTGGCGCCCTCACCAACCGCTACAAGCACCTGCTCAGCGTAGCTATCGGTCACATCGCCAGCGGCAAACACGCCGGGTATATTCGTGCGGGCGTAGCAATCCACTTTGATGCGCCCCGAATCGTCCAAATCGACCAGGTCAGCGACCATTTGCGAGTTGGGGATCAGATTCATCTCGATGAAAGTACCCTCTGCCTCGATGGTCTGCATCCCGCCATCTGGCTTCTCGACGACTAGGTGATTGGCGAAGCCATTGCCTTTGACTTCATTGACCTTGTGGTTCTCCAATATGGTCACGTTGGGGGAGCTGGAAAGCTTCTTGCCCAGGTCCGTGGAGAGCGCTTCGCCAGTAGGTCCGATCAGGTGGACGTGCTTTGCCACGGTAGCCAGCTCGGCAGCTGAACGCAGTGCCAGGTCGCCTTCACCGACGACAACAGTCTTGCGGTCAATGAACAGAGGCGCGTAGCTCAATGCCGAGTAGCAGAGCCCACGCATGATGAACTGCTTCTCCCCGGGCACTTCCAGGCGCTGCTGCTTGGTGCCGGAAGCGATGATAATCGCTTTGGTTTGCAGCTCTCCGCCCCCCTTGGTGTGGACCAGGAACCCATCTGCCATCTTCTCGATGCTTTGGACTGGTTCCATATGTCGTGCAAATTTCAAATATTCCAACTCACTGCGGAATTTGTTAACGATCTCCAGGCCGCGGATCACCTGGTAATCTTCGATCCAGGGCAGTGCCAGGCGGTAGTTAGTCTTGCCGCCCAGGTCCTTGGTGATCATCAAGACATTGAGCCGCTTGCGAATGGCATAAATTGTGGCTGTGAGACCGGCAGGTCCGCCTCCGACGACGATCAAGTCGTACATAATTCACCTCATTTGATTTCGATATTGCTCATCTGGTAGTTTTCAAAATTGGGCACAGACTAGCGCGGATGGACACGGAATTTATTAGATTTTTCATCTTACACGAGGACTAGAAATCATATCCTTTTCCGTCTTTTTCAGTGTCAATCCGTGTCCAATAAGAATGTCAGGTTAAGCTTCATCCTTCTAATACGATATTTAAGGATGTGATTATTCTTCAGCCGGCATTTCGATGAATTCTTGATCCATCATCATGTGGGTCAGGTCGCGCGAGCGCTTGATGATCTGCCGGGCCTGGTCAAATAATTCGTCGTAGCTGAGCTGCAGACCGGCAACACCTTGTTCCTGGGCTTTCATCGCTACCGCAGCAGCCTCGCGAGGGAATACCTCCCAATCGTCCATCGTGGGCAGGATGTGTTCCTCGTTCAGGTCGTCGCCAACATGGTCAGCCAGAGCTTTGGCCGCTGCGAAGCACATCTCATCGGTGATTGTGCGGGCGCGGATGTCCAAAGCACCCCGGAAAATGCCCGGGAAACCAAGCGAATTATTAACCTGGTTGGGGAAATCCGAGCGACCGGTGGCGACGATGCGCGCTCCAGCTGCCTTGGCCTCCCAGGGCCAGATTTCGGGAACCGGGTTGGCACAGGCGAACACAATGGCATCCTCGGCCATCGTCTCCACCCACTCCGGCAGGATCACGCCAGGACCGGAGCGGCTCAACGCGACGACCATATCCACATCCTTCATCGCCTCAGGGATGCCGCCTTTACGGCCTGCACCGTTGGTGATCTGGCACAGGTGCCACTTGTCGACATATTCAGCCTTGCGCATCTCGAGGTCTTTGCGGTGGGTGCCGAGAATGCCCTTGCTATCTACCATGGTACATTTGGCCGGATCAGCCCCCCACCCGAAGATCAGGCGGGAACAGGCCACGTTGGAGGCGCCGCTGCCGACGAAAGCGATCTTCACCTCGCCCATCTCCTTGCCAACCACCTTCAAAGCGTTAATCAAGGCGGCCAGGGTTACGGTGGCAGTGCCCTGCTGGTCGTCATGCCAGACGGGGATATCAGCTTTCTCTCGCAGGGTATCCAGCACATAAAAGCACTTCGGCTGGGAAATATCCTCCAGGTTGACACCTCCAAAACCAGGCTGCAGCATGGTCACAGCGTTGATAATGTCGTCCGGGTCCTTGGTATCCAGCATGATGGGCACACCATCCACCCCGCCGAGATATTTGTACAGCAGGGCTTTACCTTCCATGACTGGCAGTCCAGCTTTTGGACCGATATCTCCCAGTCCCAGGACGCGGGTGCCATCACTGACGACAGCCACCGTGTTCCACTTATTGGTGTACTCGTAGACCAGGTCCGGATCTTCGGCAATTGCCCGGCAGGGAGCCGCGACCCCGGGGGTATACCAGATAGCGAAATCATCGAAATCGCGCACACAGCATTTCAAGGCGGTCTCGATTTTTCCCCGGTAGAACGGATGCAGCTCCATCGCATCCCCCGAAGGCTTTTTTGCTTTAGCGAGCAGCTCATCGACGTTCACAGGCTCTTTTTCTTTCAGCATCATATGCTCCTATAGAGAAGAAACGATCAAAATTGTGTTGTTGGATTCATTGCTGCAGATAAGAATCTGCATAGATGACTTTGTTTTGCAGGACCTGAACTGTCTTCCAAATTTCGACTTGTTTGGGATCGTTCAGGTCAACATCATCAACTGTTGGTTCCTCCATGTTGGCAACACGTTCGGCGATTTTCAGGTAAAGCTTGCCGACCGGGGTTGAATCATCGCCTTCTTCGATGATGCGGATAGTCTCTTTCAAGTCATCATCCAAAGGATCGGCGATCATCATATTTAAACCGACACCCATCAGCATGGCGCAGTACACCTGGTTGATCAGAGCCCGGTTTTCGTGGGGCACCGCATTGGAAACGTTGGACAACCCGACCGAAACTGCCGGCGGTGGGTCCCAGGCAAATTGCAGCGTGCGCACTGCCTCGAGCAGTTCAGGGCAGTACTCCTGGCAGCCTGATACTGTCAGCACCAGGGGATCGATGATCAGGTTTTCCATGGGGTAATCAATCTCCAACATGCGCGGGATGAGCTGTTCGAGAGCGATGGTCACGCGTTCATCCGCAGCTACTGGAATACCGCCGCTGCCCATGGTCAAGGCGATCAGCTTGGTGTTATATTCTTTGGCCAGCAGGGGTACTTTTTCCAATCTTTCCGGTTCAGCTGAGGTGGAGTTGATGATGGGTTGGGCCTTGGTAACTTTCTTTAATCCAGCCTCGATACCCAAAAGATTGGTGCTGTCAAAGCTGAGGGGAACGTCTGCCACGGCTTCCACCGTTTCCACCATCCAGGGAAAAACCTCCTCCCAGTCCTTCTTGCGAGGTCCCAGATTGATGTCCAGGGCTTGCGCGCCGCCGGCAACCTGTTTTTCTGCCAGCTCTTGAAAGAATTTGGCATCTCTTTCTTTCAAGGCAACTTTTACTTTTTCCGAAATGATGTGAATGTTTTCTCCGATAATGTACATAGGTGCCCTCCCTGAGCTCCTTTCAATTATTTTGCTTCACTTGTGATGGCTGCTTCTACCGATGGAAAGCGGGATAAATCTGTATGCGGTAGAAACATGGCCGACATGAATGCATCATAGAACTTGTTGTCCGCGGATAATTCAATATATGTCATCCGGGCAGCGATTTCCTTAACTTGAGCCCTTGCCTGGTGATCTAAAAGTGCAAGATAAGCACCCCGCACGGCTGTGTTGCCCAGAAATTGGAATTTATCCCAGGCCAGATCCGGTAAGAGGCCAATTTCGATGGCCTTCTCTACATTGATATATTTACCAAACGAACCTCCGATTAATACCTGCTCGACCCAGTCGAGAGGAATGCCGACACTTTCGGCCAGCACGCTAAATCCGGCATAAATGGCTGCTTTGGCTCGCAGCAGGTTGTCAACGTCAACATGATTAATGACGATATCTTCACCATCTCCAGTCTCTGAGCCGAAGCAGATGACGTATTCCCAACCGTGTTGACCCTGGCGAATGCGGTTGGTTTTTTGGTTGGTGTTGAAATTACCCGCCTTATCGATCACACCAGTCAGGAAAATCTCAGCCAGCAGGGCGATCAAACCGCTGCCGCAGATGCCGCGTGGTTTAACTCCGCCGATCACCCTGAAAGAAGGTTCCAGGTCGGCTGCGTTAATCCAGATGTCCTCGATGGCGCCCTTGGTTGCCCGCATACCATCGCCGACGCCGGCGCCTTCAAAGGCGGGTCCCGCAGAACAGGCGCAAGTCACCAGCCATTCCCGGGAACCGAGTACGATCTCGCCGTTGGTACCCACATCCATAAACAGGGTCACCTGCTCAGTGCTGTCTATCCCAGATGAAAGTACACCGGCAGTGATATCTGCGCCAACATAACTCGCCACACCTGGCAGGCAATCGACAGTGCCATCCGGATGGATGTCGATGCCGATCTCATGCGCGGTCAAGGTTGGCACCTGGTTTACCGTGGTTGTGAAGGGCATCTTGCGGATGTATTCTGGTGGAATACCTAAAAGCAGGTGCATCATGGTGCTGTTGCCAACGACTGTGGCTTTGAGGATATCAACGGGTTGGAGGGGTGGATCGGATTTGACCCTTTTGCAGGTGGTCTCGAGCAGTTCGTTAATCGTATCCAGAACGAGCTGACGGAGATTTTCACCACCGCCATTTTTTCCGGCGAAGATAATCCTCGAGACGACATCCTCACCCCGCGAAATTTGCTGGTTGTATTGGGCTGCCTGGGCTTTAACCTGGCCAGTGATTAGATCGACCAACCAGACTGTGACCGTGGTGGTGCCTATATCGATGGCGGCTCCCCACAGTGGAGGTGGGATCAATTCTTTTCCGGGGAGCAGTTCGATCAGGCGGGGAGGCTGATCGGAGTCATCCGGGGAATGCGTGTCCAGGATAGCAGTCACCTCCCACTCTCCAGCTCGAAGGACATCCCCGATGCGCTGGAGCAATCCCAATGTGGCCTGAACCTGCTCGATACCTGCCTGCTGGCGCAAACCCGTCGTTAAGCGAGCCCAATCATCTGTCTGGTCGCTCATATCAGGTGGGGTAAGCGTGAGTGGGATGGCCTGGATGACCTGGGCTTGAGCTGGGTTGTATCCCGGGGGAACAGTTACCTCGGCTGCCGCGCGATCGCTGGTTAACAGGCGCTCGATCTTCTCTTGTGGGGGGATGGCCAGCTGAATATCGCCCTCGACCACCGTTTGGCAGGCGAGAGCGAAACCTTGAGCAATATCTTCTTCGGACAAACGGATAGTGCTCCTCCGGCGTACATCACCTTCTGTTACCTGGAGGGCACACCGTCCACAGCGTCCCTGACCTCCACATGGTTGATTGAGGTCAATCCCAGCTCTGAGTACAGCTTCAGACAACAAGGTCCCAGTTTTTACCTGTACCGTGTCGCCGGAGGCTTCGAACGTGACCGTATGCTTAGCCATTAAGAGTTTGACTTACTGGATTGATCTCTGTGCAGGTCCTTAAAGTGCTTGTTTTATGAAGGCTGGTAAATCGACTGCTTCACGGGGTCCAACACGGATCTCCCAGCCCGGTAGTTCTTCTTCCAGCTCGCCAGAGAGGACAGCCACATGACCGGGTAAGACCACCCGCTTCGAGGTCGTCTTGTCTGCCACATTGAATTCTTTTACTGCCTTGGCGATCCTTTCAGCATCGAATTTGCCTGCCGCCCAGGCGGTGAGCACGCTCATTCCTTCAGCATCTGTCACCAAAAGCCAGGCTGGCAGCCCGGCGCCTTCAACCTCGTTAGCGACGCTGAAATAGGTGATGCTGAAGTTGGTCGTGACCAACAAAGGATCTTCTGGTTTAGGGCCGTTGATCTCGTAAAGCCCTGGTTGTACCTGAATTGGTTTTTGGGGATCGGTATAGATGTTTTGTCTCAAGACCAGCAGCGGGTACACCGAAGCCGGTGTGAAATTGTCGATGACGATAAAACCAGCGTACTTGGTGATCGCCTGGGCTGCCAACATCGATTCCAGACCAGCCTCTCCTGCATCGCCGGGGAAAGAAATGATCGGATATCCCAGTGGGCGGAAGTTCTTCTTCAGAGAGAGCCTGCGGATTTGGGTTCCAAAAGTCAGGGCGGGACTGAAGGTGCGTCCACCGGGATCGATCACCAGGTCTTCAACACCCTGGTCGGCGATCTTTTGTGTCAGATCAGCCAACGCCTCAAGTGAATCCTCGATCACACCCAAAGCCGCCTTGTTTTCTTTGGCCAGGTCAGCCATGGCTTCCCAATTGTCTGAGTCCGCCCCGTAAAGTAAGGGAGATTCGCCATCTAAGACTGATAAACCAGCTTTCATGAATTCTGGGTCTCTGCTCATCAAGACCAGGGGGCGTTGGCTGGCCTCACGTACTGCGGATACAGCATTTGAGAAGGCGGCAGCATCGCCAGAGACAGAAGCAACCGCGAAACCATCAATAGCTAAATCCATGCCCACGTAATTGACTTGATACGCATCAGCTTCGCTAACTTTAGCCTTGATCTCCTCTGCGGACTCAGAATCAAACACTCGTAGGAAGATACCCGGCATATGATAAAAGGTCTTCTCATGGCGGAAAAGAACCACTTCATTGCCGGCTTTGGCCTCACTGCCGTTTGCCTTCAAAGTCACCAGTCGGATCGGTGGGGCAGCCGATTCGGCCAGCTCGGATTTTGATTCATCGCTGACATACGGGCAATCAGACAGCTCAACTTGCTTGGCAGCCAGTTTCATGGCGAATGCCAGGCAGGTGGGAAAACCGCATTCTTTGCAGTTCGTTTGGGGGAGTAGTTTATATATTTGTATTCCAGTTAAGGCCATTTTCGCCTCTCCAAATTAAGGTTGTTCAGCAGTTAAGCAACGGATAATCATCTCGTAATGAATAAAGCATAGCCTTTATGCGGGTTCCGGGACGACCATCAATTCATCGATCGCAGTTTTGACCCGACTAATACTCACGGGGTGGCGCAGGACAATAATATCTGCACCAGATTCAAGTAAGGTAATGGCAGTCAGGGTCTCCCAGTTGATGCCCCGTTCTTCCCAATCTCCCCAGGTTTCGGGGACTCCTTCTCCCACTTTCGATTCCTTGGTTTTCCAGGCCTCATAGCCGGGGGTGACCAGCATCGGTAGTTGGGTCATGTTATCACCCTGCAAAGCTGCCAGGCGCAAGCGTTCCATGGCGGAATAACCGTACTCAATGCCATAACCCAGCGCGCCGGTTGTCGGATCCATGATGATGCGATCTAGCGGGAAATCCATATCGCTGATCAAGATATTGAGCTGC
>CALBUI010000263.1 GCA_937968125.1 uncultured Anaerolineales bacterium | reverse complement strand
ATCACCACCTTTCAAGAAATCCATCACCAGTAGCAGGTCGCCATCCATTTTCTCGCCCGTAAAAGTGCCATCCGGGTTGGCGATCAACTCGTTTTGATTGATCTCGATATCGATGTGGCTGTCTCCATTGGGAACAATACGCTCCATCCCGGCAAAAAGGAACAGGTCGTTCTCCGCGTTCGTAGCTGTATATAGATAGACATTCGAAAGATCGTTTTTGGCGGGCACATTTCCGGTTACCCACTGCCATTCTGCGTGCAGATCATCATTCTTTGATCCCGTGAATGTAGTTTCGTCAACAGCCCCCTTGACCGCCAATCCATCCTTGATGAAACGTGCCGCGACTCCGCCTGTGAAACCACTCACATCACCAATGCCAGTGACAGGATCAAAAGGGATAGCTGCCCAATCTGGCCCTGGATGACCCTCAGCATCTTCAATATCAGCGGACCCAGGAGAAGGAGCTTGAAAATTTAATTCATCGGTGAAAAATCCATCTCCAATTTCAAAGAGATTGTCCTCATAAACAGCAAATGCCAAGTTGAGGGGCAAAACCAGCACCAAAGCCAGCGCGGCAATACCCATCATCCACAGCCATAATCGCGGCCGGTTAGAATGATAGTTCTCATTTTGATCAAATTGACTGGAATCTCGGGAATTCCTCAACCTATCGATAACACGCTTCATCGTCTCCTCCTAAAGTGACCTACACCCAACTTTCCAAACCAAAAAAACCGAAGTTATCACTTCGGCAGCCCGGCTGTCTGCCTCACTGCAGATCCTGGGCTTTGCGCCCCCACCTCACGATAGGTTTGCCATTTCGGGATATAAAAACTTCGAGGTAATTCTTCACAAAGCTGTCAGTTTAACTTTGGTAACAGAATTTGAATCGACAGCATAGTAAAATTAGCGATGTGATGAATTATTTGCCCTCCGACTTAGATAATAGATTACCCTCCGTTCATAATTACCATTTTGTAACCATGAACGAAACCATTATAGACAATTTTTCCGATTATGTAAATGGTTACTAATCTTACCATATTGGTACGATATTATCTTCCAATTATCATGATTTACACATAATCAGAAGAAAAGAAGTGCTACAATTGCAGGAAACTTGATCCGGCAATTAGCCATAAATAATGAGGTCAATTTGAATACATCGTCGAAGATCCTCACCCCAGATAGCCGGGTAGTGATCATCGGGGGCGGACCAGGCGGCTCAGCGTGTGCGCTCGCTCTTCAGAGGAAAGCCGATCGGCTGGGTCTCAAGCCTCAGATTACCATCATCGAAGGAAAACAATTCCTTGACGAGAAGCACTACAACCAATGTGTAGGAGTTCTCTCTCCCCCCTTGCCTGAATTACTTGAGGATGAATTGGGTATTTCATTTCCCTATGATTTATGCCAGGTTGAAATTCAAGGGTATGTGCTGCACAGTTCTGCCAACCAAATAACCCTGGAGGGGGATGATGACACCTCCTATGCCATGCGCCGGGTGCAGTTTGACGAATTCATGCTGGAACAAGTTAAGAAGAATGGGATTGAGGTTTTCCCTGCCCGCGCTGTTGACCTGGAAATCCATGAAGATCGAGTGATCGTCTATACAGAAAGCCTGCCGTTCGAGGCGGATGTCGTGGTCGGCGCCTTCGGTTTAGATGAAGGCAGTGCTTCCATGTTCTCCCGGCATACGGATTACCACCCGCCGGAAGCGATGGACTCGTTGGTGACGAAATGTCACCCCAATGGAGATGAGGAATCGAACCTGAAAGGTTATATCCACGCCTTCCTACTTTCCAACCCACGCATTGAATTTGGCGCAGTTACTCCGAAATGCTCCCACTGCACGATTAATATTGCTGGTAATTCTGTGGATACGCCCCTGATGGACAGGTTTATCGACCATCCTTCTGTGCAGGGGGTTCTGCCTGAAGTTGATCGTGAGCAACCGAATGGGACCAATGACCTTATTTACTTCAAAGGTCGCTTCCCTCGTTCCTTAGCGAAACATTATTATGGAGACCGCTATGTAATGATCGGTGATGCTGCCGGATTGGTAAGGGCATTTAAAGGTAAAGGAGTAACTACAGCGGTGATGACTGGTATCCGCGCTGCAGAGACTATCTCTGATTATGGTTTTTCCAAGCAAGCATTCCATGAGCAATACCGAACCGCCAATCAAGATATCATTCAAGACATGCCGTATGGCCGGGCTATGCGATTGCTGACGATAATTGTGTCCCGCATTGGCTTGATTAACCCAGTGCTGCGTGCGGCCCAGACTACACCAGATCTACAGGATGCCTTGTTCGACGCCGTCTCGGCCCATGCCCTCTACCGGGAAGTGTTCGTCAAATCGCTGCATCCTAAGACTGTTGGCGCCATTTTGAGGGCGATGGTATCTGGTAATCCCCACTGAAATTTCGAAATTATCTGCTAATTGCGCGAATTACGCTAATGTCTCAACCTTTTTAATGTAACTTTTTATATGTGTCGGAGATTTTACTAATCTTCGAGGGGGAAAAAGATGGATATGACAAAATCTCAATGACGAACACTAAAAAAAATCGCTGACTTCAGCGATTTTTTTCGGTTCAATTCCCCAGGTTATCATGATAATTTTCATCATTGGCATCTGCGAATAAGATTCACAGCGGGGTTTGTTCTGAATGTGATGACATGATGCCTCTTTGAGTGTAATTCTTCAGCTCGGACCTTCTGAGATTATCGCCTGCACGTGTGGCAAGTCTAAAAACAAAGCTCGTAGTTCAGGTTTGTCAATATGATCGCTTATAAACTTGATATTCTCTTTTGCATTCTTTCGCAGCTTTTCAACCTGGCTCATGTTGTTGGCCTGAACTTCAATCTCGATCCGCGTGGGCAAGATTTGCAGCAAACTGCGTCTTGAACCAAGCTGCTCTGCTTCAGCCTGTGCTTCCATTAACACCTCGCGCGCTTCGTTGACTTGTCCTAAACCGTTCAATGCACGGCCTTTGAGATGCAGCATATCATATAGATAGACGCGTAAATCGAACGCGTGCATTGAGTCGATAGTCTTTTCCATCAGCTCGAGTACTCTGTCATAATCATGGTTGGCCAGCGCAATTTCACCCTCAAAGTAAACTGTCAAAGAAGCTAACATATCGTAAATATCATCCTTCTCGAGTTCAGACGGGGCCTCATTAAGCGCCGCATTGGCTTCAGCCAAATCTCCATTGTAGAGATGAACCTGCGCCAAAGCAGTTAGTGCAGGACGCCTAAAATGTTCCAATTCATCCGCCTTGGCGAGCGCCAGACTGGCCAGCTCGAGTCCCCTTTCGACATCGCCGAGAAAACCATAGATTCCTGCCAGGCGAGCGCGGTTGCCGACCTCTAAAGGAGTAAAATTAGCCCGCCCAGCCAATGGCAGCCCTTCTTCAAAGGCCTGAATACTTTGCTCTATCTCGCCATATTCAAGATAGATCTCGCCGATCATAAAAAGGCTGTAAGCCTGCCCCCATAGACTGCCGATCGACTGGCTGACACTCAATGATTCCTTTGCCATTGTGAGAGCTTCATCGAAATCACCTGAAAAATAAAGGCCTGAGGCGGTCGTGGTCAAGTTATCGGCCAGCATAGGCAGGTTGCCCATCTCGCGCCATAATGCGCGGGATTCCTCCAACGCCGCAGACGCATTCGATGATTGGCCAACTGCGGCATAAGGACGGACAAGGTCGTGAAGCGCATAAGCCAGTTCTTCGCGCAGATGATGTTTGCGTGCGATAGCCAGCGACTGCTCGCCATATTCCACAGCTTGATGGGGTTCATGGCCGGTGTAGTTTTCGAGCAACATCAGGTTCCAGAGCGACCTGGCTTCGGCACGGTGGTCATTCAGTTCGCGAGCCAATGCGAGAGCCCTATCAGCCAGCGCCAATCCCTGCTCACGATCGTGTTTCACGGTGGGTATCGAATAGACGGTAGCTTGTGGTATCAGCGCGGCCAACTCCAGGGAATGGTCAGACCGTTCTCGCCCTAAGTCCTCCAATTCCTGATAATTGGCCAATGCTTCCTGGTAATGTCCGGACAATTCTAATGATCGACCGCGGCTGCTGAACAGTTTAATGATTCGCTCATTGGAAGCCTGACTGCGTAGGCCTACCTCAAGAGCGCGGCCATAATGATTTGCTGCCTCCGTATTAGCATACAATCGTGCGGCAGCATCACCGGCCAAGGTGTAATATTTCAAGGCCCGTTCGTCGTCCCGCCCCTCGTAGAAGTGGAAACCGAGCCTTGGAGCCAGTTCCTCCAAACGATCTGGGAATAAGCTCTCTAGTGCCTCGCCTACCCGGTGGTGGAACTGGCGGCGATGCCTGCGCAGGATGGATTGGTAGGCTACATCCCGGGTCAGTTCATGACGGAAGGTATACTCCAGCTCTGGCATCTGGGCTGCCACGAGAATGAGTTCGACCCGCTCCAGCGTAGTTAAGTGTTCATCCAAGGAGGCTTTCACCTCCATAGCCCATTGAAGTACACGGTGGTAGAACGAACGACCAATGACAGATGCCAGCTGCAAGGTTTGGCGGAGATCCTGATCGAGCCGGTCTATACGAGCGGCAAGCAGTGCTTGCAGGTTGTCCGGAATGGAAATGTCCTCGACCTTGACAGCAGCTCGCCAACGCGTCCCGCTCTCATCACGCACTACAACATCGCTTTCAATGAGGGTACGGACAATTTCTTCAACGAAAAATGGGTTTCCTTCCGCCTTCTGCAGGATGAGTTCGTGAATTTTGGGCGGCAGATCGGCGATCTCCAGCAGGTTGTCTACCAGAAGATGGTTGCTCTCTGCTGATAACGGGTCGAGCACGATTTCCGTGTAACGGTGGGGGTAGTCGGTTTCGGCATTAGTCTTGATCATCCATGCGGGCGACTGGCGAAATGGACGGAAAGCGCACAGAAAGAGCAGCGGCGATTTGTTAACGAGTTGGAACAGGTGGATGAGCAGCGCCACCGAAGCCTCGTCAGCCCACTGGAGGTCGTCAAAAACAATAACTCCAGATTCGTTGCTCCCCAAATCTTGCATAATTTTTTGTGTGACTTCGAAAATTTCACGTGTGAGCGCTTCACCTTCGAGTTTGGAAGTGTCCGGAGCAAGCTTGGGCTTACCAGATGGGGCTTCAATTGACAAAATTAATTCATACACATATATAGCGCGCTCTCGCAGATCAGGTGGTATGTCGTCCATCATCGCGGCCAATTTTTGACGCATAATTTCCGGTGGATCATCTTCTGATATACCGCAGGATTGTTTGAATAATTGCTGAAAGAGTCCATAAGGAAGGGTTGTATCGTACGGTATGCCCTGAACTTCACTCCAGGGGAGTGGTTGGTCAGGTTCCATTCCTTCCTCCCACACGGCTTTTAGCTCTCTAATCAAGCGGCTCTTGCCAAGTCCAGCATCTCCAATCAGACATACGATACCCCCACGACCTTCTTTCAAGTTCCTGAGAATTTGATTTAGCTTCTCGAGCTCCGCCTGCCGTCCCACGAGCGGCGCGCTCAATCCTTCAATCCCCCGCAGACTCCCCGGTTCAGCCTTCTTGCCAATAACCCGGTAGGCTTGAGTCGGCTCTCGCTTCCCTTTGACTTCTACATTTCCAAGGGTTTCAACGTTAAACAAGGGTGCAACTCGCTTGTATGTATTTTTCGAAATTTGTACTGTCCCCGGCTCCGCCGTCTGTTCCATCCGCGCTGCCAGGTTAACTGCGTCCCCCATCGCCGTATATTCCATCGCCAGATCCGATCCAATCTGTCCCACCACCACAGTGCCAGTGTTGATCCCAACCCGGACGCCGAAATCCAGACCGTACTCCTTTCTTACCCGGTCGCAGAAAGGTTGTAATTCATCAAGAATGGCTAATCCAGCCAGCACCGCCCGCTGTGGGTCGTCCTCGTGAGCGATTGGGGCGCCGAAGAAGGCCAGGATTGCATCACCCATCAACCGGGCGACTGTTCCTTCATAGCGATAGATGGGCGCAATCAAGAAATCGAATGCGTCGTCCATTATCTCGGCCCAATCCTCCGGGTCAAGCTGTTCGGCCATCTCAGTCGAGCCGGTGACATCGCAGAATAAGATCGTCACCACCCGACGTTCACCTTCCATGCTGCGTCCAGCACGTGCAGCTTTCAGTTTGGAAGCAAATTCATCCTGGCTGTTTTTTCGTTCAGGGGAATCGTTCATTTCAAATTTCTATTAGCAAATCTAGATCCTCGCGGTTCCAATTTTTGGGTAGCTTGAGCATGTTCAACGGGATTGAAAATCAGAAAGCACACAGCTCCTATATGGTCAACAAACTGATTTGACCCCCTCTTTACGATTATTACAGCTAATGAAAATTATCCTGGACATAAATCAGGCAAAGCTCATTTGCTAAAATTCGAGAATAAATCAATTGTAGATGAATATTACCATATTGGGGTATTAGCATCCGGTGGAATGAATTCATTTGCGCGAATCATTGAATTACAAATTTGTCGAAGAGACAAACTATAGATCAGGATAGAAAAACCTCGCCAAATCTGGCGAGATTTTAACCGTTCCCAATTTAATGCGATGGATTTTCGCGGAAGGATTTAACTCGGCATCAACAAATGCCCGGCAGGGAGGCTTATGCTGAGCATGGCGAGGTGATTCTTCCCCGAACAGGGAATAAGGATAAGTAAATGTACTAATTCGCCCGGCGTTCGCGGGGTATTTTCAGCTTAGCGTCAATGAACTGCTTGTGGGTAAGTTTTAACACGGTGGCGATGGTACGAATCTCTTCAATCTCCAAGTAAGAGACGCCCTCATCACCATTAGCGACTGCGAATAGTGCATCCATAAAATGCACCCGCTCATCTTCGGTTGTGCTCTCGAAAAACCGCCTGGATAAGCGATAATAATCCAGCCCCTTGGTGATTGCAGAGACAGCTGACTCCGCCACCAGCGCCGCCTGGAGATCAGAGAGTTCCCAGTTATTCTGGATGGCATTCACCATTGAATCGAATTCCCCCTCCTGGACTTCGTGATCCACATATGCCACCCTGGCCATCAAACCCCCAGCCAGGCTCAACCTGCGCAGCTCTTTTTCCGGGATTTCAATCTCGGTTTCTTCCAGCTCGAGCCGGCGGCTGACGTTGTAGAACACCTTGTTCTTCTGGTAGTCATCCAGGTAAAGCTCGCGGTTGGGAGCATTGGTCACAGCTTTGGAACGTCGGTTGACAGAGCTGCCAAGAAAATTGCCCATGCTTCCCAGAACACCGACATTGGCATCCCGGATAGCTGATTTGATCTCCTCGACGCTGGCTTGCTCTTCAGGAGTTATTTCACCATCTGCGCTGACCAGCTCATCGACCATAGTGAGGGCTATTTCTTTATCCTGCGATGTCTGCAGACTGGCTTGTAATTCCGCCACCAGGCGGGCACGTTCAGCCTCACCCACTGGGGTTTCAATATAGATATCTAATTCTGCCCAGTCGCTGGCTGTCATCTCGGGCAGCTGAAAAAGCAGGTCTTTCAAACTGTTCATTTCATCATTACTGACCGAACCATCGGTCCAGGCAGCGGCGATCATCACTTTGGCTAATGCCATTATGGCATCTGATTGTGGCACGATTTCCTCCTGAAATAAAGACGATAGTATTACATCCTGAAAAATGGGATCACTAGGTGAGTCCCCCGATGAATATCAGGACGAAGAGCATTCTACCATAGCATGATTAATGCAATAATAGAATTTGGATGGAATACATCTTTTAAATCACGCTGATATAAACCACCGAAGGGCTGATGTAACCAAGAAAATGCAATGGAATCTCGTCAGAAGATTGACTTAACATCATTGAGTATAATCGAATAGATATCTCAAAAGCCTGTGTATCGAACTTTGATTAGGACGATCATAATTACTTTCTTCCAATTCGAAACTTCAATCATATTATTGATCACCCAACAAGTGATAGAAGCATCTGGAGAATTACATGGATCAAACCGCAGTACTTAGTGACGGCAGAAAATTAGGATTTGCAGAGTACGGAGTCCCGGATGGCAAAGCTGTCTTCCACTTCAACGGATCGGGTGGTTCCCGTTTGGAATATCCAGCCGACACATCCATTCTTTCAGAATTGGGGATCAGGTTTATTGCAACGGATCGTCCAGGGCATGGTATTTCCGACCCGCAGCTTGATCGGAAGCTGTTGGATTGGCCGAATGACATCAGCCAGCTCGCCGACCACCTCAACATCGATCGTTTCTACGTTCAGGGTTGGTCTGCAGGTGGGCCCCATGCGTTGGCCTGTGCGTATAAACTCCCGGAGCGGGTCCTGGCTGGAGCGTTAATCAGTGGATTAGCTCCACCCGACCGTCCCCAACCATACGCAGGACTCCCCCTTCCTAATAGGATGCTTATGATAGTTGGTCGCAATATGCCCAGCCTGGTTTACTTGGTTCGCCGCATGATGCGCGACATGATCATGGGTGATCCCAAGGCTGCCGGAGAAAAACTGGCTGCCACATTCCCAGAAGTTGATCGTCAGATTATCCGGGATTATGGTTACGAAGAGTTGTTGGTCACCGATATTCAGGAGGGGTACCGGCAGGGGTGGCAAGGTCCTGCTCAAGATGACATCCTGATCAATTCTCCCTGGGGATTCAACATCGAAGAAATCCAGG